>CP046107.1:321498-642996 GCA_016864895.1 Neisseriaceae bacterium | reverse complement strand
AATTGGCTGGTTCTATGGCATTTAAAGATGGTATGCGTAAAGCAAATGCTGTTTTATTGGAGCCAGTGATGGCAGTGGAAGTTGAGACTCCTGAAGATTATATGGGTGATGTGATGGGGGATTTGTCTACTCGGCGTGGTATGGTTCAAGGGATGGATGATGATGGTATTGGTGGTAAAAAGATTAGAGCTGAAGTTCCGTTATCTGAAATGTTTGGCTATGCAACATCATTACGTTCTTTAACTCAGGGGCGTGCTACTTATAGTATGGAATTTAAGCACTATGCTGAAGCCCCACAACATGTGGCACAGCAAATTATTGAAAGTAGAAAATCATAGTTTACTATTTTAAATAGTAGTGTTCTTTAATTAATTTTTAGAAGGAATTAGCTGATGGCTAAAGAAAAATTTGAGAGAAGTAAACCGCATGTAAACGTTGGCACCATTGGTCACGTTGACCATGGTAAGACGACATTGACAGCAGCTTTAACGACGATATTATCAAAGAAATATGGAGGAACTGCCAGAGCTTACGATCAAATTGATAATGCACCGGAAGAAAAAGCACGAGGTATCACGATTAATACATCACATGTTGAGTATGAAACAGAGGCTCGTCACTATGCACACGTAGACTGTCCGGGTCATGCGGATTATGTCAAGAATATGATTACAGGTGCTGCACAGATGGATGGTGCGATATTGGTAGTATCGGCAGCAGATGGTCCTATGCCACAAACACGTGAGCATATATTACTGGGTCGTCAAGTAGGTGTACCATACATTTTGGTGTATTTAAATAAATGTGATCAAGTAGATGATGAAGAGTTACTAGAATTAGTAGAGATGGAAGTAAGGGATTTATTATCTAGTTATGACTTTCCGGGGGATGACACGCCTATTGTTAAGGGCTCTGCATTGAAAGCATTAGAGGGAGATCAGTCAGCAATTGGGGAGCCTTCAATACTGGAATTAGCAGCTGCATTGGATAGTTATATTCCTACACCGGAACGAGCAGTGGATAAACCATTTTTATTGCCAATCGAAGATATTTTCTCTATTTCAGGCCGTGGTACGGTAGTGACTGGACGTGTTGAACGTGGTATTGTGAACGTTGGAGATGAGGTTGAGATTGTTGGATTGAAGGCAACGGAAAAGACGACGGTCACTGGTGTTGAGATGTTCCGTAAGTTGTTAGATCAAGGACAAGCTGGAGATAATGTTGGCGTATTATTAAGAGGTACTAAGCGTGAAGATGTAGAGCGTGGTCAGGTGTTGGCAAAACCAGGTTCAACCAAACCTCACACTAAGTTTTCAGCGGAAGTTTATGTGTTGAGTAAAGAAGAGGGTGGTAGACATACACCATTCTTTAATAATTATCGTCCACAGTTTTATTTTAGAACGACAGATGTAACGGGTGCGGTTAATTTACCGGAAGGAACGGAAATGGTGATGCCGGGAGAGAATGTTACATTGGATGTTGAGTTAATAGCACCAATAGCGATGGAAGAGGGTTTACGCTTTGCGATAAGAGAAGGTGGTCGTACGGTTGGTGCCGGTGTCGTTTCTAAAATCGTCGCTTAATTTTGGGAGTTAACATTCATGAAAACTCAAAAAATTAGAATTAGATTGAAGGCGTATGATTATAATTTGATCGATCATTCTGCCCAGGAGATTGTAGATACTGCTAAACGTACTGGAGCTGTGGTAAAGGGGCCTATTCCTTTACCAACGAAAATTGAGCGATTTGATATTCTACGTTCTCCTCATGTGAATAAAAAGTCTCGTGAGCAGTTGGAGATAAGAACTCATTTGAGATTGATGGATATTGTAGATTGGACAGATAAAACTACAGATGCATTAATGAAACTTGATCTGCCTGCAGGGGTGGATGTGGAAATTAAGGTGCAGTAGTTTAAAATAATATTATAATCTGTTAATAGTGTTGTTTCTTTTTGAAATATCTGTTAAAATACCAAGCTCAACTTAAAATTTGTTTTAAGTTGAGCTTTTGTTTTAAAAACTACGAAACAACTCTAGTTTAGGTGGGGTGTAGGTGATGTAGTTTAGGCATTCGTTATTGTGTTTAGTATTAATGAAGCCTTATTGAGTTTGGGCAGTCAATCGTAATTGCCTAATGATTAATTAGAATAATTTTTTAAAAGGTATTATTATGGCTTTAGGTCTAGTAGGACGTAAAGTTGGTATGACAAGAATTTTTGGTAAGCAGGGGGAGGCAATTCCTGTGACTGTTCTTGAGGTGCCGACAAATTGTGTTACTCAAAAAAAATCCAAAGAAACTGATGGGTATAGTGCTGTTCAGTTAGCTTTTGGTCGAAAAAAAGCAAATCGTGTTAATAAAGCACAGGCAGGTCATTTTGCCAAGGTAGGCGTTGAAGCTGGTTCTGGCTTGATCGAGTTTCTTTTAGATGAAGATCAATTAGCACAGTTAGAGTTAGGTAAGAATATTGATGTTTCTATTTTTGAAGAGGGTCAATTAGTTGATGTTACCGGCATTAGTAAAGGTAAGGGTTTTGCGGGTAATATCAAGAGAAATAAGTTTAGCTCTCAGAGAGCGTCTCATGGTAACTCACTTTCGCATAGTGCGCCAGGATCTATTGGTCAGTGTCAGGATCCGGGGCGTGTGTTTAAAGGCAAAAAGATGCCCGGACATCTAGGTTCAAGACGTGTGACAACTCAGAATTTAAGAGTTGTTAGAGTTGATGTTCAGAGACAATTGCTATTAATTAGAGGTGCTATTCCAGGATCTGTTAATAGTGATGTTATTGTGCGTCCTAGCGTGAAGAGAGGTATTTAATGGAACTTAAGATTATTGATGATAAAGGTAATATCTCTGGTAATGTGACTGTTTCAGATATGTTATTTGCTAGGGAATATAATGAATCGTTGGTTCATCAATTAGTGACTGCATATTTGGCGAATGCAAGAAGTGGTACCAGAGCTCAAAAGTCGAGAGCGGAAGTAAAATTCACTAGTAGAAAACCATGGAAGCAAAAGGGGACAGGTCGAGCTCGTTCGGGTTCTGCTGCATCTCCTGTTTGGAGAAAAGGTGGGCGTGCGTTTCCTAGCAAGCCATGGGAGAATTTTACTCAAAAGGTAAATAAGAAAATGTACCGTGCAGGTATAGCAACCATTTTATCTCAGTTGGTTCGTGATGAAAGATTGTTTGTGATTGATGAATTGAGTGCTCAATCTCCAAAAACTAAAGATTTTGCTGAGCAGGTCAGGAATATGGGTCTGGATAAAGCTTTGTTTTTGACCAATGAATTATCAGAGAATATTTATTTGTCTAGTAGAAATTTAGCTAATGTCCTGGTGTTAGAAACCCAAAGAATCGATCCCTATAGTTTGTTGTACTACAACAAGGTGATTTTAACTAAAGAAGCAGTTACACAACTAGAGGAGCAATTAGCATGAATCAAGAACGTTTAATGAAGATTATCGTTGCTCCAGTGGTTTCTGAGAAAAGTAACGATTTAACTGAAAATAAAGAACAAATTGTTTTAAGAGTAAGACGCACGGCAACAAAGCGTGAAATTAAGGCAGCTGTTGAATTGATGTTTGAGGTTAAAGTTAAGGCAGTCAATACTGTCAATCAAATGGGTAAAAACAAGCGTTTTGGGCGATATGTAGGGAAAAGAAGTGATGTGAAAAAAGCTTATGTAACTCTTGTTCCTGGTCAAAATTTAGATGTAGAAGCAACAACTTCTAAGAGTGTGGAATAGGGAGAAATAAATGGCTATTATAAAGATGAAACCTACTTCTGCTGGTCAGCGTGGAATGATCCGTATTAAGGTAGACGGCTTGCATAAAGGGGCACCATACGCACCTTTAGTAGAGAAAAAAAGAAGTAATGCTGGTCGTAATAATAATGGACATATTACAACTCGTCATAAAGGTGGTGGACACAAGAAAAACTATCGCATTATTGATTTTAAGAGAAATACAAAGGATGGTATCAAAGCTAAAGTTGAAAGAATTGAGTATGATCCTAATCGTAGTGCATTAATTGCTTTAGTTTGTTATTTAGATGGTGAAAGAAGTTATGTTATTGCACCAAGAGGGATTAAAGCTGGTGATACATTGATGGCGGGAGCTAAGGCACCTATTAAGGTAGGTAATAATCTACCTATTCAAAATATACCAGTTGGTACTACTATTCATTGTATTGAATTAAAACCGGGTAAAGGGGCTCAGCTTGCAAGATCGGCTGGATCTTCTGCTATTTTATTAGCAAAAGAGGGTATTTATGCGCAAATTCGTTTGCGTTCTGGTGAAATTAGGAAGGTTCACATTAGTTGTAGAGCAACTATAGGTGAAGTTGGAAATGAAGAACAAAGTGCGAAAAAATTAGGTAAGGCGGGTGCTAATCGTTGGAGAGGTGTTCGTCCTACTGTCCGAGGTGTGGCAATGAATCCGATTGACCATCCTCATGGTGGTGGTGAAGGTAAGACTGGTGAAGCACGTGAACCGGTTAGTCCATGGGGTACACCAGCAAAAGGTTATCGTACTCGTTCTAACAAACGTACAGACAGTATGATTGTACGTCGTCGTTATTCTAGTAAAGGTTAATTAATATGGCACGTTCATTAAAGAAAGGTCCTTATGTTGATCTACATCTTTTAAAAAAAGTAGATGCAGCTCGTGAGACTAATGATAAGAGACCAATTAAAACATGGTCACGTCGTTCAACCATCTTGCCTGATTTTATTGGTTTGACTATTGCAGTACACAATGGTCGTACCCATGTTCCTGTGTATATTAGTGATAATATGGTCGGGCATAAATTGGGTGAATTTTCGTTAACGCGTACCTTTAAAGGTCATTTGGCTGATAAAAAAGCTAAGAAATAGTAAGAGGTATATATGAGAGCTACGGCAAATCATCAAAACGCGAGGATATCTGCACAAAAAGCAAGATTAGTTGTAGATATGATCCGTGGTAAAAAAGTAGAAGAGGCATTAAATATTTTGACTTTCAGTCCTAAAAAAGGGTCTGATTTAGTCAAGAAAGTCTTGCTATCGGCGATTGCTAACGCAGAGAACAATGAAGGTGCGGATATAGACACACTTAAAGTTTGTGAAGTTTTTGTTAATAAATCAGGGAGCTTAAAGAGATTTCATGCAAGAGCTAAAGGACGTGGTAATCGTATTGAAAAACAAACTTGTCACATCAATGTGACTTTAAGTGATTAAAGGGAAACAGAATGGGTCAAAAAATTAATCCGATGGGTTTTCGCTTGTCAGTCAATAAAGACTGGTCTTCTAAGTGGTATGCTAAGTCTAGTGAATTTCCTGTTATTTTGAAACAAGATATAGAAGTTAGGGAATACTTAGATAAAAGATTGTCAGGTGCATCAGTTGGTAGAATTGTTATTGAAAGACCAGCTAAGTCTGCCCGTATTACAATTCACAGTGCTAGACCTGGTGTTGTTATTGGAAAAAAAGGTGAGGGCATAGAAAGTTTAAGAAATGATTTACAAAAATTAATAGGTGTTCCAGTTCATGTTAATATTGAAGAAATTCGTAGACCAGAATTGAATGCACAGGTAGTTGCTGATGGTATAGCTCAGCAGTTGGAAAAGCGTGTTGCTTTTAGAAGGGCGATGCGTCGAGCAATGCAAAATGCGATAAAACAAGGGGCTAAAGGGGTTAAGATAATGTGCTCAGGTCGGTTAAATGGAATCGATATCGCAAGAAGTGAGTGGTATAGAGAGGGGAGGGTTCCTCTGCATACTTTGCGTGCTGATGTAGATTATGCTACCAGTGAAGCGTTGACTACTTATGGAATTATCGGTGTTAAAATTTGGATTTATAAGGGGGAAATAGGTTCTCCAGATCATATTTCTGATCAGAAACCTCAATTAAATAGAAGAAGAAAGGCAGGTGGTAGAAATGCTGCAGCCAAATAGAGTAAAGTTTCGCAAACATCATAAAGGTCGTAATACAGGCATAGCTACGAATGGTGTTGATATAAATTTTGGTGATTTTGCTTTAAAAGCTACAGGTAGGGGGCGTTTGACAGCAAGACAAATTGAGGCAGCTCGTCGTGCGATGACTCGTCATATTAAACGTGGCGGTCGTATTTGGATTCGAGTCTTTCCTGATAAGCCTATTACAGAAAAAGCAATTGGTGTGCGTATGGGAGGAGGTAAAGGTTCTCCTGAGTATTTCGTTTCTGAAATACGTCCTGGAAAAGTACTGTATGAAATGGATGGAGTATCCGAGGATTTAGCGCGCCAAGCTTTTGCTTTAGCAGCTGCTAAACTACCTATTTCAACTGTTTTTGTGACTAGACGGATGGGGTAATAATGAGCATAATGGAACTTAGAGAAAAAAGTTTGGAAGATTTAAAAAAAGAACTTTTGGAATTAAACAAAGTGAGTTTTGGTTTAAGGATGCAGCTATCGTCCGGTCAGTTAGCTAAAACCAGTGAGGTTAGAAAAATTAAACGTGATATTGCACGTATTAAGACTATTTTGACTGAAAAAGGAGAACAAGCAGTATGAGTAATAAAAATGTACGTACTCTAATTGGTAAAGTGGTTAGTGATAAGATGGATAAAACGGTTACTGTATTTGTTGAGCGAAAAGTGAAACATTCTTTGTATGGTAAGTTTATTCGTAAGACAAGCAAAATTCATGCACATGATGAGGCTAATGAGTGTAAACAAGGTGATATTGTGCGTATTTCAGAGCATAAACCTATTTCAAAAACTAAAGCCTGGGTTGTTACTTCGTTAGTTGAGAAAGCTAAAATTATTTAATAAAAATTAGATGAGTGTGTTAGGCGGGGCTTGTTGAAATTAATAAATCATGTTACAATCCCTGTTTAAAATTAAAAAATAGATAATCTATATCCTTTTCGGGAACCAAGACTGATTTATTGGAACCCCATACTGGTGGATGGAATGTATGGGGTGTTGAAGGTTGGTGTTGATTAAAAGACCTTTAATAATGGTAAGTTAAGTTGGTATTAGAATTGTTGAGTTAATTTATTATTGCAAGCAAGTAAAGGTAATCATCATGATTCAGATGCAAACCATGTTGGATGTGGCTGATAATTCTGGTGCACGTAAAGTGATGTGCATTAAGGTGTTGGGTGGCTCAAAACGTCGTTACGCAACAGTTGGCGATGTCATAAAAGTTACAGTAAAAGATGCGGCACCACATGGCCGTGTTAAAAAAGGTGATGTATACAATGCAGTGGTTGTTAGAACTGCTAAGGGTGTACGTCGTTCTGATGGTAATTTGATTAAATTTGATCGTAATGCTGCGGTGTTATTGAATACTAAACTTGAGCCATTGGGTACTCGTATTTTTGGACCAGTAACACGTGAATTACGTTCGGAGCGATTTATGAAGATCGTTTCATTGGCACCAGAGGTGATTTAAGGAGTTCATATGAATAAAATTCACAAAGGCGATCAAGTTGTAGTAATTGCAGGTAAAGATAAAGGACGCCAGGGTAAAGTTTTGAAAGTTACTGATGGTAAAGTTATGGTTGAAGGTGTAAATGTTGTTAAACGCCATACGAAACCAAATCCTGCAAAAGGGAAAGAAGGTGGTGTAATAGTTAAAACTATGCCGATAGCGATTTCTAATGTTGCGATTTTAAATCTTAAGACTAAGAAAGCAGATCGAGTTGGAATTAAAGTTGTGACAGGGGAAGATAATAAAGTGCGTCGTGTTCGTTTTTATAAATCTGATGGACAAACGATTGGGACTTAATGGGGTTGAATATGTCTAGTTTAAGAAAACAGTATGTGGAAGAAATTGCTCCTCGAATGATGGAAAAAATGGGCTATAAGTCTATTATGGAAGTGCCTCGTATTGAAAAAATCACTTTAAATATGGGTGTGGGTGAGGCAGTTTCTGATAAGAAGGTTATGGAGTTCGCTTTATCTGACTTAGCAAGAATTTCAGGGCAAAAGCCTGTTGTGACAAAAGCTAAAAAATCTATTGCTGGTTTTAAGATACGTGATGACTACCCCATCGGTTGTAAAGTAACTTTGCGTCGTCGTCGAATGTACGAGTTTTTAGAAAGATTAATTGTTGTTTCTTTGCCTCGTATCCGTGATTTTAGAGGTTTGAATCCTAAATCATTTGATGGAAGAGGTAATTATAATATGGGTGTGAAAGAGCAAATCATATTTCCTGAAATTGAATATGATAAGATAGACACTTTGCGTGGTTTGAATATAACGATTACCACTACGGCGAAAACTGATGAAGAAGCACGAGAGTTGTTAACATTAATGAATTTTCCTTTTAAGAGTTAAGATATATGGCAAAAAAATCGTTAATCTATAGAGATGTAAAACGTCGACGTTTGGCTGAGAAGTATAAATCAAAGCGTCTTGCGATCATTGCGGTTATCAATGATCCGAATGCAACAGCAGAAGAAAAATTTGAGGCGCGTTTAAAATTTCAATCTATTCCACGTAATGCGATGCCTGTACGTCAGAGACGTCGTTGTGAGATAACAGGCAGGCCACGTGGTACTTTTAGAAAATTTGGATTAGGTCGTACTAAGGTTCGCGAACTTGCAATGAAGGGCGAAATTCCTGGTGTGATTAAATCTAGTTGGTAAGTAGGAGATTAATTAATGAGTATGCATGATCCTATTTCTGATATGTTGACTCGTATTCGTAATGGGCAAGTGGCAGGTAAGGAGTTTGTCATAATGCCATCTTCAAAACTTAAATGTTCTATTGCTAAGGTTTTGAAGGAAGAGGGTTATATTGAAGATTATAAGTTAAATAATGAGAGTAAACCGACTTTGGAGATTGAGTTAAAATACTATGCAGGTAAACCAGTTATTGAATTGATTAAACGGGTTTCTCGTCCGGGTTTGCGTGTGTATAAAGGTGCTAATGATATTCCGAGTGTGATGAATGGCTTGGGAGTAGCTATTGTCAGTACATCAAAAGGTGTGATGACAGATCGTAAAGCTCGTGCTAATCAAATAGGTGGCGAGTTATTGTGTATCGTTGCTTAGAGGAGGGAATTAATCATGTCTAGAATTGCAAAAAATCCGATTAGTATTCCTGAAGGAACTGATGTAAAAATTAACAATAATGAAATTATTGTAAAAGGTAAGCAAGGTGAGCTCAGGCAGAAGTTTAAACCTGACTTAGTTGCTGTTGTGGTGGACAATAGTGAGATTAAATTTGAAGCTAAATCTTTATCTAAAGAATCAAGTGCGATGTCTGGTACTTTGAGGGCAATCGTTGCCAATATGGTGCATGGTGTCTCTGAAGGGTTTCAAAAAAAGTTACAGTTAATTGGTGTGGGTTATCGTGCTCAGGCTCAGGGTAAGGTTTTGAATCTTTCTTTGGGTTTCTCACACCCGGTAGCATATCAATTGCCAGATGGTATTATTGCAGAGACGCCATCTCAAACTGAAATTATTATTTCAGGGTTTGATAAACAAAAAGTAGGTCAAGTGGCAGCAGAAGTGAGAGGGTACAGACCTCCTGAGCCTTATAAAGGTAAAGGAATTAGGTATGCTGATGAACATGTTGTCATTAAAGAAACTACTAAGAAATAATTGAGGCAATAAAATGAATAAAAATCAATCGAGAATACGCAGAGCAAGCAAAACTCGTGCTAAGATAGCGAATTCGCGTTCCATCCGTTTGACAGTCTATAGAAGTAATAACAATATTTATGCTCAAATTTTGTCTGCGGATAACGAGAAAGTTTTGGCTTATGCTTCAAGTTTGGAATCTGCAGTGCGTTCTAAGTATAAGATTGGAAATACTACTGATGTGGCAGCAGAGGTCGGAAAATTAATTGCTGAGCGTGCAAAATCTGTAGGAATTGTTGATGTAGCCTTTGATAGGTCTGGATATAAATATCATGGTCGCGTAAAAGCTTTAGCCGATGCAGCTAAAGCCAATGGCTTGAACTGTTAATTAAGATAAACGGAGTAATAATGGCAAAACAAGTAGAAGATCGCGGTGATGGTTTATTGGAAAAAATGGTTTCCGTTAACCGTGTCACTAAAGTTGTAAAAGGTGGGCGCATCATGTCTTTTTCGGCTCTTGCTGTGGTAGGTGATGGTGATGGGCGAGTAGGTATGGGTAAAGGAAAAGCAAAGGAAGTGCCTTTGGCAATTCAAAAAGCAATGGATCAAGCTAGAAAAAACATGGTTCATATTCCTTTAAATGACAGAACCATTCATCATCAAGTAATTGGTAAGCATGGGGCAACCAAGGTTTTTATACAACCTTCTAAAGAGGGTAGTGGTGTGAAGGCAGGGGGGGCAATGCGTTTAGTATTTGATGTTATGGGGGTTCATAATGTATCTGCTAAAATTCATGGATCTACCAACCCTTATAATATCGTCCGTGCCACTTTAGATGGATTAATGAAAATTAAAACACCTGATGAAATTGCTCGAAAGAGAGGGTTGTCGGTGGAAAAAATTTTGGGAATAAGTTATGAGTGATAAAGAATTAGAGGTAGTAACACAAGATTCGAGTGAAGTAGTGGCTGGATCTGTAAAAAACACATCGGACAATAAAGTTGCTCAAACAAAAATAAGTAGTACTAAATCGTCGAGCTCGGATCAGGAGGAAACTTCTTTTAATAAGGAAAATGTTTCTGAAGTAGTTGAGCCAAAAATGGTATCAAGTAAGACTTCGTCTGCTAATAGGGTGACAGGTGATAAAAATAAAGGGGTAAACAAAACTAAACAATCTCCAGGAACAATAAAGGTTACTTTAGAGAAGAGTCTGATTGGTTGTCGTCAATCACACAGAGCTTGTGCAAGGGGATTGGGGTTGCGTCGTCGTGAACATACAGTAGAAGTTTTAGATACGCCTGAAAATAGAGGTATGATTAATAAGATTAGTTATCTACTTAAAGTGGAGTGATAAAATGTATTTAAATACTATCCAACCTAAAGAAGGTTCTAAAAAAGTGGCTAAGAGAGTTGGTCGAGGTATTGGTTGTGGCTTAGGTAAGACTTGTGGACGTGGACACAAAGGTCAAAAGAGTCGTGCGGGTGGCTATCATAAAGTTGGATTTGAAGGTGGGCAAATGCCTATTCAGCGTCGTTTACCTAAAAGAGGCTTTAGATCTCTTACTAATAGATATAATGCACAGGTAACTTTAACACAGTTGCAACAATTACCTGTTACAGACATTGATATTTTGACCTTGAAGCAAGCCAAACTTATTCCAAGCATTAGTCAGAATGTTAAGGTTATAGGTACAGGTTCGATTTCTAAAGCACTCGTGGTTAGAGGATTAAGAGTGACTGCAGGTGCTAAGAAAATGTTGGAAGAAGCTGGTGGAAAAATAGAATAATTTAAAGGGAAAATAAGTGGCAAGTTCTCAAAAATTAAGTAAAACAAATGTTTCATCCGATTTAATGAATCGGATTATGTTTGTTTTGGGTGCTTTATTTGTGTATCGTTTGGGTGCGCATATACCTGTCCCTGGTGTTGATCCTGTAGCGATGAGTAATATGGTGCAACAGTCTAGTAATGGTTTATTAGGTATGTTGAATTTGTTTTCAGGTGGTGCATTACAACGATTTTCCATTTTTGCAATTGGTATTATGCCTTATATTTCTTCATCTATTGTGATGCAGTTAGCCGGAGAAATTATCCCCTCTTTGAAAGCATTAAAGAAAGAGGGGGAAGCTGGAAGAAGAGTTATTACCAAATATACGCGTATTGGGACAATTGTATTAGCTGTTTTCCAGTCATTAGGAATGGCAAAGTTATTGTTATCTCAACCTGGTGTTGTTATCATCGGATCTTATGAATTTTATTTGTCTACAGTTGTTTGTTTGGTAACAGGTACTATGTTTTTAATGTGGCTTGGTGAACAGATAACAGAAAGAGGTATTGGCAACGGTATTTCAATTATAATTTGCGCTGGTATAGCAGCTTCGATTCCAACAGGTATTTATCAAATTCTGGATATGATTAGAAATGGTTCTATGAATATGTTTGTTGGGGTAATGATTTTTTCAGGAGCCTTGGCCTTAATATATTTTGTTGTTCTGGTAGAGAGTGGACAAAGGAAGATCCCCATTCACTATGCTAAGCGACAAGTCACTACACGTTTTATGGCTGGTGGGCAAAGTTCGCATGTGCCATTTAAACTGAATATGGCAGGTGTTATTCCGCCTATTTTTGCCTCCAGTATTTTAGCATTTTTAGGAATGGCTATGAACTGGATTACATCTTTTAATGAGATGAGTTTTTTACAAACTTTTTCCGTGATGATTACCAGGGGACAGCCAGTTTATTTAATTATTTTTGCGACAGCTATATTTTTCTTTAGTTATTTTTACACGGCTATTATGTATAGTCCAAGGGAAATTGCAGAGAATTTGAAAAAGGGAGGGGCTATTATTCCTGGTATTAGACCAGGAGAGCAGACTTCTAAGTACTTAGAGAGAGTTATTTTGAGGCTGACTTTTTACGGTGCTTTATATATTACTTTTGTGTGTATAATTCCAGAATTGTTGATTCAGTTCTTTAATATTCCTGTGTACTTAGGGGGTACTTCTTTATTAATTTTAGTGGTGGTGACCATGGATTTTACTGCTCAGTTGAGTTCATACCAAGTAAGTCAACAGTATGAAGATCTGATGAACCGTTCTGCTTTGCGAAGAAAGTAAGGTATGGCAAAAGAAGATACATTAGAAATGAAAGGCGAGGTTCTTGAGATGTTACCGAATGCAACATTTAAAGTTAGACTCGAAAATGGGCATGAGGTATTGGGTATCATTTCTGGGAAAATGAGGATGAATTACATTCGCATTTCTCCTGGGGATAAAGTTACAGTTGAAATGACACCCTATGATTTAACCAAAGGTCGAATTACTTTTCGATCAAAATAAATTAATTAAAATAGACTTTATAATAAAAGGAAATATTTATGGCTCGTATAGCTGGAGTGAATATCCCCAATAAAGCTCATGTTGTCATTGGGTTACAATCAATTTATGGTATTGGAGATACTCGTGCAAATTTAATTTGTTCAGCTGCTGGTGTTGAACCTTCTAAAAAAGTTCAAGATTTATCTGATGCAGAACTGGAAAGATTACGTGATGAAGTTGCCAAATATGAAGTAGAAGGTGACTTACGTCGTGAAGTATCTATGTCTGTTAAACGTTTAATGGATATGGGATGTTATCGCGGTTTTCGCCACCGTCGTGGTTTGCCGTGTCGTGGTCAGCGTACTCGTACTAACGCAAGAACTCGCAAGGGTCCTCGTAAGGCGATTGCTGGTAAGAAATAATTTTAATTTTTAAGGATATGTAATGGCTAAAGCAAACACAGCTCGTGTGCGCAAAAAAGTACGTAAATCTGTTAGTGATGGAGTTGCGCATATTCATGCGTCTTTTAATAACACCATTATCACAATTACTGATCGTCAAGGCAATGCGTTATCTTGGGCTACCTCTGGCGGTGCGGGATTTAAAGGTTCTCGTAAAAGCACACCTTTTGCTGCTCAGATTGCAGCGGAATCAGCTGGTAAAGTTGCCCAAGAGTATGGCGTAAAGAATTTAGAGGTTTTAATCAGGGGGCCTGGACCTGGTCGTGAATCTTCCGTTCGCTCGCTAAATGCTCTTGGATTTAAAATTACCAGTATTTCAGATGTGACTCCAATACCTCATAATGGATGTCGCCCTCCGAAACGTCGTCGTATTTAATTAGGAGAAGAATTCAATGGCACGTTATTTAGGACCTAAATGTAAATTATCCCGTAGAGAAGGGACGGATTTAGAATTAAAGAGTAAGCGTCGTTCTTTAGATTCTAAATGTAAAAATTTTAGTGTGGCACCTGGACAGCATGGTGCTAAACCAAAGCAAGTATCTGATTATGGTTTACAACTAAGAGAAAAACAAAAAATTCGTAGAATGTATGGAGTATTGGAAAGACAATTCCGTAGATATTTTGCTCAAGCAGATAGACGAAGAGGATCTACTGGTGAGATTTTGTTGCAACTATTGGAGTCAAGATTAGATAATGTTGTGTATAGAGCTGGATTTGGTTCAACACGTTCTGAGGCTAGACAACTAGTTTCTCATGGTGCAGTTTTAGTGAATGAGAAATCAGTTAATATCCCTTCTTATTTGATTAAACCAGGTGATATTGTTTCCATTAAAGAAAAAGCCAAAAAACAATCAAGAATACAAGAAGCATTGATTCTTGCTGAACAAGTTGGTTTTCCTTCTTGGATAACAGTAGATGCCAACAAGATGACAGCTGAGTATAAGAATCATCCAGATCGCTCAGAGTTAAGTCAAGAAATTAATGAACAATTAGTAGTTGAGTTTTACTCTAAATAATATAACTTGATACTATTTGAGGAAAGATAAATGCAAAATAGTACTTCCGAATTTTTAAAACCACGCAGTGTTGAGGTAGCAGTTGTTTCACCTAATCGTAC
Source organism: Neisseriaceae bacterium (assembly GCA_016864895.1). NCBI lineage: Bacteria > Pseudomonadati > Pseudomonadota > Betaproteobacteria > Neisseriales > Neisseriaceae > Neisseriaceae bacterium. The sequence goes on along the minus strand of CP046107.1, from coordinate 628,553 downwards.
TTTGGTTACTATGGAACCTTTTGAGAGAGGATTTGGTCATACACTGGGTAATGCTCTAAGGAGAATTTTACTATCTTCCATGACTGGTTTTGCACCGACTGAAGTTAATATAACTGGTGTATTGCACGAATATTCTACTATTGATCATGTCCAAGAGGATGTGGTAGACGTACTTTTGAATTTAAAAGGTATTGTATTTAAACTTCATGGCACAGATGAAGCGACTTTATTATTAAAGAAAGATCAAGCAGGTGTGGTTTTTGCTTCTGACATTCAATTGCCTCATAATGTTGAAATTATTAATCCTGAACATGTTATTTGTCATCTAGCAGAAGGTGGTGAATTGGAAATGTTCATCAAAGTCGAAAGTGGAAGAGGATATCAACCAGTTACTTCGAGAGAGAGAAATGAAGATTCTCGGCAAATTGGGGTTATCCAATTGGATGCTAGTTTTTCACCAATTAGTCGTGTGAGCTTTGAAGTAAGACCTGCTCGTGTGAAACAAAGAACTGATTTAGATTGTTTAGTATTAGATATTGAAACTAATGGATTGATCAATGCAGAAGATGCTGTAAGAACGGCTGCTCGTATTTTGATTGATCAAATGTCTATTTTTGCTGACCTTAAAGATAAATGTGAAGAGGTTGAAGAAGAGCAAGAGCCAGAAATTGACCCTGTATTATTACAGCCAGTAGATGATTTAGATTTAACAGTACGTTCTGCTAATTGTTTGAAAGCAGAAAATATTTATTATATTGGGGATTTAATTCAACGTACTGAAACAGAGTTGCTAAAAACACCTAATTTAGGGCGTAAATCTCTTAACGAAATTAAAGAAGTTTTAGCATCTAAAGGTTTAGTATTGGGGACAAAACTGGATTATTGGCCACCTGTTGGGCTGGATAAGTGATAATTATTGAATAAAGGAATAGTAACATGCGTCATCGTAATTCTAATCGTAAATTAAATAGAACTAGCAGTCATAGGATAGCTATGTTGCGTAACATGACTAATTCGTTACTGACTGAAGAAACTATTGTAACTACTTTGCCAAAGGCGAAAGAGTTACGTAGAGTGGCAGAGCCCTTAATTACATTGGGTAAAAAACCAAGTTTAGCTAACCGTCGTTTAGCTTTTAGTCGTACACGTGATCGTGATGTGGTGGTAAAGTTATTTGATGAGTTAGGTCCTCGTTTTAGTAACCGAAGTGGTGGTTATGTTAGGATATTAAAATATGGTTATCGAGATGGGGATAATGCACCTTTAGCATTGGTTCAGTTAGTGGAATTGGCTGTAGATAAGGTAGAAGAATCTAAATTAGAGCCAAAGAAAAAAGCCTTAAGTCAAATACAAGAGGCTCTTTCAGAAAAAGTCGAGTCTGCTGAATAATAGAATTTAATGAACTAGTTTTTAAAACAAGCCAACTGATATAAGTTGGCTTTTGTATTTTAAAATGAAAGTGCCTAGGAAATAAAATGAAAAAAGTATATATACGAACTTTTGGTTGCCAGATGAATGAATATGATTCCGATAAGATGGTTTCTGTTCTAGCGGATAATGAAGAGTGTCAAAAGACAGATAAGCCAGAAGAAGCAGATATCATTCTTTTTAATACATGTAGTGTTCGAGAGAAAGCTCAAGAGAAAGTTTTTTCTGATTTAGGCAGGGTCAAACATTTAAAAGATAATAATCAAAATTTGATCATAGGGGTAGGTGGTTGTGTTGCCTCTCAAGAGGGTGAAAAAATTGTTAAACGAGCACCTTATGTTGATATTGTTTTTGGACCTCAAACATTACATCGTTTACCGCAATTAATAGATCAAAAACGTAAAACTGGAATGTCACAAGTTGATATTACTTTCCCAGAGATTGAAAAATTTGATCATTTACCTCCAGCTGAAGTGAAAGGTGGAAGCGCTTTTATTTCTATTATGGAAGGATGTTCTAAATATTGTAGTTTCTGTGTAGTTCCCTATACTAGGGGGGAGGAATTTTCTAGGCCTCTAGATGATGTTTTAACTGAGATTATGGAATTAGTAGATCAGGGAGTCAAGGAAATTAATTTATTAGGACAAAATGTCAATGCCTATCGAGGTAAAGTGAGCGATGGCACCCTTTGTGATTTTGCATCTTTATTAAGAATAGTGCATGCAATTCCTGAGATTCAAAGAATAAGATTTACAACTAGTCATCCAAGAGAATTTTCTGATGCTATTATTGAATGCTATCGTGATTTACCCAAATTGGTTTCACATTTACATTTACCTATTCAAAGTGGTTCAGACAGAGTTTTGACTGCCATGAAAAGAGGTTATACAGCATTAGAATATAAGTCTATCATTAGGAAGTTAAGGAAAATTCGACCTGATTTATGTCTAAGTTCTGATTTTATTGTGGGGTTCCCTACTGAAACGGATGAAGAATTTGAGAAAACTTTAAAATTAGTAAAAGATATTGCTTTTGATCTAAGTTTTGTATTTATTTATAGCCCTCGACCAGGAACACCCGCAGCGGACTTACCAGATATTACACCGTATGAAGTCAAGGTTAGGCGATTAGAGCAATTAAATAGGCTTATTGAATCTGAAACATTAAGGATTAATCAACGTATGTTGGGTACTGTACAGTGCTGTCTAGTTGAAGGGATTTCTAAAAAAGATCCTAATCAACTGCAGGCGAGAACAGCGAATAACAGGGTTGTTAACTTTAATGGTAATATCGACTTGTTAAATCAGATGGTTAATATTAAAATAAGCGAGGTGTATACTTTCTCCTTAAAGGGAGAGTTAGTTGATGGTTGATTATAATCAGAATAAAATAATACTACGAAGTGAGGAAGATACTCATCATTTGGCTCAAGAGTTTTCTTTGGTAATAAGGCTACCTTTAATTGTTTATTTGATTGGAGGCTTGGGTGCAGGCAAGACTTTTTTCGTTCGTTCTTTACTTCAAGCTTTAGATTTTTCAGGTAATGTGAAAAGTCCTACTTATAGTTTTTTAGAAACATACCATACTGATATTGGTCTGATCAACCACTTTGATTTATATCGTTTTGGTTATGCACTGGAGTGGTATGATCTGGGATTTGATGATGTAGTTGATACTCATTCAGTTAATTTAATTGAGTGGCCAGAAAAAATCTCAGGGATAGATTTAAATCCAGATATCATATTAAACATAGACTGTAAAGGATTAACTCGTTATGTTGATATTGAAGGTTATTCAACAAGGGGAAGAGAACTGGTAGATCAATGGATAGTAAGATAAGTCGTAGAGATATATTAAAAGCAATTGGTGGAACCTTATTGTTTAGTATCATGTCCACTTCTGTCTCTATGGCTACGAGATCTGCTAATTTTGTTGCAGTTAGGGTTTGGCCCGCTTCTGCTTATACTAGGGTAACGATTGAATCACAGCAGCCTTTGGATTATAAATACTTCCATCTAGAAAGTCCGGATCGTTTGGTATTGGATATCTTAAATTCTCATTTAGATGAGGTAATTAAAAGTATTTCAGTTAAAGTGTTAGAAAGAGATCCCTACATTGCTAAGGCTAGGGTTGGACAATACGATAATAATACAGTTCGAATCGTATTTGATCTAAAAGAAAAAATTAATCCCCAATTATTTACTTTAAAACCTGTTTCAGAATTTAAAAATCGTTTGGTTATCGATTTATACCCTGCTTCTGTAGCAGGTGATGATGATCCATTATTAGTTTTATTACAAGAGTATAATAAAGGTCAAGTATCAAGTTATGGGACTACTACTCATACATCTACCTCTGTAGTTGTACAAAATAATGGTAGAGATATTCTAGGGGAGAAAATAAGTCAGATTACAAATAATAAGAGCTCTATTACGACTGTTTATCCTCCTATTGTATCGAATAAGGAAGCAGATAGTGATTCATCTAGTAAGAAAACAGCCAAGAACGCTGTGGCTTCTACATCTAAATCCATGGTCAATATATCTAAATCAAGAAGTATTAGAGATACAATCATTGTTTTAGATCCAGGACATGGTGGTGAAGATCCGGGGGCTATTGGCACTAAAGGAACGCGTGAAAAAGATGTAGTATTGAATATTGCCAGAAAGGTACGCACAGAGTTGCGTAATAAAGGTTTTAAAGTTTATATGACTCGAAATGAGGATGTATTTATTCCATTGAGAGTAAGAGTGGCAAAGGCAAGGCAACTAAAGGCACATATTTTTGTATCTATTCACGCAGATGCTTTTACTAAACCTTCAGCTCGAGGCACTGGGGTATATGCCCTGAGCCAAAAAGGTGCGACTAGTGAGGCTGCTAAATATCTAGCTAAAACTCAAAATCAGTCGGATGAGATTGGTGGTGTCAAAAAAGTTGGTGATAAAAATGTAGATAATACTTTGTTTGATTTGACACAGACAGCCACTATCAACAGGAGTTTAAAATTAGGTGCTTTAATCTTAAAAGAATTAGGAAAAGTAAATAAATTACATAAAGAATATGTAGATCAAGCGAATTTTGCTGTTTTAAAGGCTCCGGATATTACTTCTGTACTAGTAGAAACTGCTTTTATCTCCAATAAAACCGAAGAAGATTTGTTGAAGACTGAAAGTTTTCGTTTAAAAATAGCAAAATCTATTTCTAATGGTATAACTAGTTTTGCAAAATCAATTACTGCATAATTAATATGTGTTTGTTTGGTTGATTAGAACATTTTGATTAGTTCGTGAAGATAAAGTTAGTTGAGCTAGAGAATATGTCTAAAAGTATCTGGTGATACTAGAGAGTACTAGAGCGTTGGAAGGTACATATTTAGTTTTAAATATTGAGCAAGCAGATATTCCTAGAAATTTATAACAATTTCTCTCCTGATTTCTTTCCAAATAGAGCCAAAAAAGCAAGTTCTATTTGTGTAGCAAGTCATGTAGCTTTTATATGTTATTTTTTCTATAGAATAATTTAATACAATTGACTCGGCTTTTAGTGTATCATTTTTAGTTAATTTGGAAATAAGATTTTTACCATATTTTAAACCCATCAATGGCTTATTAAACTTTTTAACCCCTATTTGTGTGAATTATCTTTTATACTGTAGATGAAAGATTTGGTTCACATTTGCATTTAAGGACTAATTAGGAAGTACTTTTATATGGGTGAATATTAGGTATTTAAGTGTGTAGTATAAATTGAGAGTGATAAGTATGTTACAAGCGGTTTTGTTTGATTTAGATGGAACATTGGCTGATACGGCACTTGATTTAGGATGTGCTTTAAATCAATTACTCATACATAGAGGTTTATCACCTTTACCGATGGATTTAGTCAGACCAATTGCAAGTCATGGGACAAGGGGACTTTTAAAATTAGGCATGAATATTGATGAGTCTGATTCTGAATTTTTACAGTTGAGAGAGGCATTTTTAGCTCAATATGAAACAACTTTCACAAATAAAACGATCTTGTTTCCGGAAATTAATCCTTTGATTAAAGAGATTATTGCTATGGAGTTAAAGTGGGGTATTGTCACTAATAAACCAAAAGTGTTTACTAATCGATTAATTGATCAATTGGGGTTTGTATATCCTCCACAAGTGATTGTAAGTGGGGATACCACTTCAGAAGCAAAACCAAGTACTAAACCTATGCTCTTTGCGTGTGAACAATTGGGGGTTGATACTAAAAATTGTATTTATGTTGGTGATGCTAAGCGAGATATTGAGGCAGGAAAAAATGCTGGTATGATAACAGTATTAGCGAGTTGGGGTTATTTAAGTGAGAAAGATAAAGAAGAAGATTGGGGCGAAGATTTTAAAATCAACACCCCATTAGCACTGTTGCCTATTATCCTGCAATATCAATATTGAATGGGATGTTTTTTAGTATAAACATAGAGTAAAACACCAGCTAAAATCATAGGTACACACAACCATTGACCCATAGATAAACCAAGGCTTAATAAGCCTAATTGAACATCTGGTTCACGGCTAAATTCGATAGCAAATCTAAAAATACCATAACTAATTAAAAATATAGCAGAAATTTGACCTAATGCCCGTTTTTGACGAGCGAATAAATATAAAATTAAAAACAAGACTACGCCTTCTAGTAAAAATTCATATAGTTGTGATGGATGTCTGGGTAAACAACCATATTCAATGAATGCCTTATAATAATCTTTTGACAAGGTGGGTAGTAGCCGTATATCGCTGTTATGTGCTTGTGGGAATCCCATGGCCCAAAAGTGGTTGATACCAGTAATACGACCCCATAATTCACCATTAATAAAGTTTCCAATCCGACCTAAACCTAAACCAATAGGTGCTAAAGGGGCAACAAAATCTGAAATTTCTAAGAATTTATAGTGTTTTTGGTAAGAAAAAATAATCATGGCAATAATGACACCAATGAGCCCACCATGAAAAGACATACCTCCTTCCCAAATTTTTAAAATATTTACTGGATTGTCTAGGTAGTAGGATGAATTATAAAAAAGTACATAACCTAGCCTTCCTCCCAAGATAACGCCAAAAACACCATAAACAAAAAGAGAGTCTAAATGGTCTATCGAGTCAAGACAATATGCTTCTTGTTTATTAATTTTTCTTTTACCCAAATATAAAAATGCAATAAAACCTAAAACGTACGTTAGTGCATACCACCTAATAGTAAATAATGGGTGAATGGTAAATATAACAGGATCAAATTGAGGGTGAACCACCATAAAGATTTCCTTGAGTAAACTAAACTAACATTATAACAAACAGATGTTAAAGTGAAAATTTTGTTTTGATATTGATTCTATGAAAAATTGGTAAAATAAGGTAATCTTATACTTTGATTAGAAAATAATTAAATTAATAAAGGGAACTGAGTATGCCAGAATATCGTTCAAAAAAATCTACTCATGGCCGTAATGCGGCTGGAGCACGTGCTTTATGGAGAGCAACAGGTGTTAAAAATAATGATTTTGGTAAGCCGATTATTGCAGTTGCTAATTCATTTACACAATTTGTTCCTGGGCATGTGCATTTATACGATATCGGTCAGTTGGTTGTACAACAAATCGAAAAATTTGGTGGTATTGCAAAGGAGTTTAATACCATTGCAATTGATGACGGTATTGCCATGGGCAATGAAGGTATGTTGTACAGCTTACCTAGTAGAGATTTAATTGCAGACTCGGTTGAATATATGGTTAATGCTCATTATGCGGATGCTTTGGTTTGTATTTCTAATTGTGACAAAATTACCCCAGGTATGTTGTTAGCCACTATGAGACTTAATATTCCTACCATTTTTGTATCTGGTGGTCCTATGGAATCAGGAAAACTTCGAAACTCTTCAGGTGTTGTGATTAAAAAATTGGATTTAATCAATGCTATGGTAGATGCAGCTGATGACAATATTTCTGATAATGAAATTGCTATAGTAGAAGATTTAGCATGTCCCACTTGTGGTTCTTGTTCAGGGATGTTTACCGCTAATTCAATGAACTGCTTAACAGAAGCTTTAGGGTTATCCTTACCGGGTAATGGTTCTTTATTAGCCACTCATAGGAGACGTAAAGAGTTATTTTTGCGGGCGGGTGAGAGGATTGTTGAATTAACCAAGCAATATTATGAGCAAGGTGATGAATCTGTTTTACCTAGAAGTATTGCTACTAAACAGGCATTTGAAAATGCTATGAGTCTGGATATTGCTATGGGTGGTTCTACTAATACGATTTTGCATATATTAGCCACTGCAGCTGAAGCACAGGTTGATTTTAAAATGTCGGATATTGATCGTTTAAGTCGCCAAGTACCATGTTTATGCAAAGTAGCACCCAATTCATCTGAATATTATATGGAAGACGTACACCGAGCCGGTGGAGTGATGCGTATTTTAGGGGAATTAAATCGTCAAAATTTAATTCATACAGAATGCCTTACTGTACATAGCAAAAATTTAGGGGTTGCTTTAATGTGTTGGGATATTAAAGATGATCAAGCCAGTATTGAAGCCAAAGAGTTTTATAAAGCAGCACCAGGAGGAATCAGAAGTGTGAAAGCCTTCAGCCAAGATAATGAGTTTGATAGCTTGGATATGGATAGCGAAAAAGGGTGTATTCGGGATGTTGAGCATGCATACTCTAGGGATGGAGGATTAGCCGTCTTATTCGGTAATATTGCCCAAAGAGGATGCGTAGTAAAAACAGCAGGTGTAGATGAAAGTATCTTAAGATTTAAGGGTTCGGCAGTAGTGTTAGAAAGTCAGGAAGAGGCAGTAGATGCCATATTAGGGGGAAAGATTAAAGCAGGTGATGTAGTGGTGATTCGTTATGAAGGTCCGAAAGGAGGGCCAGGTATGCAAGAAATGTTGTATCCTACTTCTTATCTGAAATCTAAAGGATTGGATAAAAGCTGTGCTTTACTAACTGATGGTCGATTTTCAGGAGGTACGTCTGGATTATCCATTGGTCATGTCTCACCAGAGGCTGCAGAAAAAGGTAATATTGCCTTGGTAGAGAATGGCGATATAATCGAGATTGATATTCCCAACCGTCGTATTGAACTACTTATTTCGGATGAACAGTTACAACAACGACAAGAAAAAATGCAAGCTAAAAGAAAAAATGCTTGGAAACCTTGTTCTAGGCAACGTAAAGTTTCTAATGCTCTAAAGGCCTATGCGGCAATGGCGACCAGTGCTGATAGAGGTGCTATTCGTGATGTCTTGCAATTAGAGGAATAGATGTTGTGTATCAAAATGGGATGAAAATACTAAAAAGTTAAATTTTATTATCTTTTGATTTATAAACCGTATTCTTCCATTAAATCTTTTTTCATGAAAACACAGTCTATACCTGTTTTATTATTGAGCATTAGTTGGCAGCTTTGTAATTTTTTGTAGCCTGATAGCTCGTAAAAATATACAGAGTTGAGGGATGCATACAGTTTGATAAAGGTAAGGTTAGAGTCGTAAGCAATTTTTTCTGCTTTTTGAATTAAGGCAGTACCTAAACCATTATTATGCACAAAAGGGTGTACATATAGTGCATCTAATTCTGCATTTTTTAAATCTAATTGGAAAAAACCTTGGATTTGGTTTTTATATTCAATCAACCATAATTCTTTATTTTTAAGACTAGCTAAATAACTTTCAGGATAAAGCAACTGAGACCATGCCTCCAATATTTTATCATCATAACAGTTTTTACAGGCATATTGGACTGCGAACAAATGTACATTATATATCTCTTCGCAATCATAAGAAGTGGCTTTTCTAATAAATGTAATCAAACTCATAAGTTTATATTCTAGAGAGTTCCTTAGAAATAACATCTATATTTTGTTGGTGCTCATTTGCTTGTTGTTCAAGCTGATGGATAATAGACAGGTTATTTTCTGAATGAGCGTCTTTCATTTTACCACGTATATCCACCAGTGCTTGTATTTCATTTTTTAATTCATTATTAAGAATTTGTTTACGTGTAGCATCTCTTTTAGATTGTGTTTGTTTTGAAATGATAATATCAGAATCAGTAGGGTTGTTCTCGTGATTATTTACTTTCCTAAGCTGACCATTTGCTTTGGTTATTTTGGTATTTTTAGCTTTAATAGAAAGGTCTGCAGAGTACGTATTTAATACGCCTAATTCGGATACGGAACAAGTATTTAAGTTTGCTTTATCGGTGTAAGTTTTATTACCACTTTTATCGATACAAACAAACGTTTTAGTAAAGCTAACTGAGTTTACTAAAATTATCAGGGTGAAAGTTAAGTTTCTAAATAAATATAACACAGCAAACAGTATATATTGTTTTGTAATGTGGGTTATTATAAACAAACTATTTATAAAATCTAGTCTTGGTTTTTAAACTGTTGTATTATTTGAAGTTTTTTATTTTCTGTTTTTTGAATAGTTAAGCCAAGAGGTTGATTAACCACTACCATAATTTAATAGATCGATATAGAAGATAAGAGAAAGGGTCATAGGTGTTTAATTCTATTTTATTGCTTATTATGATATGGTTTAATTTTAACACGTTCTATTTTCTGTCCATTTTTTTCCAGAACTTTAAAGGTATAACCATAATATTCTATTGAATCTCCAATATTAGGAATTTGTTGTAATTCTTCCATAATTAAACCAGCAACTGAATGGAACTCACTATCTTCTGGCAGTGGTGGTATGTGTATTATTTGGGTTAGCTGATCGTAGTCTAATGATCCTTCTACTGTGATACTTTGGTCTGGGTTAGTTTGAATACTTGGGAGTTCTGTTTGTTCATATTCTTCTGGAAATTCCCCAGCAATAGATTCCATAATGTTCTTCATACTAACTAGCCCTAAAACAGTACCAAACTCATCGACAACTAGACCAATATCTGAAAGTGAATTTCTAAATAGTTCTAGTGCAGTTAACACCGTTGCTGTTTCGGGAATAAAGAGAGGTTGTTTGATTAATTTATTAATATCATACTTTTCAGACTCAAGTAATTCAGTAAGAATGTCTTTCTTACTAATATAACCTAAAGGCTCTTCAATACCTGCTTTGCCTACTACAATCAAGCGAGAATAGGGGCTGTCTTTTAAATCATTCCTTTGTTCTTCAACAGATTTAGAAATATTTAATTTTTCAATTTCCATTCGTGGTGTCATAATTGCTTCGATAGGTTTTTCTGCCAAGGTAAGAACCCTACGAATCATATGTTTTTCATTATCTTCAAAAATACTTTGATCTTCTATGACTTCCCCATTTTTAGTAGCACTGGCTAAAATACTTTCACGAACACCCATCATACCTAAAACAGAATCAATGGTTCTTCTTCTCCAACTCACACTGGTATAGGTATTTTCTTTTCGGTTTTTAGAAGATATTTGATTGAGTATTTCAATCATAATAGAGAAGAGAATAGCCGCATAGATATAGCCCTTAGGCACACTAATATGGAAACCTTCCAGGATCAGGGAAAGTCCAATTAATAACAAAAAACCTAAACATAGTATCACCACTGTGGGGTGTTTGTTGATAAATTCTGTTAAATGTTTACTGCCCATGATCATAAATATCATAGCAATTGTAACTGACAACATTGCCACAGTAATATGGTTAATCATTCCAACCGCCGTAATCACTGAGTCAATAGAAAAAACAGCATCTAATAATATAATCTGTAGTATAACAATGCCTGTAGGAGTATAATCTGCTCTGGTTTGGTAAGTATCTTTATATTGGACTTGCTCATCAATCTTTTCATGTAATTCAGTTGTAGTTTTATAAATTAAAAACAGTCCACCTGCAATCATGAGCATATCTTTAGCAGAAAATATCATATTGGCAAAGGTAAATAGAGGTTTTGTCATGGAAATTAAATATGATGCCAGTGCAAGCATGATGATACGAATAACAATGGCTAAACTCAAACCTGAAATACGGGCAAGATCTCTATGTTCAAGTTTTGCTTTATTGGAAATAATAGCAACAAATACCAGATTGTCTATACCAAGCACAAGTTCTAAGACTAATAATGTGATAAAACCAATGAGAATATTGAGATCTAAAACCCAACTAAAATCCATATATGATAATTAGTAATTAAAGATAGTTAATTCTATCAGTAATTTTAGATTTAGAATATATTTTAAATTATGGTTGATAATAGAATTCATCGTTTTTGTATCTAGTTAACTTGTGATATTAATAATCTTATTAAAGAGCAAAATATATGCAATATTCCAATTTTTTTCGTGAGACTAAGTTTTTTACTACAGTGAATTATTTAAAAGATTTACCGATAGTTGATAGAGAAATTGCTTTTGTAGGAAGAAGTAATGCAGGTAAATCAAGTGTTATCAATATATTAACAGGACGTAATCGTCTAGCATATGTCTCTAAAACACCAGGAAGAACACAACATATTAATTATTTTCAATTAAAGAATGGTGATTTCATGGTGGATCTACCAGGGTATGGGTATGCAGCAGTACCAGAGTCTGTGAGAAAACATTGGGTTGATTTATTGGGAAATTATTTAGTCAGTCGTGAAGCTATTTTAGGTTTAGTGATGATTATGGATAGTCGTCATCCACTAAAAGAGTTAGATAAAGTTATGTTAGATTTCTTCTTCCCAAGGCGATTACCTGTACATATTTTGCTCTCTAAAGCAGATAAATTATCTCGTCAAGAACAGATGAGGACTTTATTTATGGTTAAAAAAGCATTACAGTCTTGGTTGTCAGATGGAATGCAACTATCGGTACAGTTATTTTCAAGCCTCAAAAAAACAGGCATAGAAGAAGTAGAAGAAATAGTTGGTTCCTGGTTTGAAGCTGATTAGTCTTGTTTAGAGAACAGTTAATAAAATCGAATAATATATGCTCCATAGTGAATTATTTGTGTTGAGAGTATTCATTTAAACGTTAAATAGGAAATGAATTATATCACCATCTTGTACAATATAATCTTTTCCTTCTGTTCTCATTTTGCCGGCTTCTTTGGATTTAGTTTCCCCTCCTAAAGTAATAAAATCTTCATATGCAATTACCTGTGCACGAATAAATCCTCGTTCGAAATCAGTGTGAATAACACCAGCAGCTTGAGGTGCACTATCACCTTTGTGAATAGTCCAAGCCCTGACTTCTTTTACGCCTGCAGTAAAATAAGTTCGTAAACCTAATAAATCGTATGCTGCTCGGATAAGACGATTCAATCCCGGTTCCTCAAGACCCATTTCATTGAGAAAGTCTCTTTTTTCATCATCTTCTAAATCAGCTATTTCTGATTCCATTGCTGCACTAATAGCAATAACAGGAACATTTTCTTTCACTCCCAGTTCCTGTAACTGAGTGAGAAGAGGATTATTCTCAAAGCCATCTTCCAGTACGTTGGCAACATAAAGTACCGGTTTAATAGTTAACAAACAAAGTGGTTTTAATAGTTTTTGTTCATCATCAGAAAGGTTAAGTAAACGTAAATGTTTCCCTTCATTTAAAGGTTGTATTAATCTTTGCAGCAAGTTGATTAAAGCAGCTGTTTCTTTATTTCCTGATTTTGCTTTTTTACCTTCTCTTGCAATTATTTTTTCTACTGTGCTCAAGTCGGCTAAAGCCAGTTCCGTAGCAATAATTTCTACATCATCAATTGCATTAACACGCCCAGCAACATGAATAATATTGGGGTCATCAAAACAACGAACAACATTGATGATAGCATTGGTTTCTCTTATATTCCCCAGAAATTGGTTTCCTAGACCCTCTCCTTTGCTAGCACCAGCGACTAAACCCGCGATATCGATAAATTCAACGATAGCAGGTTGTATTTTTTGTGGATTAACAATATTAGATAGTGTGGTTAAACGAGGGTCAGGTACCTCTACAATACCAGTGTTCGGCTCTATAGTACAGAAAGGATAGTTTGCAGCTTCAATTCCTGCTTTAGTTAAAGCATTAAAAAGAGTTGATTTACCTACATTAGGCAGACCAACGATTCCGCATTTTAAACTCATATCGATTCCTAATTATTTCCATTTTAAAATTTTTGCATTGTAACATGATATGAATAAATTTGATATGATGTAAACTTGTTCATACATGAACAAAAATTATTCAAAACAAATAAGGGTTTGTACTATGGACAAAGTAAAAACAAATGAAGTATCAGAAGGGATATCAATAGATAAAATATTAGAAACTTCTATTTGTAGAATTACGGGAGGTTCTAAATCAACGAAAAATAATAAAATAACCTATTTAAAAGATGCAGTAGAAAATTTTCCAGTATGGTTAGAGGGTATCAATTCAGCAGAAAAATTCATTTGTATTGAGATGTACATATGGGAGCCCAAAAATTATGGTCAAAAAGTCCGAGATTTACTTATCAAAAAATTAAAACAGGGGGTTAATGTTTATTTAATTTATGACTGGTTTGGAAGCTTGAGTGCACATATCAAAGGTTTTTTTAATCCATTAAGAGAGAATGGAGCACGGGTTTTTACATTTAATAAATTAAATGTTTTTTCAGGAATGGGAGTCTTATCTCGTAATCATCGTAAATCTATTATTATAGATGGTAGAAAAGCATATGTATCTGGACTATGTATGTCTTCAGATTGGGAAGGAGATCCCAAAAAAGGAATTCCTGCTTGGCGAGATAGTGGACTTGAATTAGAGGGGCCAATTGTATTAGAAGTTTTAGAAGCTTTTAAAGGAACATTATCTGATCTTTCAGAAGTAGCTTTTGATGAAAAACCATTACCTATGAGAGATTTATCTCAAGAAGCATCCTTATCAAATGCTTGGGTGATAGCAACTAGCCGATTGACTGCAAATATGATACGCTTGGATTTGATGGCCATTACTTTTGCGCAATCAAGTGTTTGGATTACTGACGCTTATTTCATGCCAACCAAAATGTACCTACAATTGTTGATTAATGCAGCCAAAGATGGCGTCGATGTTAGAATATTAGTTCCACGTTCATCTGATATCCCTTGGATTGCTTCTGTTTCTAGAACCCAATATCGTGATTTACTAGAGGCTGGTGTAAGAATCTTTGAATGGAATGGTTCGATGATTCATTCAAAAACATTAGTTTTGGATGGAAAATGGGCAAGAGTTGGTTCAACTAATTTAAATATATCTAGTTGGTTTGCCAATAGTGAGTTAGATATTATGTTGGAGGGAGAAGAAGCAGTTTTACCATTGGCAATGGCATATTTAGATGATATTAAACATTCTACTGAGATAGTATTAAGTGAAGATAGGAAAGCACAATTAGCCAATGAGCGGGAAAAATTAACCCCTGTAGAGAGAAGTCGATTTACAAATATGCAATCAAAAGCTTTAGTAAGACAAATGGCTTATTTAGGTAAAAGTATAGATGAAATTTTTCGCGGTAGTACAGAAGATCAAGATGTTTTAGACAAAGCAGAGTTTTACTCATATTTAGGGATTAGTATTGTTCTTTTAGTATTGACTATTTTATTCTTTAAATTCACTGATTTAATTGCATATCCTATTATTTTTACATCATTTGTAACCACATTTTTAACTGGGTATCGTTCGTTTCAAGCTTTTAGATTAATTAAAAATGAAAAAAGTGATAGGCGTAAAGGCAAAATGGGATGAAGACCAACTTAGGAAAATAGTGAAGAAATACGAATCAATAAAACATATGTTTCAGAACAAGAAGTAGTGTCAAATTAGGTTGGTCATAATACAGAGTACGATGATTTTGTTTAGAATAATTAATGATATTTGAGTTGCATGAGATCTGACTGATGTTAATATCAGTTTAGCATTGGTATTACTTATGATATACCTTGGTTTCTGTCCGTATGGAATTTATGCATAAAATTTTCAAATTGCTGTTTTTCTATACTATTTCTTATTTCTTGCATTAATTCTGAATAATAGCTGAGATTATGAATGGTATTTAATTGAGCACCTAAAATTTCTTTACATTTATGTAAATGATGCAAGTAAGCACGAGAGAAATTTTGGCAAGTATAGCATGTACAAGTTTCATCAAGTGGCCGATGATCTTGTTTATATCTAGCATTTTTTATTTTAATATCACCGAAACGGGTAAACAACCATCCGTTTCTCGCATTCCTAGTTGGCATAACACAATCGAACATATCAACGCCACAAGCAACGCCTTTAACAATATCTTCAGGTGTCCCAACACCCATTAAGTAATGAGGTTTATCTTTAGGTAGAATAGGTGCAGTATGTTTTAGTATTCTATACATATCTTCTTTACTTTCCCCTACTGACAAGCCACCTATGGCTAAGCCATCAAAATCAAGATCTAGTAAGTATGCTAAAGATTGCTCTCGTAAATCTTCATACATCCCCCCTTGTACAATTCCAAATAGAGCATTGGGGTTATTTAATTGTCGAAATGCCTGTAGTGATTGTTCAGCCCAACGAGCACTAAGTTCCAAAGAAATAATAGTTGATTTTCTATCGGCTGTTCCATGTAGGCATTCATCTAGTTGCATAGCAATGTCAGAATTTAAAATACTCTGGATTTGCATTGAAATTCTAGGAGATAAAAATAATTTTTCTCCATTAATAGGGCTTCGAAAAGTACAACCTTCTTCTTTTAGATTCCTCATATTTGCTAATGAAAAAACTTGGAATCCACCAGAGTCAGTTAGAATAGGTTTTTTCCAGCCAATAAAATTGTGCAGGCCACCGAATGATTGGATGGTATCGAGACCTGGCCTTAACCACAAATGGAATGTGTTACCTAGAATAATTTCAGCATTAATATTTTCTAAATCTAAAGGGGTCATGCCCTTAACAGACCCATAAGTACCAACAGGCATAAAAATAGGTGTCTGTATTGTACCGTGGTTTAATTCTATTTGTGTTCTTCTCGCTAGTCCATCCTGTGCTAGTAGGGTAAATTTAAGCATAGTTATCTTTCTTATTAGATATAATTCTTGTTAACAAAGCATTATCTTTCCCTTGCATATTAGGAATTAATACTTTGATTCCATTGCCCTTAGCACAGTCGATAAAAGAATTTTTATACTTTATTTGTCGAATAGTAATGATTTCGTTACCTGTTGGGTGGATGATTTCAACCTGATCACCAACGGAAAATTTATTTTTGACATCTATGGTCGCCCAACCCTCTGAATCAATATCTTTAACCTGCCCTACATAGATAGAACTTTTCGAAGTAGAGTGGCCAGTTAAATAATTCTGATAATCTTGAGTATGATGTCTTTCCAGAAAGCCTGTGGTATAACCTCTATTGGCTAAACCTTCTAATTCTGCTAATAAAGAGTAATCAAATGGCTTGCCTGCAACTGCATCATCAATCGCTTGACGGTACACCTGAGCAGTACGTGCAACATAGTAGACAGATTTGGTTCGACCCTCGATTTTTAATGAATCTACACCTATTTGAGTTAGTTTAGCTACATTTTCTACAGCACGTAAATCTTTTGAGTTCATAATGTAGGTACCATGTTCGTCTTCCATGATAGGTAGTAAGGATCCAGGTCGATTGGCTTCTTCAATCAGATAAACCTTATCCGCCAGTGGGTGTCTTTCTTGGGAACCGCAATCTGTCATTGCTTGGTTTTGTTCTTGTAGTGATTGTTCAAAGTTGAAATCAAGAATAGGGGAGACATCTCCAGAGACAGTTTCTTGGGTTGATTGTATTGAATAATTCCAGCGGCAAGCATTTGTACATGTGCCTTGGTTAGGATCACGATGGTTAAAATAGCCTGATAATAAACACCGCCCAGAGTAAGCAATACAAAGTGCGCCATGTACGAAAACTTCCAGTTCTATATTAGGACACTCTTGTCTAATCTGAGTGATTTCATCCAAGGACAATTCTCTGGATAAAATAATACGAGAAATACCTACCTTTTTCCAAAATTCTACACTCCAATAATTAGTAGTATTGGCTTGCACCGATAAATGGATAGGTATATCTGGCCAGTGTTCTCTTACCTTCATAATTAAGCCAGGATCTGCCATAATTAAAGCATCAGGCCTTAAGTCAATAATAGGCTTGATATCTTTTAAAAAAGTTTTTAGCTTTGCATTGTGTGGTAGAATATTGCTAGCTACAAAAAATTTTTTTCCTCTTTGATGTGCTTCATTAATACCAATTTCTAATTCAGATAAATGCAGAAATTCATTGTTTCTAGCTCGTAAGGAGTAGCGTGGTAACCCAGCATAGACTGCGTCAGCTCCATAATCAAAAGCAGTGCGCATCCGTTCTAGCCCACCTGCAGGTAATAGTAGTTCGGGTACTTTCATAATTATTAATATTTCATAAGAATATTGGATTGTATATCATAAACTAAAAAATTTTAGTTAGCCCTTTTAATCCTAATTTAGACCGATTGGCTAACTAAAATAAAATCAGATAGCTACTTTAAATCAAACTAAATATTTTTAAAGTAGTTTAGATGCCTTACAGAAAAATTGATCCCCTTTTTCACATGACTTTCGGAAGCTGGATTTTAATTTTTTTACTTCGGTACATGCTTGAGGCAGGTTCAATTGACAAGCACGTTTGGTACTTCCTACCGCCAGGTCTAGCCACTGAATAGAGTCTTCTGTCATCCCTTGTCTGGCCGCCACTTCGCTATTAATAGCAGCAATTTCACCTAGTCTAAAGCAAGCGAATGAATTTTTCTTGCACATATCCGCTAATTTAGTAAGTAAGGTCTTGCAAGCATCCTTGTCAAACTGAGCACATTTTTGATCGTATTGGGTTAATTGCTGCACTGCTCTGACCTCGTCTTGCTTTTTATCAGCGTATGAAAAAGTGGGTATTAAAATGGCAGTTATTAATATTAGATAGTTTTTCATAATTTTTTAATCCTTTATTTTACATCTGTATTCATAACATACTTTTATAGCTTTCGTAAAGCCTTTATTATTTTGTAAGAAAATTTTTCATTCTTGCTCTCCCTTTTACAAATATTGGCTTCACTTTTTCTTAAAGCCAGTATCTGGTATAGGATTTTTAATCACCTCTAAAGTGATATTCAGCTACTGAAAAGCAGATTTTCAGTACTCCGATAATGGCTATTATGCTCCTAATACCATAATTTTGCTAGTTTTACACCAGTAACTGACTCTTTCATAATCCATTAAGATTTAGGAACTAAAAAGGGTCTGTATGTTTTGCTAACATTTCAAATGATATACTTTAATAAATTAAGTTTAATCTCTGTTTATTAGCGGCACATGATATACAATTCATAGCCAGACACATTTAGCTAAAGATGCATTGACTATAAATCTACTCATTAGGTTTACAATTTTTATCAATAGCTATATGAAGATTATCGGTAATATACAATCAATAGATTTCAACTTATGTATCAGTTAGATATAGTTTTCCCCCCATTTGTTATAAGTTAAATTTAAAAAATATTTACATTCGATGATAAAAATATAGATTTATTTCTATTTTTATTATTCACTAGGAGTGGTTCATGAATATATAGTTCATCTAGACTTGATTATTAATGGTATAAGAAAGTTGGATACAAATAAAATATGAATTTATAGATTTTTATCTTAATATGAGGGCTGAATCTGTGTAGAATGAGTGATTGTTTTTTTTTTTTATTTAATTGAATAAAGCAAGGAATCTAGGATGTATAACAAGCCAATTATTAATTCTCTTCTAGATACTGATTTATATAAATTCACCATGCTACAAGTGATTCTACATCAGTTTCCAGAAACACACAGTGTTTACCATTTTAAATGTAGAAACTGGCGAGAAATCGCTTTCCCATTAAGTGCTATTATCGATGAGTTGGAAGAGCAGTTGGACTATTTGTGTGCGTTAAAATTTAGGCAAGATGAGCTAGATTATTTACGTAAATTAAGATTCATTAAAAGTGATTTTGTTGATTATCTAGAATTATTTCAGCTAAAAAGAAGGTTTATTCATTTGTCTGTAGACGAGAAAAATAGACTAAATATAAAAATAGAAGGGCCAATGATTCAAGCAATGTTTTTTGAAATATTTATATTATCGTTAGTAAGTGAACTTTATTTCAGAAAATTAGGTGTTATCAATGATACTCAAGAAGGGCAGAGAAGATTAGATAAAAAAATTGCTTATTTGCGCCAACTAGAAAAAATACAAGATAGTAACTCTCCTTTTATATTCTCAGATTTTGGTACTAGAAGACGATTTAGTTTTAATTGGCAGTGGCATGTAATCAATAGTTTACATCAAGCGGTTCCTAATCTGTTTAAAGGAACCAGTAATGTTTTAATGGCAAAAACGTTTAATATCCATCCTATTGGCACAATGGCTCATGAATTTTTGCAAGCATTTCAATCATTAAATGTCCGGCTTAGAGATTTCCAAAAAGCAGGCCTTGAAAGTTGGATACAAGAATATAGAGGAGACTTAGGTATTGCGTTGACAGATGTGGTTGGCATGAATGCTTTTTTAAGGGATTTTGATTTATATTTTGCCAAGTTGTTTGATGGATTGCGTCATGATAGTGGTGATCCGTATGAGTGGGGAGAAAAAGCGTACAAACATTATCAAAAATTCCGTATTCTTACTCAAACTAAAATGCTGACTTTTAGTGATGGTTTAACGATTGAAAAAGCATGGGATTTATATCAATGGTTTAAGGATCGATTTAGAACTAGTTTTGGTATCGGTACTAATCTGACTAACGATTTAGGATATGATCCCTTAAATATTGTTTTAAAGTTGGTGAATTGCAATGGACAGCCTGTGGCTAAAATCTCGGATAGTCCAGGTAAAACAATGGCCGTAGATGATACCTTTTTAAGCTACTTACGTAGTGTTTTTGAAATTCCAAAAGAAGCATAAAAAAGGCAAAGCTCTCACTTCGCCTTTTGACTAAATATCATTTAAGTCAAAGTTATAAAGCTTCCAAATACTCGCAGTCTTTTTGTTTACCTGCATCACAAGAATTACGTAATATTTGTTTAGCTTCGTTGATTATTTTGCAAGCATCAGCAGTCTTATCATTTTCACATTGGTTTTTAACTGTTTTTAAGTTTTTAAAGATATTATCACTTAATTCCTTCAGACTATTGCATGCCCCCTCATTTTTCAAATCACATGCTTTAATTAGTGAGCTTACTGCAAGTTTATAGGACTGAAGTGCTAAGTCACTATTTTGGGCTTTAACAGCTGCATCATTTAGTTGAATAAAAATAACTGCAGAATCAACACATGATTGTGCATTGTTAGCTTCACACTCTTTAACTAGGTTTTCAGTTAATTTCTTACATGCCCCTTCATTTTTTTTGGCACAGTTTTCAGCTAGTTTTTTATTTTCTGGTGATAGAGCAGGGGACTTACTACTATCAGCAGCGGTGGTAGTAGCATTTTTTTGATTGTTTTTTGTATCAGATTTATTAGTGTCACACGCAACTAATGTAAGGCCTACCACTCCAACAAAAAACCACTTAACAAATTGCGATTTCATTATATTTCCTTTATATTAACAACAAGTTGATTCGATAAAGTTACTTTATTTTTGTTTCTTTGTAAACAACATGTTTACGAGCAATTGGGTCAAATTTTTTAATTTCAAACTTACCAGTCATCGTCTTTTTATTTTTGGTGGTTGTATAAAAATGCCCCGTACCAGCTGATGATTCCAATTTTATTTTATCACGCATATTGATTCCTTTTTCTTATAATTTGCCACGATTGCGTAAATCTTTTAGAACAGCATCAATGCCAACTTTGTCAATCATTCTTAAGCCAACATTAGAAACTCTTAGATGAACCCATCGATTTTCGCTATCAGACCAGAACCTACGATTCTGTAAGTTTGGTAAAAAACGTCGTTTAGTTTTGTTATGAGCATGAGAAACATGATTCCCAGTCATCGGACGTTTACCAGTTATTACACATACCTTAGCCATTTTGTTACTCCCAAAACTTGTCTCTATAAAAATACAAATAATACAATCAAATTTAATATATCAATTTTTAATTACCTAAAGTCAATCCGTCATTCTAACACGATTTGTAATAAAAATTCAATATTCATATCAATAATCAAGATATAAAATTATATGCTTTATTTTGATTGTTTTATTTTGATTCAGTACCTCCCTCATTGACTTCTTTAGCTTTAGTTTTATTGTGTTTAGGTTGGGAATTATAGTGGTTAATACCACCTCCTAAAGTAGTATATAAATCAACCTGATTAAATAATTTAGTTTGTTGTGTATTTAAAAAATTATTTTGACTATCAATGAATCGATTTTCAGCATCTAACATTTCATTTCTATCAGTAATACCTTGATTAAATCTTAAGCGAGTTAGATCTCTGGCTTTTTGATTGTTGAGCATAATTTTCTTACTTAACTCATATTGAGATTGTAGTTTTTCAGAAATATTGATTGCTGTGGTTACTTCAAAAAATGCTTGTTGAATAGCCTGATTATAGTTAAGTATCATTTCTTCCTTAGCTATTTTTGATAATTTAAGATTAGTAACATTGGGGAATATATTAAAGAGAGGGATAGTTATATTAGGCCCTGCAGTCCATTGCATTGCACTTATATTAAATAATTTATCGAGGTGAGTAGAGCTAGTACCAATACTGCCTGTTAAAGTAATTCTTGGAAAGAATGCTGCTCTTGCCATACCTATTTGTGCATTAGCTTGCTTTAAGCGTTCTTCAGCACTTCTAATATCCGGACGGTAAAGCATCACCTCAGAAGGGATGTCTTTAGGAAAACTAGTATAAGAAAATTGCTTATCTAAAGGACTTCTTGTCGGTAAATTACTAGGGATAGCTTGCCCAATTAAAATTGCTAATTCATTCACACTCATTGTATATTGTTCTTTTACATTTAAATAGTTCGATTGAGCAGAGTCAAGTGCATTTTGATGACGGAGTAATTCTAGTGTAGAAATAATACCCGCTTTATGTCTTAGTTCTTGTATTCTATATAACTCTTTTTGATATTCAAGCGATTGTTGTACATTACTCAAAACTGTTTCATTAATACGCATTGTGAAATATTTCTTAGCAATAGAAGAAATAATTGCAATATCAGAATTTAATTTATCATAGTATGTTGCTTTAAGTTGATGTTGAGAAGCTTGACCTTGGTCAAATTTACGGTATACATCCAATTCAAAGTTAGTCACCCCCAGCCCTGAATTGTATTGTTGTGCAATGATTTTCTTGGAACTATTATCAATAAAACCTGTTCTTCTTTTATCAATGCCTTGGAATTGCAAATTAGGAATCAGATTATAAATATCTAATCCATACTGGGCATTGGCTCTTTTTAAATTAAGTATGGCCTTTTGAACTTCATAATTATTTTTTAGACCAATTTCAATTAGAGCTTTTAATTGAGGATCAGCAAAGTAATTTGCCCAACCAATCTGGTAGGCTCTGAGTTGAATGTCAGAACCTAACATTGGTGGGGGGAGGGGGATATTACTCTGTATTTGTGGTTTTTGGTACTTTGGTGCCAGACTACATGCATTTAGAAGTAAACTTAGAGTAATTATGTGTAGAGAAACTTTTACAGGATTTTTGAAATAAGGCATATTTTTGATAGTCATAAAACTCTTTCTAATTTATAACATTTGTAATTTGTTTATTATTATTAAATTTATCATCTTGATTTTTTCGTACAAGAACATAAAATACTGGTACAAAATAAGTAGATAAAAAAGTCCCAATTAGCATACCAAAGAAAACCAATGATCCGATTTCCCTTTGTGCACCAGAACTGGCTCCATAAGACAGCATAAGAGGAATAACCCCAGCAATAAAAGCAAATGAAGTCATGATGATTGGACGAAATCTTAATTTTGTAGCCTCAATAGCAGCATCAATAGTTGTTCTTCCTTCTTTGTATAAATTCTTAGCAAATTCGATAATTAGAATTGCATTTTTAGCGGATAAACCCATAATGGTGATTATACCAATTTTAAAGTAAATATCATTAGGTAGTCCTTTTAGATAAGCCGCTGCAATTATGCCGAACACACCTAGAGGAATAACTAGGATAACAGCTAAAGGTAAGGACCAACTTTCGTATAAGGCAGCTAGACACAAAAACACAGCAATAATAGAAAGTAAATAAAGGAGAGTAGACTCATGACCTGCTTTCTTTTCATCTGAAGCGATACCTGTCCATTCATAACCAAATCCCTTCGGTAATGATAGTGATGCAATTTGTTCCATAGCTTTAATAGCTGTTCCACTGCCATTAACTGGACTAAATTTTAAAGATAATGACTTGAAACCATTATAACGATTTATATCAGCTGCCTCAGATACCCATTCATAAGTTGCAAAAGTAGATAGAGGAATTTGCTTACCATACTGATTCGGGATAGTTAGATTCATGGTATCTTCTGCATTTTTGCGTGCATTAGCATCAGCTTGTACGATAACACGTTGCATTTTACCTTTATGTGGAAAGTCATTAATATATAAAGAACCTAAATAGGTAGCTAATGCATGTTGTACTGATTGCAGTTGTACCTTATTGGCCATCATTAAATCTTTATCAATATTAATTCTCATCACTGTATGTTTCCCTTTGCCACCAGGTTGTGGTGATACAATTTTATTAGCAAAGTAAGGTGACATCATTACACCCATAATGGTTAGTCTGGCTTTCTCAAGTGCATCATAACCTAGATTAGCTCTATCCTGAATAATGATTTCCAATTGGTTACTCATACCCAATTCAGGAATAGGGGGTGGATTAACGATAAAGCTTAATGCTGACTTATCTTGAGCCAGTATCATTTGGTACTTTTGAGCTAAGCTAAAAGAACTTTGAGATTTTTTTGGTCTTTCACTCCAGTTTTTTAATGTCACAAAACCTAAACCATAATTCTCGCCCTGCCCCATAAAGCTAAAGCCTGATATTGCAGTAAATCGTTCTACCTCTTCTTGATTTAGCATGTAATCTGTATATTTTTTCATAACAGTTTCTGTGTCTTTAATACTAGATTTATTATCTAGTTGAGTCATCAAAATCAATACATTTTGATCTTCATTAGGTAGGAATCCAGAAGGTAGGAAGTAAAAGCCAATACCAACTATGACTATAATCAAGACATATAGCAGAGTTATGATGCCTCTCATTTTAGTTGTAATGGTAGTAACAGAACTCATATAACGATCAGATAACCAAGAAAACCCTTTTGCAAAAATGTTCAAACCTTTTTCAAAAATCAGAATTATGTGGTTAAGTATATTTTCTTTTTGATTAGGGGGTAGTAAGTTAGGATCTTTATTATCTTTAAGGGGTTTTAGAATTGTTGCACATAAGGCAGGTGTTAAAGTCAAAGCCATAAAGCCAGATACGGCGATAGAAACAGTCATTACAACCGAAAATTGTTTATAAATATTACCAGTCGCACCTTGGAATAAAGACATAGGTAAAAACACAGAAATAAGAATTAAAGTAATACCAACAATAGCACCTGAAATCTGTTGCATTGCTTTGATAGTAGCTTCTTTAGGAGGTAATCCTTCTTTTTTCATAATCCGTTCTACATTTTCAACTACTATGATAGCATCATCAACAACAATTCCAATAACGAGAACTATTGCAAACATAGTTAATATGTTGATTGACATTCCTAAAGCAAGCAGAGCTGTATTAGCAGCAAGAACTGAAATAGGTATAACAATCATAGGGATAATAGTATATCTAATACCATGTAAGAATAATATCATTACAACTGCTACTAGGATGAAGGCTTCAATTAATGTTTTTTGAACTTTGCTAATGGAAGCTTTCACAAAAGTAGAAGTATCGTAAGGAGTATTGTACTCAACTCCGTTAGGAAAAGAGGGTTTTAATTCTTGTAACTTTGCATCAATAGCATCTGAAGTTGTAATAGCATTGCCATCAGATGTCTTTTCAATCATTATTCCAACATTATGCTTGCCATTTGAGGTGGAACTAAATACATAGCTACTGATCCCTAATTCAACTCGAGCGATGTCTTTTAAACGAGTTGTCTCATTGTTTTGTCCTTGTTTGATTACTATATTTTCAAAATCTTCTTTTGATTCTAAAATGGTAGGGACGCTGACACTAGCTACCGTTTTTTGTTCTACTAACATAGGTGAAGCCCCTAGAGAACCTGCAGTGACATAAATATTTTGACTTTGAATTGCTTGCTGTACTTGTACAGTAGAGACATCAAGTGCTTGCATTTTAACTGGATCTAACCAGATTCTCATTGCTCTTGGTGCTGCAAATAATTGTATATTTCCTACTCCGTCAATTCTAGATAGTTGGGGTACGATGATCCTAGATAACCAGTCACCTAAATCCTCATTGGTGAAGTTTGGGTTATTGTTAACCGAAAAAGAGAGCATTTTTAAGAAATTATTAGTACTTTTGCGTATCATAATGCCATTGTCACGAACACTACTTGGGATCTTTCTTTCAATAGATGCAATTCTGTTTTGTATTTGTACTTGGGCTATGTCAATATCCGTACCTGGTTTAAATACAGCTTTGACAGTTCCTGATCCCGTATCATCAGAAGTTGTTGTGGTATAATCCAGTCCCTCAATACTAATTAGCTCATTTTCAATTACATTAATGACATTTTCATCAATAGACTTTGCTGTAGCGCCAGGATAAATAATATTGATGGAAACAGCTGGGGAAGCAATGCTAGGATACTGCTCTCTAGGGATGGAGTAGTAAGAAACTATCCCCACAATGATAACGAATATTGCAACTACCCATGCGAAAATAGGTCGATTGATAAAAAACTTAGACATATTAAACCCTCTTTAAATAAATCATTATAAAATGGCTAATTTCATAATAGTCATCTTTAGGATTATTAATTTCGGTAATTTTTATTTTTGTTATGTTTTATTTTCTAATTCATTATCATCATCTGTGGGGGTATTTTCATCAGTTGGAGGATTAGCCTGTGTTTGTACTGCACTTGCTAGTTTGTATGTGACTTTTTTAGGTTGTAACATTAGTTTCATTTTGCCATCAATTAAAACTAACTCTCCATCTTTTAAACCATCAGTTGAATAAATGTAGTCTTTATTTTGGTTAATAATGTTAATCTGCCTTAGAGCATAAGTACCATCTTGATTAACAACGATGACAGCCCCACCAGAATCATTCAGATCCACTGCATTAACTGGGATGGCAAATACATTAGGGATAGAACCAACTTTAATTTGTACTTTTACAAATAAACCGGGTAGCAGTAGATTTTCTTGATTCTGAATCTCACCCTTGATGGTTATTTGTCCTGTATCCTCATTGATAGAAGTATCAGTGAATAAAATTCTTCCCTGTTTTGGGTAGAATGTGCCATCACTTAATATGATACTGAAAGGTAATCCTTCAATATCACTTTTTGCCTCTTGGGCATAATGTTTTAACTTCATATAGTCGTTTACTGACAGGTTTAAATCTATTTTTAGTGGATTTTCTTGTTGTATCACAGCCAATAGAGTAGGTTGTCCTTGTCCAACTAGAGCGCCCTCTGTTTCATAGGTTTTACCAATTCTTCCTGAAATAGGTGCTTTGATATGGGCATAATCTAAATTAATCCTTGCTGATTGCAAAGTTGCTTTAGCTGCTTGCATGTTCGTTCGTGCATTATCATACTCCGTTCTACTGACCGCACCGGATTGTAGCAATGGACTTATTTTGTTTAATTGACTGGTTGCTTGGGTATATTGAGCCTGTGCTTGAGCAACTTGAGCTCTAGCAGGCTTGTCATCTATAAGAAACAGAGGATCACCTTGTTTAACATATGACCCCTCTTGGAAATATATCTTCTTAAGAACACCAGGGATTCTTGCTCTAACTTCTGCTTTTCTGACAGGCTCAAGGCGTCCCGTTAAGGTATTGTTAATATCCATCGAACTTCGATTGACTTTGATGACGGTCACTTCGGGTGGAGGCATTTGTGCACCTGACTGAGATCCTTGACAGGCAACCATTGATGTAGCTACTGATAATAAGGCTAAGACATTGAACAAATATTTATTTTTATGTAGATGAGATATCATTCTTTCTTCCATAGTGACGACTCATAATGGCCAATTTAGATCCTAGTTAATCCATTTATTATTTGATTTTGGAATAACATGAATTATCCTAGCGTATGTGTATGTTAAAAATAGGTTAAATTTATTATAATTCTAGATATAACCTCAATTAAAGTAATGAGATAAATTGTTTTAAGAATTACTTATAAAGTATACTTTAAAGATACAAACAACAATTTTAGCGTTAAAGAGGATTGTGATTGATTGTCTTTTGTTTCTAATTCATTATTTTTTTTATATCCAGGTGGTTACTACATAATTGTTACTAATATTTTTAATTGTATCTTTTTTTAAACACCATATACAGGAAATTTATTTATTCTTTTAAATTCATATTCAATTAAAAAGCTGTTTGATGGAGTGTTAATACCAACTCTTTAGTAATAGTTTCTATTAATTTATGATTATTTTACAAGCACCAAGACACAGGTTAAATTAGGTAATTTGTCATATCAGAAGAAGTTTTTTAAGAAAAGGTACAGGTTTTTGAAAAATATGACTATTTTTATATGATTAGTTATATTAATTTTATCTTTGTGTATTGGTAGCACAATAAAATATCACCTTCAGCTCTAGCGTATTATAAAGTTGAATAGGAAAAAACTTATGTTAAAAAAACGAGTTTTAAAAAACATCAATATGGAAATTCCTCTTTTTTTTATCAAATAATTTCTTATTAAAGATTATGGCTATAGATATAACGTACGTATTTTAAGTCCTAGTCAACCAAAAGGTACGAATAAGCATAGATAGGAAACTGAGTTATTTTGGTTGAACTAAAAGCAGATTAACACACATGCCTTAGTAAAATACTGAGCAAAGTGAAATCCCTGGCTCATTTAAATTATCTATTGATCATTTGTATGTTATTTAATGTTAGGAAGAAAAATAACCTATCTTATTGATTGATATTTATAAAAGAAAAATCATACCATAAATAGTTTCAATTAGTTGATTACTGAATTTAAATTAGTATAATGAGTAGCCAAAAATTATTCTTACTCATTTTGTTTTTAGGGCTAAAAATATGCATATGATTAAAACACCTTATTATTTAATTGATAGAGCTAAACTAAAAAATAATATGGAAAGGATTTATCAGTTTAAGAAGTTGTCAGGTACTAAGATATTACTAGCTCTGAAATGTTTTGCAACTTGGAGTGTTTTTGATTTGATGACTCAATACCAAGATGGTACAACATCTTCATCTTTATATGAGGTCAAGCTTGGTAAACAAATGTTTGGTGGAGAAACCCATGCTTATAGCGTAGCTTTTAGTGATGATGAGATTGAAGAGGTACTCATTTATGCAGATAAAATTATTTTTAATAGTATTTCTCAACTTAACAGATTTAAGCACATGGCACAGAAAATACCTGTAGGTTTGAGAGTCAACCCAGGCGTTAGCAGTTCTGAATTTATTATTGCGGATCCATCCAGACCGAATAGTAGGTTGGGTGTTGTCGATAAAAATCAGTTATTGTCCGTCGTTTCTGAAATATCAGGATTAATGTTTCATTTTAATTGTGAAAATAATGATTTTTCTTTATTTGATAGTATGTTATCTCACATTGAGCAAAATTTTTTTGAGATTATTCATCAAATGGAATGGATTAGTTTTGGAGGGGGGATTGATTTTATGGCCAATCATTATCCTGTTGAAAAATTGGCCAAACGGTTATCAGATTTCTCTTCACATTATGATGTTGAAGTATTTTTAGAGCCTGGAGAAGCATCTGTCACAAATTGTGCTAGTCTAGAAACCACAGTTTTAGATATTGTGCACAATGGTATTGATATAGCAATTGTAGATGCCTCGATAGAGGCACATATGCTAGATTTGTTAATTTATCGACAATCAGCCAAAATTCTACCTAATAAGGGTGTTTATGATTATCAAGTATGTGGGAAATCTTGTTTAGCAGGTGACATTTTTGGAAATTTTAAATTTGAAAATCCCTTAAAAGTAGGGGATAGGATCTCTATCCTTGATGCAGGAGGGTACACCATGGTGAAGAAAAATTGGTTTAATGGAGTTAATATGCCGTCGATTGTACTGAAAGAACTAGATGGCAGTCTACGTGTAGTAAAAACATTTGATTACCAAGATTATAGAAATAGTTTGTCATAATACTAATTAGTAAGTAGGTTTGGATGATGAAGAAAAAAGATAGAAAGAGATTAAAATTAGAAAAAAAGAAAAATGTATTAATTGTTGGTGCAGGTGGTGTTGGGCACGTTGTTGCCCATAAATGTGCACAAAATAATGATATCTTAGGGCAAATTAGTATTGCTTCACGTCATATTGAAAAATGTTATGCTATTGCAGATAGCGTATCTAAAAAAAATAATTTTAAAATCCCGTCCAGTATTCATTGTTATGAAGTAGATGCTATGGATATTGATGAGTTGGCTAATTTGATCGAAGAGACTAAATCTAAAATAGTTATTAATGTTGGATCAGCTTTTATTAATTTATATGTTTTACAAGCATGTATTAAGACAGGTGCCTCTTATATTGATACTGCCATTCATGAAAATCCTAATCATGTATGTGAAACCCCTCCATGGTATGATAACTATGAATGGCAATGGAAAGAAGTTTGTCAAGAACAAAATGTGACTGCTATTTTAGGTTGTGGATTTGATCCCGGTGTTGTTAATGCCTATTCTGCATTAGCTGTGAATGAATACTTAGATGAAACAAACAGTTTGGACATTATAGATATCAATGCTGGTAAACATGGGCACTATTTTGCCACAAATTTTGACCCAGAAATCAATTTTAGAGAGTTCACAGGAACAGTCTGGACTTGGCAAAATAGTGAGTGGGTGAATAACAAAATGTTTGAGATTAAAAGAACAGATGATTTACCTATTGTGGGGAATCAAGATTCTTATTTAACAGGTCATGATGAGATTCATTCCATGTCTCAAACATTAGGTGTACCAAATATTCGATTTTGGATGGGCTTTAGTGCTCATTATATGAATGTATTTATGGTCTTGAAAAGTTTAGGTTTATTATCAGAACGGAAAATAAAAACTGCTGAAGGATTAGAAGTTGTTCCTTTGAAAGTAGTAAAGGCAGTTTTACCAGATCCAGCTTCTTTGGCAGTAAGCTATACAGGAAATACCCTGATTGGTGTTTTAGCCAAAGGACAAAAATATAGGCAGGATAAAGAGGTTTTCATCTACAATGTATGTAATCATGAACAAACGTATCAAGAGGTGGGGAGTCAAGCTATTTCCTATACTGCAGGGGTACCAGCGGTAGCAGCTGCCATTTTAATTGCAACTAAGGTTTGGAAAGTAGGCAAAATGGTAAATGTAGAGGAGCTAAATCCAAAACCCTTCATTAATTTGTTGAATAAAATGGGGTTGCCAAGTCGTATTCGTGATGAAGATAAAGATGTTGTACTGGAATTTCAGTGAGTTGTTAAATAGAACAAAGATATATTGTATAGAATGACAGCAATTAATAATAACAGACCTTCGATGCGGTTAATCATTCCGGGTGTTTTACTTCTTATGAGTGGAAAACTGAATATTAAGAGAATCAAGCTCAGTATTAACATCACAGGCATGTCTCTGGATAGAACTTCGGCATCAGCTTTAAACGGTTGATGAATAACACCAGCTACCCCAACGACAGTTAGTGTGTTGAATATATTTGAACCGATAATGTTGCCAAGTGCTAAGCTATTTTCCCCTTTTCTTGCAGCGACAATGGATGAAGCTAATTCTGGTAGTGAGGTACCAATAGCAACAATGGTTAGACCAATAATTAACTCGCTAATGTTAAAGTATTGAGCTATTTCTACGGCATTTTGTAATAATAAATTCGAGCTAGAGATTAAGATAATGAGTCCTATGATAGAGAAGCTAATACTCTTTACTAGGCTCATTGAAGTTTTTTCAATTTCAGACTCTTCCTCATTTAAGATAGGTGCTTTTTTACTGTACAAATCTTGCCACATCATCCCAATTATTGCGAGTAAGAAGATAACAAGCAGGATGATAGAGTCAGTTCTGGATATACTTAAATCCCATAATAGATAGATACTTAGCAAGGTAATTAAGATAAGAATAGGAAATTCACGTTTCAGGGTGTTTGTTTGTACAATAATGGGGTTAATAATGGCAGTAATCCCTAAAATTAGTCCGATATTAAAAATATTTGAACCATAAGCATTTCCTAAAGCAATTTTAGGATTTGCTTTTAGTGCAGAAGTGGCAGAGACAATTAATTCTGGCAAAGAAGTGCCAAAACCAATGATAACAATACCAATTAACAGTCTTGGAGCTCCTAATTTATTCGCAATACTTATTGCTCCCTTAATAAATAAATCAGCACTCCATAGTAAGAGAAAAATGCCAACTATGATAAAAACACCAGGTAATATTAAAGTGCTCATAAAAATGATTCCCCTAAATTCAAAGTTGGGATTGAATAAATTCTTTGACCTTGCTACTGTCATTTGGAAGTATTTTAATTTTTTGAGATTTTTCCTCTAATGCGTTCCATACAGTAGGTCTGGAAACAATAAATTCATTACCAAGAGCTTCTTTAATGGTAGATTCAAACTTAATTGGTAGAGCTGTTTCTAAACAAATTAACTTATTAATATTTGAGAATTTTTTAGCAACATAAATGCCGTCAGCAGTATGAGGATCAATTAAATCTTGTTCAGATTCATAAATATCACGTATAGTTTCTAAGCGGTTTTTGTGAGTGCTTGAGCCAGTAAAAAAGCCAAATTTATTTCTAACATCATCAAGCAAAGTACTTAAATCAATTTGACCCGATGTTTCTAATTGTTGCCATAAAGAATTTAATTTGTCTGCATCTCTATTAACCAAATCAAAAATAAAACGTTCTAGATTAGAAGCTTTGGCAATATCCATAGAAGGGCTAGAGGTTATGTAAACCTGATTGGCTTTTCTTGGTTGATAAACGCCAGTTGAAAAGAATTCTTCCAATACATTATTTTCATTGGTAGCTACAATTAGTTTTTCAATAGGCAAGCCCATTGATTTTGCAATATGTCCCGCACAAACATCACCAAAATTTCCAGAAGGAACACAAAAAGAAACATACTCTTGATTGTTATTAGTCACTTCAAAATAAGCTTTAAAATAATACACAATTTGAGCAAGAATCCTTCCCCAGTTGATAGAATTGACTGTTCCAATGTGATATGTTTGCTTAAACTCCAAATCATTTTGTATTTCTTTAACGATGTCTTGGCAGTCATCGAATAGGCCTTCGATAGCTATGTTGTAGATATTTTTATCCATTAAAGAATACATTTGAGCTCTTTGAAAATCACTCATTTTCCCATGTGGAGAAAGCATAAACACATTCACATTAGATTTACCTTTCATAGCGTATTCGGCAGCACTACCTGTATCTCCGCTGGTTGCCCCTAAAATGTTTAGTATAGTATTTTGCTTATTGAGTATATATTCAAAAATATTCCCTAAAAATTGCATAGCAATATCTTTGAAGGCAAGAGTCGGGCCATTGGATAAACCTAGGATATATAAACCATTACTCAATTTTCTAACTGGAGTGATTTTTTCAGTTTGGAAATTTTGTTTATTATAAGTGTGATTGAGAATAGATTTTAAATCATCATCGGGTATGTCTGATACGTATTGTTGCATAATAGCAAACGCAAGGTCGGAATAAGATAAAGACCGAAAATGATTAAGTGTTTTTGAATCAATATATGGATATGACTCGGGTACCATTAAACCACCATCAGAAGCAAGTCCCATTAATAAAACTTCACTAAAACTTTTTTTTGCTTCTTTGCCTCTGGTGCTTATGTATTCCATTACTTAACCTTTAAATCAAAATTAAAAAATAAAAGTTCAGAGATTTTACAATAGATTGAATTTTTATTATAGAGATGATTATCTATCATTATGATGTATTTTTACTACAATATCACTTAATTTTAGTTTTATCCAATAATAAATATTTCAATTTCATTTTCCTCTAGCTTTTATTTTAATAGTTTCTATTTGTCAGGCAGTAAACTTATTTCATAGTCTGTTCTCATTGCCGCTAATAACTGTTGCATATCATTGGGTAGCTTTGTTTTAAAGGTGATATTTTTTTGAGTGCGAGGATGAATAAAACTTAATTGGTATGCATGTAATGCTTGGCGGTGTAGGTTTATAATTTGTTCTTTAATAGTTGGACTGGCAGGTAATAGAATATTACCGTAAGTAGGGTCACCAACTAATGGGTGTTTTGCTTCTTTCATATGTACTCTAATTTGATGAGTGCGGCCTGTTTCTAAAGAACATTCAATGTAAGAGTGATGTTCAAATCTCTCCAGAACTTTTACATGTGTAATTGCTTCTTTCCCACCAAATGGAACTACTGCCATCTTTGTTCGTTGGTGAGGATGTCGTCCTATGAGTGTTTCTATTTTCCCATCATAAGGTACAATGCCATTGACAATAGCACGATAGATTCGTTTCACTTGTCTGGTTTGTAATTGCTTAACTAAGTTTGTTTGGGTAATAATGTTTTTAGCCACTACCATAAGACCTGTGGTATCTTTGTCTAGTCGATGAACAATACCAGCTCTTGGGATGTGAGATAGTTTAGGGTCATGAAATAGAAGACCATTTAATAAAGTGCCAGACCAGTTGCCTGCGGCGGGATGAACAACCAAATTGGTAGGTTTATCAATCACAATAAGATCTTCATCTTCAAAAACTATATCAAAATCAACCTTTTCTGCTCTAAAGTAAGATGTTTCTTGATCTTCTTGACAAAAAATTTTAACTTTTTCTCCCCCTATTAGTTTATGTTTTGATATACTTGGGGAATTGTTGACTGTGATTATGCCCTTTTTTATCCAAGAAGATAGTTTGGATCTGGAGTATTGGGGTAGTAATTGGGCAAGAGCGATATCTATTCGTTCTCCGGCAAATTGGTTAGGGATGGTTAGGTTAAGAATATTTGTATAATGCAATGAATCAGCATCGATTTCGTTGTCATCCGATATATTTTGGGAAGGTAATTTATTCATGAAAAAAGTACTTTTAGGGGTTGTTTTAATGGCCTTATTGGCTTCTTGTGCCAGCACAGAAAAAGTAGATAAAGATGCTCAACTTACTAACGGCTGGTCTGTAGAACAATTATACACGGAAGCCAACGATGAGTTAACTAGTAAAAATTATGTTAGGGCAATTAAGTTATATGATATTTTAATTGGGCGTTACCCTTACGGACGTTTTGCAGAGCAGGCAATGTTGGATAAAGCCTATGCTTATTATAGATATGAAGAAAAAGAACTGGCTTTGGCAACTATTGCTGAGTTTCAGAAATTATACCCAAAGCATCCTCGTATGGATTATGTATTGTATCTCAAAGGGTTAGCTGAATTTGATCAGAAAAATGAGTCTTTTTTAGATCGTTTATCAGACCAGAATTGGGCAGAAAGAGATCCAAAATCTGCTAAAAAGTCTTACCAAGTGTTCCAGGAATTGGTTACTCAGTTTCCTGATAGTCAGTATGTATTTGATGCTAAACAAAGAATGCACGATTTAGTGGAGGCAATGGGTGGTCATGAGATAGCTGTTGCAAGGTACTATTATAAAATGGGGGCTTTTGTCGCAGCTGCCAATCGTGCTCAGACTGTTCTAAATGATTATAAAAACACGTCACATATTGAAGAGGCATTGGCCATTATGATGTCTTGTTATCAGAGATTAGATCAAGAAAACTTAGCTTCTGATTCACGTCGCTTGTTAGAACTAAATTATCCTGAAAGTGCCTTTTTGGTAAAAGGTCAATGGTTTGATAGAAATTTAAAAAACCCATGGCAAATAACCAAAGATGCTTTTAGTAGAGCAACTGAGATGTTTAAAATAGACAATCATGAGCAACAGGTTCAAGATCAAATATAAAAGATCTCGTGGATTTTTGTGGTTAAAGAGCGCAGATAATGTTTTGCGCTCTTTGGTTATTCTATTTTTATATATTGAACATTTTTGATAGTAATATATTCTTCTTTTTCTGGTGTAGTCAGCTTAACTTTATCTCCTGAAAAATTTCCAATTAAGGCCTTTGCTAGCGGAGAAATCCAAGATATTTTTCCTTTCTGTAAATCTATCTCATCTGTTCCTACGATAGATATCGTCTGAATGGAATCATCTTCTCTTCTGATGGTAACAGTGGCACTGAAAAATACTTGTTCAGTCTTTTCTCTCAATTCTGGATCGATCACTTCAGCTATTTCCAACCTTTTGGTTAGATATCTAATACGCTTATCAATTTCGCGTAGACGTCTTTTGCTGTATATATAGTCACCATTTTCACTCCTATCCCCATTACTTGCTGCCCAATTGATAATTTCTACTATTTTAGGACGTTCATGGTGAACAATATGATATAACTCATTTTTTAAATATTTCCAACCTGTTGGTGTCATGTAGTTCTTATTAGCTTTTAAAGTAGTCATATTTTATTCAACCATAAAAAATAAATTTTCTCTGATGGCATTCATTTGATCCCTGATTAAAGCAGCTTCTTCAAATTGTAGATTTTTTGCTTTGGCCAACATTTCTTTTTCAAGTCTTTCAATTTCCTTAATCATATCTACTGATTGAGAAATTGGTTTGGTTTTGTTTTTTTTCTCATCATGATAATAAACACCATCGATAATATCCTTAATTTCCTTTTTAATTTGTTGAGGAACAATACCATTGATTTCATTGTATTTAATTTGCTTTTCACGACGTCTATTGGTTTCATTGATAGTTAATTTTATTGATTCAGTTATCTTATCGGCATATAAAATTGCTACCCCATGTTCATTTCTTGCAGCTCGGCCAATAGTTTGGATTAAACTTTTGTGACTTCTCAAAAAACCTTCTTTGTCAGCATCCAATACTGCTACTAAGGACACCTCTGGTATATCTAGTCCTTCTCTTAGGAGGTTGATTCCAACCAGCACATCAATTTCTCCAAGTCTAAGACTACGAATGATTTCCACACGTTCTATTGTATCAATGTCACTGTGCAAATATCGGACTTTTATGCCTAGTTCATTGTAATAATCGGTAATTTGTTCGGCCATGCGTTTGGTTAAAGTAGTTACTAAAACTCTTTCATTTTTTTGTACCCGTTGATTGATTTCACTTAGTAGGTCATCAACTTGTGAGTTAACAGGGCGAACAATGATTTGAGGATCGATTAAACCTGTCGGTCTTACTACTTGTTCTACTATTTGACTAGCATGTTCTTCTTCATATTTGGCAGGAGTCGCCGAAACAAATATTGTTTGAGGCATTAATTGTTCAAATTCATCAAATTTTAAGGGTCGATTATCACAAGCGGAGGGTAATCTGAAGCCATAGTCAACTAAATTTTGTTTACGAGCCGCATCACCTTTGTACATACTACTAATTTGTGGAATAGTGACATGGCTTTCGTCAATAAACATTATAGTGTCTGGATGTAAATAATTCAGCAGTGTAGGAGGAGGTTCACCTGCTTGTTTTCCAGTTAGATGTCTAGAGTAATTTTCAATACCTTTGCAAAAGCCCATTTCATAAAGCATTTCCAAATCAAATTTAGTTCTTTGTTCTATTCTTTGTGCTTCAACAATTTTATGTTTTTTATGAAAGAATTCGACCCTTTCTTTCAATTCAGATTTTATACGGTTACATGCTCTTAAAATGGTATTTCTGGGAGTGACATAATGACTAGATGGGAAAATCGAGTAACGACCAATTCTTTGTTTGATTGCACCTGTCAAAGGATCAAAAGTTACTATTTTTTCTATTTCATCATCAAACATAAACACACGTACTGCAGTTTCAGAATTTTCAGCAGGGTATATATCGATAATATCACCTCTGACTCTAAAGTTACCCCGTTTAAAATCAATATCACCACGTTGATATTGCATCATAATTAGTTGTGAAATAATTTCTTTTTGAGATATTTTTAGGTTATCTTTCAGAAACAACATCATTTGTGAATATTCTTTTGGGTCACCAATCCCATAAATAGCAGAAACTGTAGCAACAATAATAACATCATTTCTTTGAATCAGATTTTTAGTAGCAGATAAACGCATCTGTTCGATGTGTTCATTAATACTTGAATCTTTTTCAATAAATAAATCTCGAGAAGGAACATAGGCTTCTGGTTGATAGTAGTCATAGTAAGAAACGAAATATTCCACTGCATTTTCTGGGAAGAACTCTCTCATTTCAGAGTATAGTTGTGCTGCTAGCGTTTTATTATGTGCAAGAATGATCGCGGGTCTTCCCGTTTTTGCAATGACATTGGCCATGGTGTAGGTTTTTCCTGAGCCTGTGACACCAAGTAACGTTTGAGATGTTAACCCATTTTTTAAGCCAGATATTAAATTTTGAATAGCACTTGGTTGATCACCAGAGGGTGAAAATTTTTGATGTAGTTTAAAAGGGCTATGGGGCACTTGAATAATTTCCATAAATGATTTGTCAAAAAAATGACTCCTATCTTTAAAATTGAAAGATCATTCTAAACAAATAATCTATGTAATTCTATAGATTTTGATCAATTTCATAATAGTCAATATAGAGGTGACTGAGTATTTTTTATTTAAAGTAATTTATTGTGATTAGTATTAATAACAATTATAATACCGCTAATATTAATGATGGAGAGTTGTAATGTCTGAATACGGCAATATGTCTGAAACTAGTGCGTTGGCAGAAATATTAAGAGAGCAAACTAGAATAGAACATGAAAAAGTAGATAATCTGGTTAATAGTTTAGAGCCTTTTTTGAATAAGGAAAACTATGGGAAATTTCTACAATTACAAGAGATTTTTCATAGAATTGTTGATGATATTTATTTTGATCCAGAGTTGAATGAAAAAATACCTAATTTGAAAGAGTTGGCTCGATATAAAAAAGTTCAGGAAGATATGCAAGATTTAGGTATTGATAAATTTGATATTGATTCTTTACCTGAACCTAAATCAGTTGAAGCCATTGGTTGGTTGTATTGTGCAGAGGGTTCTAATTTAGGTGCTGCTTTTTTACTAAAAGGTGCTAAAAATATAGGAATGAGCGAAACGTATGGTGCAAGGCATTTGTCACCACACCCAGAGGGTAGGGGAAAACATTGGAGGGAGTTTGTTCGATTATTTAATACAGTTACTGATGATAATGAGGTTTATCAGCAGGTAGTAAAAGGTGCCAAAAATGCTTTTGAGTACTATGCACAGTTAGCAAAAGAAGTGTTTTCAAAAAAATAGCTTTAGTGATAACTAGTCACAGTGAGTATTTTCTTTATTGAAATGATCCCAACTGAATTTTAATCTTAAGATGTAGGGATATTGAAGTAGAAAATGAAAAATTTTGTATTGATAATGGTGACATTTTTATTTGCCTGTTCTGAAAAAGTGTCTGTTGATGAATGGACTGAGTTACAGAATGTTCTAAATGAGGCAGACATAATGACAGTTGGAATACTTCCTCAAAAAAATAGAGATGAAGCAATTAAAATTATTTCTGATATCCTTGTTAAACTACATGCATTGACTATTGAAGATGAGGATTTTAAGTATTTACAAAATATGAAAATACAATATTATCAAACTGTTTTTCAATTATTAACGAGCCAACAAGGTACCGAGCAATATTGGCAATTAGAGCAAAAGTTATTACAGTTATCACAAGAGAATTATCAATTAGAACAGAGAATTAAACAAGGATATAAGCCTAAGTCATATTCAACATTGTGATAATTGTAATTGTTGCATAATGTTTTAGCAGCTTTCTTGGTTGTCAGTGCCTTGTTTCTTAGGGTCAGAGCTTATTTCAATGATAACCCATTTCCAATGAGGTTTGGAAGGTGGGTTAAGTTTAAATGAAGCTACAGAGTAGTGTGAGAAGTTCACAACATTACGAAATAGCTCATATAATTTCGGTTTTTTTTCTGAAAAATATTTGTTGATTAAAAAATTTAGATTAAAGTTCAGACATTGGTGCGAATAAATAGCTAGACAAAATAATGTAGGAGTGTTGTATACTCTGGCTTCCTTGTATCCATATTTCGAGAGAGACTGCGCTATATCTCGGTTAAGAAAGTACGTGATTGAGCTTGTCAGGTAGCATGTTTAAAATTAAATTCAATATATGGTATCCATTTTGAGAGTATCCAATTTAAAGTTTATCGTCTATAATCATTAAGTTATTATGACTAGGAGATATACATGTCGGATGAGCATAGTTCAAGTCAAGTAGTTTTAAGATCATTAGAACGAGTTGACTTACCATACGTGCATAAATTAGATAATAACCAAAGTGTTATGAGATATTGGTTTGAAGAGCCTTATGCGGCTTATGTTGAATTAGAAGAATTATACGATAAACATATTCATGATCAATCTGAAAGACGGTTTATACTGGAACACAATGATCAGAAAATTGGCTTAGTAGAATTAATGGAGATTGACTATATTCATCGTTCTGCGGAATTTGCGTTGATTATTGCTCCTGAACATCAAGGCAAAGGTTATGCCAAAGAGGCTGTCTATTTAATTTCAGACTTCGCCTTTTCAGTTTTAAACTTACACAAATTATACTTAGTGGTGGATGAAGAGAATAAAAAAGCTATGTATATTTATGAAAATGCAGGCTTTATTAAAGAAGGCCGACTGGTTGATGAGTATTTTAGTAATGGCAGTTACCATACTGTTATTCGTATGGCTATGTTCCAAGAAGATTTTTTTAGAAGGCAGAAAATGAAAACCACTCAGAAAAATATTTCTTAAGTGATTTTCAAGAAACAACCAAAGTATAGGAGAGATTGTGTCTTAGCTGTTTCTCTATATATTGGTTGTTTATTTTAAAAATCAATTATTTATCACTATTTTATTGATTTTTCCTGTCTTTACTGTGGTTAGAATCATTAAAAATCATGTCCAGATATTTAGGTTGGATGATATCTTTTAGTTTTTCTTTTGGAATGGCAATATCAATTACGCCATAAGAATAAGGTGCAGCTTCATAGGGAGAGTAGGTGAAGAGTAAATTATTGTTATCAAAACCCCAATTCTTATTTAATTTAATATCCCAACTGGACATTAATTCTTTAACGTCTTGTTCTGACGCATCTCCTATTGATAATAGCGTTTGCAATATAGCGTCTTGCTGCAATTGCCACAGCTTATCTTGCCCATTGGGTAAGAACATATTGTCTAAAAGAATATCATTATAAGACTTAGGATCAATAACTAGATTGTGCACAGAAGTATTAGGGTGGATACCTCCTGTGTATGCAGTATATTCGTGTTTAAAAAAAGCAAAGTTGGCATTATTGTTAACTAATTGAAAATCATCACTACTTTGTTCAGTATAAAGACCAGTTCCAGTATCTTTTTGCTGAAAAGTTAATTCCTTTAGTTGATTTTTGATATAGTCAGTTAGTGCAGTTTTTAAATCTTTATCTAGTTTGTTTTCGCTTCCTGTAATAGTTTGGTAAACATAATTATTTAACCCCACATTTTTAAAACTATCAGTTCGAATAATGATTTCATCACAATATTTTTCTTTATCAATAGATTGGCATCTTTGGCCATTTAATTTTAATGTTATTGGCTGAGCTTTTTGAATTTTATTTGGATAAGTAGTTTGCTCATTTATGGGTAGATTATCAGTATTATTCACATCTGAATCTTTAGGTTGACAAGCTAATAACATCAAATACATCAAACTAATAGTAAGCAAATGTTGTTTTTGCATAAGTTCAATTTCCTTTTTAAGCTAAATTAACTAAAATACATCCATTCTATATCTTTAAGGATTATTTAGCTAGTAGAAAAAAAATTTTATAAATTAATGAGATAGTTTTTTAGAAAACGGGTTGATTCAATTAGAGTTAACTTCATTTATCACTGATTAAAATCAATAATAGATTTGTAAAATTTTTTATAAGAAGGGTTATACAGTAATAAGAAACAGATAAATAAATTGATTTCATTACATAAGGAATTGTGAGGAAGTATATTACAATGTAGTTATGTAATTATTTAAGGAGAGAAAAAATTGTCGAACGATGTGTTGTTAAATTTAAATGAAGTTCCAAAATTTGATGAGCTACAGTCAAGTGAAATAGAAAGTAATTTAAAAAAGCTAATGATGGAAGCTCGCCAGGAAATAACCAGAATTAAAAGTATTAATTCGGTTGATTGGGGAGATGTTATGGATCCTCTAACAGAAGCTTTGGAAAAAGTTGGTAGGGCATGGGGGGTAGTTACTCATATGAATTCTGTAAAGGATACGCAGAGTTGGCGAAATGAATACAATAAGATGATTCCGTTCGTTTCAAAATTTTATACCGAGGTATCACAGGATTTAGAATTATTTGAAATTTTTAAGAAAATTAAAAAAAATAATTTTGATAATCTTACCAATGAACAGCAAGCAAAGTTAAAACATGATTTAAGAGATTTTGAGTTATCAGGGGCTTGCCTACAGGTAGAAGAGAGAAATATGTTTGCGGAACTGAATTCGCAGTTATCCATGTTGGCTAGTCAGTTTAGTCAAAACGTTTTAGACTCAACAGAGTCTTTTAGCCTATATTTTGAAGAGGAAGCAGACTTAAAGGGAATTCCTAAAAGTGATCTAGATTTGTTTCAACGTACAGCTCAAGAGCATGGAAATAAGGGCTATCACATAAAACTTCAATTACCCTATTACTTGTCAGTAATGAAATTTGCTGAAAATAGAGAACTACGAAAGAAAATACATTATGCTTATTCAACAAGAGCAAGTGAATTATTTGATAAAGGTCAATGGGATAATACTGGAAATATTAATCAAATATTAGTTAAAAGTGAGCAACAAGCAAAATTATTAGATTATCCTGATTATGCCAGTATGTCTTTAGCGACTAAGATGGCTGATGATTCAGATCAGGTTATTGAATTTATTAGAGATATTGTCACTAAGGCCAAACCTGTGGCGATGTTGGAGATACAGGAATTAGAACAGTTTGCTAAGGATGATTTAGGTTTGGATGAATTATTACCTTGGGATATTGCTTTTGTAAGTGAAAAATTGAGAGAAAGGAAGTATGCTTTTTCAGAAGAAGAAGTTAAAAAGTATTTTGAATCCAATCAAGTTATTGAAGGGTTATTCAAATTAATTAATGAGTTATATGGTGTTTATTTTGAAGAAGAGAAACGACCAGTCTGGAATCCAGATGTAAAGTATTTTCGATTGTTAAAAAATGAGCAAGAAATAGGTAGTGTGTATATGGATCTGTATGCTCGTAGTGGTAAAAAAAGCGGTGCTTGGATGAATGATTATTGTGGAAGATGGAAAAAATCTAATCGAATTCAGTTACCGATTGCCTATTTAGTTTGTAATTTTACGCCTGCTCCAAAACAAGAAAAAAATTATCTGAATCATGAAGAAATTATTACTTTATTTCATGAGATGGGACATTGTTTGCACCATTTGCTAACACAAGTTGATGAATTGGGGGTGTCAGGTATTTCTGGAGTGGAGTGGGATGCTGTTGAATTGCCAAGTCAATTTATGGAAAACTTTGCTTGGGAGTTTGATGTATTGGAAGCTATGTCTCAACATCAAGAAACAGGAGAAACTTTACCTAGAAATTTGTTTGATAAAATGCGACAAGCGAAGAATTTTCAGGTAGGAATGTTTTTGTTAAGGCAGATGGAATTTGCTTTATTTGATATGCAAATTTATTCACAGAATAAACAACCGTGTAATTGGGATAACATCATGCAAGAGGTACGCAAAGAAATTTCTGTTGTACCACAGGCCGACTATAATCGTTTTGCTCAATCTTTTGAGCATGTTTTTGCAGGAGGGTACAGTGCAGGTTATTACAGCTATATTTGGGCACAAGTATTATCTGCAGATGTTTATTCAGCATTCCTAGAATCGGGTAATAGAGCAGAAACGGGCAGAAAATTTTGGCAAGAAATATTATCTAAAGGGGGAGCTAGGCCTGCAATGCAGTCATTCATCGCTTTTAGAGGTAGGAGACCAAAAGTGGATCCGCTCTTAGAACAGCTAGGTTTATTAGATGGAGGTTATTGTGACCATTGTTACCATTGATATAGATGTACAAAAAGGCTTTTCTTCCTTGTGTCCTAATGAATTACCTGTGGAAGATGCCTTATCAATTGTCACAGAATTAAATTATCAGGCAACCCTTTCTGATTTTCGAGTATTAACGAAAGATGCACATAGTTCTAATGCTGTATGGATTGTTAGCTCACCTGAAGAGATGTTACGACCTTTATCCTATAAAAATGCTAATTTGACTTGGGTATCGCATTGTTTGGTCGGGAGTGAAGGATTTGAAACCTTACCAGGGCTACCAATGTCTGATGAGTATGATTTTATCGTTTATAAGGGCTTAGAAAATGATATGCATCCTTATGGTGCTTGTTATCACGATTTGGATAAAAAAATTAGTACAGGTTTACTAGAGTGGTTAAGTGTTAAGGATGCAAATATTTTGTTGATAGGTGGGTTAGCTACAGATTATTGTGTGAAAAGTACAGTACTCCAATTATTAGAATACTCTAAGCAATGGAAGGTAATAGTTAATTTGGCTGCATGTAGGGGTATTACTAACAAGACGATTGAACTAGCAGTTGAACAAATGAGGCAATCTGGAGCAATTTTAGTAGAAAAA
Organism: Neisseriaceae bacterium; assembly: GCA_016864895.1. NCBI lineage: Bacteria > Pseudomonadati > Pseudomonadota > Betaproteobacteria > Neisseriales > Neisseriaceae > Neisseriaceae bacterium. The sequence goes on along the minus strand of CP046107.1, from coordinate 584,273 downwards.
ACTGAATCAATACGAGAGTTTCTAAAATAACAATTTTACACTATAAAAGGATAACGGGGTGATGGTTGGTGGGTATTTTGTTATATGAGAATGATATGGAAATTTAACATACTCACAACCTAAGTCTTGTCTGAATTTCTCATTGGTCATGGATAATAAAAAGATTTAGCCATTTATCTGGATAATGATCCAATCAATAAGTAATTTAAAATAAAGATATTACAAAACTCTCTGTTTAATGGTAGCATCTGGAGTTAAATCACTTTAACAGTAAGTTTTCTATTTTACGATTCTGGGTTACTTCTGTATAAATGAATCATTGTATTAATCTTGGTGGGCCGGCAGGGGCTCGAACCCTGGACCAATGGATTAAGAGTCCACTGCTCTACCAACTGAGCTACCAGCCCATGATTTCTTGGTGGGAATTATACCCGACTTTTATTTGCATAGATAGTTTTTTATCGTAAAAATTGATATCAATTGAGTTGTGACCTTTTTAAAATTGATGAATAGTCTGTAAGATTATATGTTGATAAATAGCATTTAAATGTTTTGTGATAGTTTTTAAATAGTTTTAATGTTACATTAGGCGAATGTTAGCTAAAGTCATGTCAGTTGATAATTGTTTCAATACTTGAAACAGTGTAGGTCATTTCCCAGCCATTACAAAGAATTTAACAAGCATATTACATTGTCATTGTAAATCTCCATTTTTTAGAGTTAGGGGGAATGATAAGTGTATACATAAAAATATCACTAGAAGTCGTCAAGCAGTATGATTGTCAAAAGTATCTTTTTGCCAGATATTGAGTATCTTCGAAGTAAGAGTACCGACAGTCATAATACCACTAACATTAAGAGCTGTTCTTCCCATATCAATTAATGGTTCTATTGATATTAGGAGTGCAACTATAGTAATGGGTAAATTGATGGTAGTTAAGACAATTAAAGCAGCAAATGTAGCACCACCACCAACACCCGCAACACCAATTGAGCTTAACATTGTAATAATAACTAGAGTTAGTAGCCACCAACCATCTAATGGATTGATGCCAACAGTAGGTGCTATCATAATCGCCAACATTGCAGGATAAATACCAGCACAACCATTTTGTCCAATGGTAGCGCCAAATGTGGATACAAAACTTGCAATTGATTGTGGCACACCTAGTTTTCGAGTTTGGGTTTCTATTTCTAAGGGAATGCAAGCGGCACTAGAACGGCTACTAAAGGCAAAAGCTAACACTGGATTTACTTTTTGAAAAAATCGGATAGGGGATATTTTTACTACAGCCAATAATAAGCCATGTATTAAAAACATACTTATAATGGCTAGGTAAGAGGCAACAATAAAACTACCTAGTTGATAAATATCATTTTTATTGGCTGTGACAACCATGGACGTCATTAAGGCCATTACACCGTAAGGTGTTAATTGTAGAATAAGCCGAACTAATTTCATGACCCATATTTGAACCAGATCAATGCAGTCAAATAAGAACTTTCCTTGTGTGGTATTGGTTTCCATAACTTTTAGGGCAGAAATTCCTAATAGAACAGCAAAAATAACAATACTAATAATGGAAGTAGGTCTTGCAGCCTCCATATCTAAGAAAGGATTTTGGGGTAATAAAGATAAAATCCATTCAGGAATAGATAGATCAATAATTTGATTGATATGGTTATTTTGCAGTGTAGCTAAACGACTACTTTCACGAACACCCTGTACCAAATTTTCAGCATTTAGATTAAATACCAGAGCGTAAAAAATGCCTACTACCGCAGCGATAGCAGTGGTCAATAAAAGTAAGCCAATGGAAATGAAAGCCATTTTCCCTAATGAGCCAACATCATATAGTTTCGTAATAGCAGAGAGAACAGAAATAAACACCAATGGTGTAACTACCATTCGTAATAGAGTAACATAACCTTTACCAACAATATCGAACCATTCTTGTGTTTTTTTTAAGTTAATACTTTCAAATACCAATGGACTAATTGCCTGTAGAACCAAACCAAAAACCAGTCCTATCACTAGACCTAGAAGTATTTTTCTAGATAGACTCCATTTTTCAGGTAAGAACCAATACATTAAAAAGAGCACAAGGTAAAAGACAATAATTAAAATATAATTCATAATCAGCCCAGTATAAATTTAATACTGTATTATTCTATCAGGAATTGATCAAAATATTTAATGCTTAAAAGTTTTAAACTACTGCCTTTATTGAATAACAGTTATAAAATTCAATGAATATTTGTCCAGTTATTTAAAATCGATGTAGTAATGACAAGTAGGAGAATAAGTAATTAGAGAGAGCTATCTATTGGCTGAGTCTGCACAATTCATCTCCTTTTGTTGTTTAAATGCTCTCTCTAATTAAAGCTAGGGGAGAACTATGTTAGCTCTAGTTTTGGGTACATCAACCGAAAATAAAGAATCCTTATTTGGGAATAAAGGATTCTATTTTTATGCATATGACGAGGGATACCGGGCACCTTCCCCTGAAGATTTTTGGACCGCCGCCGAATGAAAATTCACCAAATGGAAATAGCCTAGGATCCTCGTCAAATTTTTTGACTATATCTGCATAGACCTCTTTTGAAAGAGGTTGTGGTGATGACGCATGCATTTGCGTACCTAGGAGCATTGCTATACAGCTTAATGGACTTAAAAATTTAGTTGATTTTTTCATATTTAAAATCCTTTCATTTCAAAATATTCCAATTTAAGTTAGGCTTATCTACAATCCAAACACGGTAGACAAACTGATAAGGAGCACCTAATGAGGAAATTTTTATTGTCATTGTATTGTCGATGATAGTAGTATGTTCTAAACAAAATCAATTTGATTGAAAGCCTTCCGGAGAAATTATATTAGTCAACTGATTAGGAAATGGTTAAAAGTACCGGTACCGTACAACAGCTTATTTAAAATAGAAAGCAATGGTAAGCTAATTATGATAGCTCAAATTAATTTAGATCCTAAAACTTAATAATGGACAGTTGAACAATGTAGGAGAAAATTATACTATTGAGCGTTCTTGTAAAATTCAGGTAGAGTATCCAAGGATTTTTAGATAAAGTTGTACAGGTAGCACACATATATCTTGGATGATCATTTTGAATTAAGACCTGATGTTAATATAGCCAAAGCTTATACACTCCAACAAATTAGGAGTGATAAGTGGGAGTAAAAATCTATTCTGTAATTATGCTGAGGAAGCTAATGAATTGAGGTATAGACCCCTATTCATTCATAGAATAAAACTAATTTGAGTGAGGGGGGGAATTAGCGTTACTAGAGTTAAATATGAAGTTAAAAACGTTTAACCCCTGGTCCTTTTAGTATGCTTTTACCACCAGAATTTGGCTTAACTTCGATTTGAGTCATGATTCTGTCTTTAAGTACGGGTACATGAGAGATAATACCTATCAATTTATTTTCCTGTTTTAGTTTGGCAAGAGTCTCTAGAGCAGCGTCTAATGTGTCTTCATCAAGAGTACCAAATCCTTCATCTAGGAATAAAGAATCTACTTTGAATTTTTGACTTGTCATGTTAGATAAGCCTAAGGCGAGTGCTAAACTGACCAGGAAACTTTCTCCACCAGACAAGTTTTTACTTGAACGCATTTCTCCAGCTTGATAGTTATCAATGACATCTAGTGTTAATGGAGTTTGTTTGCTCTGAATAAGTAAATAGCGGTCATTCATCTTTTGTAATTGTATATTGGCATTGGCAACCATTAATTCAAAAGTTAGGCTTTGGGCAAAATTACGATATTTTTTGCCGTCAGCCGAACCAATTAAATTACACAGTAAATCCCATTTTTCAAATTCTTGTTGTTGTAGTTGTAAACAGCCTTGTTCTTTTTGGTGGTACTGTTTAGCATCTTCATTAGTTTTTAATTGAGTTTTTATACTGCCAATAATTTGATTAGTATTGTTTATTTCTGTATTAATAATTTTAATGCGAGAATTTAAGGTATCAATAGAGTCATTGGTCATATTTTTTTCTAACTCCTGAGCAAGACGTTCGCTTCTGTCTTTGTATTGAGTGGTTAAGTTATTTTTTTGATCATAAATATTTTTTTCATTTTCAAGTAATCTATTTATTTCCTCATCAGTGAGTACACTATTTAAAAAATGTTTAAGATTTCTAAACCCCTGTTCTTGCAATGCCCAAGAAAAGGAGTTTTTTTCTTGGACAAACTCATCCTCATTACTGCCAATTTCTTTTTTGAGAGATTCAATATTGCCTTGTAATATATGTGCTTTTTCCTTTGATGATTGGATTTTATTAGTCATTGATCGATGATCTTCTTCCAATGTATGTAGATCTTGTTCAAGTTGTTGTTCTAATATGTTTGGGTCATCTTGTCCTAATAAGCCCTTGCGCTCCATATAGTTTTGTGTATAGATAGGGTATAGTTCATCGTACTGTTCTTTTAGATTCTGAATTCTTTGCTTTTTATGTTTTAGATCAATTTGAATGGTTTGTTGAGTTAAAAACTGTTCCTGCATAATTCTTTCTACATCATTTCTTTCTTTTTTTTTGCTCTCCCACAGAGTTACTCTGCTTTTCAATGAGGTTAATATAACTGAACTTTGTGTGGCGTCAAAAGGTGTGTTGTATATCTGTAAACCATTGGCTATTTTTTCTGTTAATTGTTTGATCTCAGATTCAGTTAAGTTGATGCTGTGTTGAATATTGGCTTGTTTATTCAGTAGATCGCGATATTCCTGATTTAATTCCTGGTTTTTCAACTCTATTTTTGTTTTGCTTTCAAAGATTTTTTGTAGAATTTGCGTATTGTCATCAATATTATCTTTTAGGCTTTCAGCTTGTTGGATCAATTGATTTAACGTTTCTATTGTATTGTTAATTTCTGGGCGTATACTACTCCCATTTATTTTATATGGATGATGAGTAGCACCACATAAAGGACAAGGCTCCCCATCTATTAGTTGATTGCGTTCTATATCTAGATCTTGAATTTTATTGGCTTGTAGCAATAAAGATTCTTTCTGTTTGCGGTAGAAAGCTAAAGATTGCCCAGCCAATAAATATTGTAATTCTTGATTTAGCTTTTTTATCTGGGTTTTAATAGATTCTTGTGATCTGACTTTGTCGTCATATTGAGCAATTACTGGATCAATTTCTTTGGCTTTGTCGGTTATTTGCTGCCAATATATTTTTTCTTGATCTCTATATTTTTTGTGATTTTCTTGTTTTTGGTGTAAAAGAGTGATGTTTTGTTCTATTGCATTTAATTCTTTAGTTAATGATTCATCTGATTGGTGGCGATCTAAAAAGTCATTTAGTGTGTTCAAAGACTGTTCGCTCTGCCATAATTTTTGGGATATGTCAGTCAATTTTTGATTTAAATTTTCTAAATCTTTTTGATTTGTATTTAAATCATTTTGAATTTGATGGATAATTCCTTGATCTTTTTGTAACTTATTGTCTATATGACGTACTTCTGTAAACAATTTAATTTTTTTGTGATAGTCAGATTGTGCTTGTTTTAGTTTTAATGTCTGCTTAGATAAGATTTGATTGTCATTTTCTAATAATGATTTAGTTTTATCTAATTCAGTACTTTTTTCTTGTAATTCTTTTTTATTACTTTTAATTTTTCGTTGTAAACCTCGCAAGTATTGATAACTTATACTTAATTTTTTTGCTTTTTGAGCCCAATCTAAGTGTTCTTTTTGTGGTGCAAAGTTCTGAATAGCTAAATCTAGCTTCTTTATTTGAGTGTTAATCTCTTGTATCTCTAGCCGGAGATTGGTGACACCCTTTAACCATCCTAGGGTAACTTCTACAGATTTTATTTTTTCTTGTAGTGATTCTATGTTATTGGTGTGTTGTTGTAGATCTTTTCGTAATGTTTCTTCTTTATGACTATCTAATACCTTGATCAGATTAATTTTATCTTTAATTTGTTGTAATTTTTCTTTTTCTTCTTTGTATCGTTTAAATACCTGTATGGATATTTCTGAATAAATATCTGTACCTGTTATTTGTTCTAGAATTTCTGATTTTTGCTCAGTATTGGCCTTTAAAAATTGGTCAAATTGTCCTTGAGCTAATAAAACAGCACGGGTAAAGCGATTGAAATCCATACCTGTTTTTTGTTCCACTATATTGGGAACTTGACTAATTTTAGAGTCAATAATTCGATTGGTACCGAAGTGTGCTATTTCATGTCTAGGAGTTTGTAAAGTACCATCAATTCGGTTATGTGAACGATGTTGTGCCCAATGTACACGATAGACACCCTCTTGTGTCTGAAGAACTACTTCAGAATAACATTCAGTGGTTTTTTTGGAAATAATTTCATTATTATTCTTAGTGATTTTACCTAGACGAGGTGTTTCAGCATAAAGGGCTAAACAAATAGCATCTAAAATAGTGCTTTTCCCTGCACCAGTGGGTCCGGTTAAGGCAAAAATACCATCAGAATCATAATTTGAATGAGTAAAATCAATTTGCCACTCTCCGTATAGAGAATTAAGATTTTTGAATCGAAGTTGTAGGATTTTCATAAGAGAGCTCTTTACTTGGCGTTGATGTCCTGATCATGTAAATTTTGCAGTATTTCTTGATAGGCAGATATTAGTAAGGGATGTTGATTTTCTGGTGTTTTATTCGCAGTAAGACTGCGCTTGAAAACATCAAGAGGTGTTAAATCCTGTAAATTTTCTTGTTGTTCTAAAGTATTCATCACCTGATTATAAGTTAAATTATTTTTTATTCTGAGAACTTTTAACTCAGATCCAAGGATGGCTTCTTCAATTTTTTCTCGTAATCTTGGTTCTCTTTCTTGACCAGTATATACAATTTCCAGCCATGCCTGACTGTGATTAATTTTTAATGATTCAATATTCTGCAGTATATCGTAGACATTCCCCTGGATGTAAACTAGTTCTTGAAAAACTGGGACTTTGATACTGCTAATATTAAAAGGACTTAGTGAAAAATCTAATAGAATAACTTGTTTGTTTTGAGTGCATTCACCAAAACCTATGGCAATGGGAGAACCGCTATAACGAATATGAGATTGTCTTGCTACAGTTTGAGGAATATGTAAATGGCCTAAGGCCACATAATCCAAATATTCTGGGAAAATATCTGACTTGATATGACTTAAAGAGCCCACATATAAGTCGCGTACACCATCTCCGTCAATCGTTTTAGCCCCATCTGTGAATAAATGACCCATGGCAATAATAGGAACTTTGATAGATAGATCTTGTTGGATAGTTTGTTGTAAGTTAAATGCGTATTCGCTAACTTCTTGATAATGTTTTTTTATACCATTTAATAAGTGTTGGTTTTTATCCTGAATACTTTCGCCAGATTCTAGAATGCGAATGTCTTTGTCACGTAAATAGGGGACGGCACATATAATTGCCTGTGGATTTTTTTTCTCATCTTGTAGCAAAAGTACTTCATCTTGACTGTTATCTGTTATTTGTCCTATGACAAAAATATTCAAATATTTTAGTAATTCTTTAGGAGCGTTCAAAAAAGTAGGAGAGTCATGATTGCCTGCAATAATAACAGTTTGACAATAGCGGGGGAGGTGATGTAGAAATTGGTAATATAATTTTTGTGCTTGATTACTAGGTGTATTAGTATCAAAAATATCTCCGCTAATCAATAATATTTCAATATGTTCTTTCCTAATTAGATTAACCAACCAATTTAGAAAAGATTCATATTCTGCATAGCGTTTTTGACCATATAGGGAGCGACCCAAGTGCCAATCAGAAGTATGTATTATTTTCATATTTTAGTAATACTGATATTGATAATATATTGTATGTTTTATTTTAATTTAATTCAAAAAGTACCGAAATAGATTCAACCAATATATTGTTTTAAAGGTATTAACTGATTCCCCTTTGATTGGTGGGTGAATTAGGTCAATAATAGTCAATTAGGATAAAACGGAACAATAATTGCCTGTATTCAATTTGATTGATACAAAAATTAGCAGATGAGTGTTGTCTGAAAACACTATTTTAGTTATTGAAATTTTTACATTTCATTAATATGAACTTGTTGTTTAAGAGACAGGTCAAGGTGCCACCGGGTTGTTTTTATATTTAAGATAGTCAACACGGAAGAGAATATATGTTGATTATTCAAATAAGACAGGTTTTAATTGGCTAATTAATTATAGTACTTTAATTTGGTGGAAGCGGGGGGAATCGAACCCCCGTCCGAAAATCCTCTACAAAGTGTTCTACATACTTAGTCTGGTCTATTTTATTTCGTTTTTGATTTAGCCGACAGACAGGCTGATCAAAACTAGTTACCTTAGATCTTATTTGTAGTTAAGTAACCCAACGACAAACCAGTCAATGTCTATGACATTGCGGTGGATTTTACCCCACACGGCCCATTGACCAACCGTTGCAACGGCTCAGCTTTACGCAGCTAGAGCAAAGTTTTCGTCGTTTGCGACTATTAGTTTTCAATGTTTTACGAGAGTTTGAGATCTCGGTATGCCCATCTTTGCTTTGCAATCCTCGTCGAAACCGTGTCGCCCCCTTATTAGTTTTAAGCAATAGGCTTATTCTAGCATAGAATATGGTTTATTGTCTTGGTGTATTGATTAGAGTTGTATTAATCTAATTTTAGTTCGATTGAAGTTTAAGATTGAACCCCCATTACCTACTTTGGGGCAAGACTGATGAGAGGTTGATAACATACCCAGTCATAAAAACATTACTAATGAGAGTGTCAATACTACTAAGTATTAGATATGTTTTAAAAGTATTCTAGTAATTTTAAACTAGTTGATCTGCTCTAAGGGGGAGGTTCCTTGCATAGAACTATTAGTATAGAACTATTAGTAGAGAATAGTAGAGAAACAGTCATAACTAGTAAAAATTAATTAAGTATTTCAATAGGATAGTCACAAATTACCACTTTATATCGAGTTATTAATCAAAACTTACCTAATAATACTCAAGAAATGGTATAGTATCTGTAATTGATTATGATTGAAATTATTGTTCAATGAGTCTTGCAATATTAGTCACATGGTAAGAATTTTTTAATATTATTTATATATTCTATAAACACCTTGTGTTAGTTAATAGTGATAGTAATGATATACATAATTAATAGCAGGAGTTTTTGGTACGATTGAAACAAATATTTAGAGTGGGAATTACTTTCAAGTGGTGATAAAAATATAGATATATTCTTTACATTAAAATCCACCTTTTGGTAAAGGATGGTTTGGCTGTGTTACTGTAGGTTATAAACATTTTCCTTGTAACATGGATCAAGATCATTTGATATGGTAGTAAACCATCAAGATGCAGAGTCGTACGTAATTGTTTTCCTAAATTTGATTTTGGTAGTTAATCTAGTTAGATGAAGCTTGATTTAGAAAGGCTAGTTATATGAAAAAAAATACTTATTGATAATAATATCTGTATTTTTGTTACAAACGAATACACATTCGGATACTGTTATAATATTTGGAAATGGCGGGGATGGTGGAACAGGAATAGGTAATAATGGTGCGCCTGGAGGGGGAATTGGTAACAATGGGGAATCTGGTGGTATAGGCATCGGTAATAGTGGAAAAAATGGAAACAATGATGGTGTGGTAATCACTTCTACTAAAGAGGATAAATGGGATAAAAAGGATAAAGACGGGAATAATAAACAAACCAGTAAAAAAGATAAAAAATGTAAGAAGTATGGTGATGGAGGAAATGGTGGTATAGGCATCGGTAATCATGGTGGGAAAGGAGGATTATGTGAAGATGGAGAAGATGGTGGTATTGGTATAGGAAAAATAGGAAAAGATGGTGAGTGAGATTTTCAACTAAGTTCCTGTAAAGAGATTATTATTGGTGCTGAATTAGAGTGGTGGTAGGCCGGCATATTGGGGTATATCCCAATATGCTATGGGATGGCTTTGAAAATCTACTCACCCTAGGTCGTAGAGTTTAGCTACAAAGCTTTTTTGTCCTTGGGATAGTACATCTTACTTTGTGGTTAGGTGAGTAGTCCACAAAAAGGGGGGTATTAGGTCATCTTGATTTAGTGTAATGATAATTAGGTTATTTTTTCTGGGTAAATTGATTAATCGAAGTGTAAGTTATTTCATTATCAAAACCTTTTGATTGTAGAAATCTAAAATATTTTTGTTTTGCTTCTGCTGTATTTTGAGCTGTTTTATATTTTTTATATAATAAATTAATGGCAACTTGTAATTGTGTAGAATTATCAGGTAATAAATATTCAAAATTTGAATCTTTGATTCCCTTATGATTTAAATCGTACTTTAGCTTCAGTGGTCCGTATTTATATTTTTTACTGTCGATTAGAGTCTTGATAAAACGTTCGTCAGATTGCCAACCATTGATTTGAAATTCATGTATTATTTCATCTACTAGATCTTGATCTGAGGTCATATGAGAAAGCTTATTTCTTAGTTCCCATTCACTGTATTCACGTCTAGTTAATAAGGTGAATAAATATTGCCTTAGTTGTTTTTTCTTCATACATGGCTATTTTTTTAAGGTTGTACTTTCTTAAACTCGTCGTATAATTTGCTAAATTCAGGGGTTAAAAACACGTAAGGTAGTTGTTGTGCTTGGGCAATCTTTTGTAGGTTGGGTTCATAACCGTAGGTAACACCTATAAATAGTGATTTCGCATTGTAAGCTGCTTTAATATCGTTAGTAGAGTCGCCGACCATAACTAGTTCACTAGGATGGATATTGAATATTTCAGTAACGTGATTTAATGGTAATGAGGAAGGTTTCTTCTCTGGGAGAGTATCACCACCTATGACGATACTAATATATTCTAGCAAACCTAAATTTTTTAAAATCTGGGTAGCAAACAATTCATTTTTATTAGTAATCACAGCTAAAGGGTAGCCCATTATTTTAAGCAATATGAGAACATCTTTGACGTCTTTATATGGGCGTGTATTATCAGTTAAGTGTTGTGCATAATGATTTAGATAATACTCAAAGCCTTTTTCCCATAAAGCTTCATTCACAGTTCCCTCTTTATTGCCAGCTAAGGCTCTATGTACTAGTTTTGCTAAACCGTCACCAACATAGGTTTCTAGAGTTTTAGTATCCATTGGAGGCATATCTAGATAGGTTCTCATTGCATTAGCAGAAAGAGTGAGATCGGTAATGGAGTCTACCAAAGTACCATCCAAATCAAAGGCAATGACTTTGGCCTGTTTTAATTCCGTTTTCATGTATTTTGTAATTCCTTTCTTAAGGACAAAATTGCTTGATGTCTATCTTTTTGATTAAAAATAGCAGAGCCAACCACAAAAATATTAGCACCAGCTTGAGCTATTTTCCTAATATTACTAGATTTAATACCACCATCTACTTGTATTTCTATGAGCCTAGAAGTGACGGCGTAGTATTGTTCACAGATTTTCTTAACGTGTTGAATTTTCTCAATTGTCTTAGGAATAAAAGATTGCCCCCCAAAACCTGGATTAACTGACATGATCAAAATATAGTCTAATTGGTCTAAGACAATATCGGATAATATATCCAGTGAGTTGGCCGGATTAAGTGCTAAACCAGCTTTTACGCCTTTATCCTTTATTAATTTTAAACTTCTGTGAACATGTTTACTTGCTTCAGGATGAAAGCTAATATAGTCGGCTCCTGCTTGTATGAAAGACTCTATTAGAGAATCAACTGGTTCAACCATTAGATGAACATCGATTGGCGTTGATTGGGTATAGGGTTTTATTGACTCACAAACCAACGGCCCAATGCTTAAATTAGGGACGTAATGATTGTCCATAACATCGAAGTGTATCCAATCAGCACCTGCCAATATTACTTCTTCAATCTCTTGTCCTAGTTTCGCAAAGTCAGCAGATAAAATACTTGGTGCTATTTTATACATGAAAAAGCATACCTTTTTAAAGATTTAAACTAACATTATAACTCATGTTTTCTAATTTCTGTTTTAAGTCTATAAAATTTACTAAAATACTAGTTTTTTATTGGTTTTTTAGAAAAAAATATTAACAATTTTCAATTAGTAGTGTATTTTATATTATGTATCTGTTGGATAATAAAGTGAGGTATTTCATATGGACAATATTTATACATTATTAGGCTTTTTAGAAAGCCAATTATGGGGTTCAGTCATGATAGTTCTATTACTAGGAACTGGATTTTTTTTAACTATTCGTTTAGGTTTTTTGCAATTTCGTAAGTTAGGTTATGCACTTAAACTAGTTTTTACACCCGCTAAAATTAATCAGAAAGATAAAGGAGATATTTCACATTTTGCCGCATTGATGACTGCATTATCAGCAACAATAGGTACTGGTAATATTGCAGGTGTGGCTACGGCAGTAGTATTTGGTGGTCCAGGGGCGGTTTTTTGGATGTGGGTAACAGCGTTAGTAGGTATGGTTACCAAGTATTCAGAAGCTTTGCTTGCAGTTAAGTACAGAGTTACTGATGATCAGGGTATGATTAGTGGAGGCCCTATGTATTACATTCAGAATGGACTCAATAAGAAATGGTTGGGTGTTTGTTTTGCAATATTTGCTACAATTGCTTCATTGGGAGCTGGTAGTTCGGTACAAGCTAACTCCATTGCTCAGTCTGTAAAGGAGTCATTTCATATTGATGTAGTAGTGACCGGTATTGTCATAACTACCCTTGCTGCGATTGTTATTTTGGGTGGTGTAAAGTTAATTGCTAGAGTGGCATCGTTTATTGTACCTTTTATGTCTGTTATTTATATATTAGGGGGACTGGCTGTTATTTTGGCTCACCTAGATATGATTATACCTGCCGTTAAATTGATTATTAATGATGCATTTACGGGCTCAGCTGTTGCAGGTGGCTTGGTTGGTAAAGTAGTACAAAGTGGTGTTTCTAGAGGTCTATTTTCTAATGAGGCTGGTTTGGGTTCAGCACCTATTGCAGCAGCTACTGCAAAAACCGATCATCCGGTAAGACAGGCTCTAGTTTCTATGACAGGTACTTTTTTTGATACTATCGTAATATGTAGTGTTACGGGTTTCGTTCTAGTCATTGGTTATTTACTTGCCGAAAGCTCTTTTCCTGTAGATCTTAGTGGAAATACATTAAATGGAGCAGCCTTGACAACAGTTATGTTCCAAACACTGTTACCAGGCCCAGGAGGCTGGATTGTGACTTTTGGATTAGTGTTTTTTGCTTTTTCAACCATATTAGGTTGGTCTTTTTATGGTGAAAAGTGTGTTCAATATTTATGGGGTAGAAAGGCTATTTTACCTTATCGTATTATGTATACTTTTTCTGTCATGTCAGGTTCTGTATTAACCTTAGATATGGTGTGGAGTTTTGCTAACATATCCAATGCACTGATGGCTATTCCTAATTTGCTTGCTTTACTATTCCTATCAGGAGTTGTAGTAGCAGAAACTAGGGATTTTTATAAGAAGAAGGATTTAAAGCAAATTCCTTAACCTTAAGTAGAGAAAAGCTATTTCCATAAGTAGTGTTGTATGCTCTTGATTGTGGTTCTTTTGGAGCTCTGTGGTTGGTGTTTTAAGGTTGTTGAGTATTGGGCTTTTGCTGTGTGTATGACCACTATCTATAGTTAATTGGCTAAATCACTGTGATTTGGTTATTCAAATCAATGATATGATGAGCTTTTGGAGTTGGATGAGTATTCAGAAAAACATTATTCTACTAAACCAGGATGTGGCTCAGAGTATCATTGGTCTATGACAACGCTAAAGGAGAAAGGCTTTAGACTGTGTAGCTTAAGATGATGGGAATAAATTCATTAGTGATTTAGAATATAAATGTAAAAAATTAGAAAAAAATATGATCTGATTAATAATCAGAGAAACCATATACTTACCTGTTTTTGGACATATTCATCATAAAGTTTTTGTGTATATAATGGAAACTATCCTTTCGGCTTGACTTCATCATAGTCTGACATCATTACTCAAAGCTTGTGCTATAGATTTTGGCCTATATTAAATAGGTAGCGTTGTAGCCCCATCGATTTTATAGTCACATTGTACAACATGTTCAATACCAAGGTTTGGTTATTGATATATTTACTAGCCTCTGTGAATTACCACTAGTATCAACACCACGACCATAAATAATCGTCACAACACAATTATTGGTATTTGTTTCAATAGAGGACTCATATCCTTACTTTCGTCATCTGAAATGACTAACTGAGCATAATGTTCAGTAGTAATCGTATTATTGACCTGTGTATAGGAATCCATACACTATCCATTTTATCAATTATCTGTAATCATTATCTTAACATTGGAAGCAGAAGAAAGAAAAGCTACTGCTAAGAGCCCAAAATAATTGTCATGAACATCCCTACTGTTTTCTTTAATAACCCCGCACCCAGAGGATTATTGGGGCAAATATTTACTGTAATATAAAGTATTTACTCAATATTTACTCAATAAATGACACAATCACCCAGGCACATCAGCCTGTCTTAACAATTTAGTTTTTTTTAAGGTTATTCCTGCTCCCATTTGGGAGCAGTTTATTAGCAGTTTATTAGTAGTTTTTAATTAATTTCTTTAATTTTTGAATAAGGATTGACGTATGAAAAAATTACAACAAGGCTTTACCTTAATTGAGACAATGGTCGTATTAGTCATTATCGGGATAGTAGCAGCGTTCACACTTCCTAGATTTTATGAATATATTGCTAAAACACAGGTAGCAGAAGGCATTCAAATGGCTACCAATGCCAAGATAACGATTACAGATAATTTGCAAAATGGACGTTGTACGGATCCCTATGCACAGGTCAATAATACGATTACTGGACGTTATGCACAGTTAGTCATTTCAGATGACCCAAGTAAGGATAAAGGCTCCTCTATTGAAACCAATACTAACGGTTGTGTGGTGACAATTACTTATGGTCGTGGTGTTGATGCTAGTGGTAACTCATCAGGGGTGAGTAAATATATCAATAACCAAACCTTGGTATTGAATATGTTGTACAACGGTAGCTATGAAATTGATGGGGCGACAACGCTACCTATTCAATATAGGCCAAAATCTATAGCACAAGCTTTAGGTAATAGTAATCAAGTATCATTAGAGTCCGATGAAGTTAAGGGAGAATCACTACTACCAGTTGTAAGTGATACTACGTCAGTAGCGGTATCAGAATCTGCTGAAGTGAAACCTGTAGAAGAGTCATCAACACCGGCTGTCAGTGGAATTACGCCAGTAGTGGCATCAGAATCTGATGAGGTGAACCCTGCAGAAGAGTCATCAACACCAGCTGTCAGTGAAACTACGCCAGTAGTAGTATCAGAATCTGCTGAAGTGAAACCTGTAGAAGAGGTATCAACAACATCTGTAGTTGATAGTACTCCGGTAGCGGTATCAGAGTCAGCTGAAGCGAAACCTGCAGAAGAGACATCAGCACCAGCTGTAGTTGATATTACTCCGGTAACGGTATCAGAGTCTGCTGAAGTGAAACCTGTAGAAGAGGTATCAACAACATCTGTAGTTGATAGTACTCCGGTAGCGGTATCAGAGTCAGCTGAAGCGAAACCTGCAGAAGAGACATCAGCACCAGCTGTAGTTGATATTACTCCGGTAACGGTATCAGAGTCTGCTGAAGTGAAACCTGTAGAAGAGGTATCAACAACATCTGTAGTTGATAGTACTCCGGTAGCGGTATCAGAGTCAGCTGAAGCGAAACCTGCAGAAGAGACATCAGCACCAGCTGTAGTTGATATTACTCCGGTAGCGGTATCAGAGTCAGCTGAAGCGAAACCTGCAGAAGAGACATCAGCACCAGCTGTCAGTGAAACTACGCCAGTAGTGGCATCAGAGTCAGCTGAAGCGAAACCTACAGAAGAGTCATCAACACCGGCGGTAAGTGAGACTACGCCAGTAGCCGTATCAGAATCATCTGAAGTAAAACCTAAAGAAAAGAGTGATGGTAAACGTAAATATGTGGAGTCAAGGCTTGATGATATAAGAAAATATGCAGAAAAAAAATTGGAGAACCAACCCCCTGAAATAGTCAATTATGGGATGGATGTCGTCAACAACTTACCAAAAAATCCTTACATAGCGCAACATCTTAATCCTAAACAATCAACTGTAAGTGATAATAATCAACCGGTGACATTGGAGCCTAAGGAGGTGAAACCTAAAGAAGGATCATTAAGTGACGATAATAAACAAGCGGCGTCAGAACCAGCTGTAGGTGGTAATACTTAAGCGGTGATGCGAGTTCGCTACATTCAAGCTTCCTGTGAAAAAACATAAATCTACTAATGGCCATCGGTCATTTTGTAGTGAAGCAGAATAACTTGACTTCTTCAAAGATCTAGCTGAATTAGCGTTTAATTTGGGTAATGAATCCAAAGTAATGCTGAGGAAACAATGTCAGAGTTCGATGCAGTCAAGAGTGAACACGAGCCCCCACAACCAACTCCCAAGGAATAAATAAGTGGGAAACATCGAGTCGTAACCTATTGTCTAACCCAATTCTCTTCTAGAGACACGAATGAAAACAAGGGGGAAAGAAAAGTTTCTCCACCAAAACGAACTCTAAGTATGATAAAAAAACAAATAATGTCGATGTAGTAGATGTGCCTACAGTCTCGCTACCCCAAAAGATGGGGTTAGTGAGGCTGATAATTACATTATTGGTCAATGAAATTTTCTTCTAATAAACTAGAATATATTTCCAAGTTCTATTTGTCACTATTTTCACCCAAGAAAAACTATTATTTTTTTTGGGAGATAATTTCGAAGGTTGAATCATACAATATTCTGTAGATGTGAAAAAATAATTTATACTTATTAAAATCACTATCGTCTATCCAAAAAGATCGTGATTGATACTGTAATATTTTTATTTAATCATAATAATGAATTAGATACTTATTTTTGACTTAAAAACGGAGAAATGTTGATTTTTTTTATTTTTAATATCCGGCTTACAGTTGTCAAAATTATTACACGAATTTGAGGCAACACAATATATTTAGCTATACTTTAATTAGATTCGATTATTAGAATGTCAAGAATAATCTTTATCTACATAATCAAAACAGTCATAACTTTTCTTTTTACCAGCATTGCTTGGTTTAATTCTATCTAAATTACCTTTTGTTTTTTTACATGCACTTTTTCAAGTTTTTTCTGAACCCCCCCCTCTAAAAATAGTGTTTGGAAAGAGGGGGGAATGGGTTAGTCAGTATTTTTTCATTATGACGACTTATGATAGTTTTGAGCTCATATTTTTTATTTAACCAGTTTAAGTGAAACATTCACTCAACAGTTTTATCCTAGAAGGAATAGTTCACTATTAATACCCAGAACCGAATACAATGTTGAATCGATGGTTTGTCAAATTAGTGGTGTCGCAAAATTATACTTCTTACTTAGAGTTTGATACTTCATCGATGATTTTATATTTAGGGTCATCTACCACATAGGTTCATATACTGTTAGTCATGGCTTAACTTGGATTTTTTACAGATTTTGGCCTGTATTGAATAGGTAGCGTTGTAGCCCCATCGATTTCATAGTCACATTGTAAAACATATTCAATACCAAGGTTTGGTTATTGATATATTTACTAACCCCTGATGAGTTACCACTAGCATCAACACTACGACCATAAATAATTATCACAACACAATTATTGGTATTTGTTTCAATAGAGGACTTTATCCTTACTTTCGTCATCTGAAATGACTAACTGAGCATAGCATCCAGTAATCGTATTATTGACCTGTATACAGGAATCCATACACCATCCATTTTATCAATTATCTGTAATCATTATCTTAACATTGGAAGCAGAAGAAAGAAAAGCTACTGCTAAGAGCCCAAAATAATTGTCATGAACATCCCTACTGTTTTCTTTAATAACCCCGCACCCAGAGGATTATTGGGGCAAATATTTACTGTAGAAATAAAATTTTAGGATTATCAGGAATTAGAAATAAATTGATGATTAATCAAAATTAAATTGACACTAAGAGTAGCGAGTACCTGATCATAAATTTAATATTGAGTATTTACTCAATATTTACTCAATAAATGACACAATCACACTAATACATCAGTTTGTTTTGACAATTTAGTTTTTTTAAGGTTACTGCCACTCCCATTTGGGCGTAGTTTATTAGCAGTTTTTAATTAATTTCTTTGTTTTTTGAATAAGGATTGACGTATGAAAGAATCACAGAAAGGCTTTACCTTAATTGAGACAATGGTCGTATTGGTCATTATCGGGATAGTGGCAGCGTTCACACTTCCTAAATTCTATGAATATATTGCTAAAACACAGGTAGCAGAGGGCATTCAAATGGCTACCAATGCTAAGATAACGATTACAGATAATTTGCAAAATGGACGTTGTACGGATCCCTATGCACAGGTTAATAATACGATTACCGGACGTTATGCTCAGTTAGTCATTTCAGATGACGAAAGTAAGGATAAAGGCTCCTCTATTGAAACCAATACCAATGGTTGTGTGGTGACAATTACTTATGGTCGTGGTGTTGATGCTGGTGGTAACTCATCAGGTGCTAGTAAGTATATCAATAACCAAGCCTTGGTATTGAATATGTTGTACAACGGTAGCTATGAAATTGATGGAGCGACAACGCTACCTATTCAATATAGGCCAAAATCTATAGCACAAATTTTGGGTAATAATAAGCAAGTATTATTAGAGTCCGATGAAGTGACACCTGCAGAAGAGTTATCAATACCAGCTGTCAGTGAAACTGCTCCAGTAGCGGTATCAGAATCAGCTGAAGCGAAACTTGCAGAAGAGGCATCAGCACCGGCTGTCAGTGAAACTACACCAGTAGCGGTATCAGAATCAGCTGAAGCGAAACTTGCAGAAGAGGCATCAGTACCGGCTGTCAGTGAAACTACACCAGTAGCGGTATCAGAATCAGATGAAGTGAACCCTATAGCGTTACCAACATCAGTTGTAAGTGATGCTACTCCAGTGGTGTCGTCAGAATCCGAGGAGGTTCAGCCTACGGAAGCGTTATCAACGCCAGTTGTAAGTGAAAATACGCCAGTAGCGGTATCAGAATCAGCTGAAGCGAAACTTGCAGAAGAGGCATCAGTACCGGCTGTCAGTGAAACTACACCAGTAGCGGTATCAGAATCAGATGAAGTGAACCCTATAGCGTTACCAACATCAGTTGTAAGTGATGCTACTCCAGTGGTGTCGTCAGAATCCGAGGAGGTTCAGCCTACGGAAGCGTTATCAACGCCAGTTGTAAGTGAAAATACGCCAGTAGCGGTATCAGAATCAGCTGAAGTGACACCTGCAGAAGAGGTATCAACACCAGCTGTCAGTGAGACTGCCCCAGTAGCGGTATTAGCATCTTCTGAAATGAAAAAACCTCCAGAAGAGGTAGCAATACCGGCTGTCATTGAGACTAATGAAGTGGCAGAACCAGAGTTCGAGGAAGTGAAACCTGCAGAAGAATCACTAGCATCAGCTGTCATTGATACTAATGAAGTGGCACAACCAGAGTTCAAGGAAGTGAAACCTGCAGAAGAATCACTAGCATCAGCTGTCATTGATACTAATGAAGTGGCAGAACCAGAGTTCGAGGAAGTGAAACCTGCAGAAGAATCACTAACATCAGCTGTCATTGATACTAATGAAGTGGCAGAACCAGAGTTCAAGGAAGTGAAACCTGTAGAAGAAGTATCAACATCAGCTGTAAGTGAGACTATTCAAGCAGCAGGGTCAGAGTCTGAGCAAATCAAGCCTTCTAAAAAAGATAAGCCTCCTAAAAAATATAAATATAATGGTACTTTTATTAACCCTATGTCATATAGTCAAATAGAACTGCTTGACTTCCCAGGTTTAGAGGAGTGGAAGAATAAACAATTCACCTTGGATCCTAGAGTTAAAGAGTCTGATAAAGCTAAGAGTAAGCAAACGAAAACTTCGAGTAATGATAGTAAAAGTGGATAACGTCATGTCTTAAACCTACCATCATGATACCGATGTAGTAGATGAGCCTATATGTATAAAGTTATCGATGAGAAATCTTATTTTGATATGGAAAACATGAATCTAGGGGGGGTTACTGTCGATCCAATTTTGGGATAAGTTTATTAGCAGCTTTTAATCAATTTCTTTGTTTTTTGAATAAGGATTGACGTATGAAAGAATCACAGAAAGGCTTTACCTTAATTGAGGTAATGGTCGTATTGGTCATTATCGGGATAGTGGCAGCGTTCACACTTCCTAGATTTTATGAATATATTGCTAAAACGCAGGTAGCAGAAGGCATTCAAATGGCTACCAATACTAAGATAACGATTACAGATAATTTGCAAAATGGACGTTGTACGGATCCCTATGCACAGGTCAATAATACGATTACTGGACGTTATGCTCAGTTAGTCATTTCAGATGACCCAAGTAAGGATAAAGGCTCCTCTATTGAAACCAATACCAATGGTTGTGTGGTGACAATTACTTATGGTCGTGGTGTTGATGCTAGTGGTAACTCATCAGGGGTGAGTAAATATATCAATAACCAAACCTTGGTATTGAATATGTTGTACAACGGTAGCTATGAAATTGATGGGGCGACAACGCTACCTATTCAATATAGGCCAAAATCTATAGCACAAATATTGGGTAATAATAAGCAAGTATTATTAGAGTCCGATGAAGTGACACCTACAGAAGCGGTATCAACACCAACTGTCAGTGAAACTACACCAGTAGCGGTATCAGAGTCTGCTGAAGTGACACCTACAGAAGCGGTATCAACACCGGCTGTCAGTGAAACTGCTCCAGCAGTGAGATCAGAATCAGCTGAAGTGAAACCTGTAGAAGAGTCATTAGCACCAGACGTAAGTGAAACTTCGCTAGCAGTGACACCAAGATCTGATGAAGTGAAACTTGCAGAAGAGTTATCGATACCAGTTATAAGTGATAGTACGCCAGTAGTGGTATCAGAGTCTGCTGAAGCGAACCCTACAGAAGAGGTATCAAAACCAGCTGTCAGTGAAACTACACCAGTAGTGGTATCAGAGTCTGCTGAAGCGAACCCTACAGAAGAGGTATCAACACCAGCTGTCAGTGAGACTATACCAGCAGTGGCATCAGAATCTGCTGAAGTGACGCCTACAGAAGAAGCATCAAAACCGGCGGTAAGTGAAAATACGCCAGTAGAGGTATCAGAATCAGCTGAAGTGACACCTGCAGAAGAGGCATCAACACCAGCTGTCAGTGAGACTACGCCAGTAGTGTCATCAGAATCTGTTGAAGTGAGGCCTGAAGAAGAATCATTAGCACCAGATGTAAGTGATAATAGTCAAGGAATGACATTAGATTTCGAAGAAGAGTCCGAAGAAGATTCGTTATCCAGAATGACTGAAGAAGATATTGAACTAATCGATTCATATGGATTTCTTACAGAAGAATATTTGAAAATTAAGCAACGATGCAAAAATTCACAGAATCTTCCAGACTGCGTTCAAAAAATTTTTTCTGAAGAACAGTCATCAATACTAACTCTACATGACATACAACTAATGAATTCACATAGACTATTTGAAGAAGAATATTTAAACTTGAAGAAACAATGTAAAAATTCACAGAATAATTCACAGAATCTTGAAGACTGCATAAAAAAACTTTTATCTAAAAAAGAGGGGATTGATTTTTTCAGGAGTAGCAAAGAAGAATTAGATTCATATTTTAGGCACCATGCTACTGAAGATAGCTATGATGAAGGACCTCCTGATATCATAGCACCACCATCAAATAATGATAATAAACAAGATGATGATGATCCTGTACCATTTTACATTAGAAGAAGCTGGCACTAATGTTGAGTATTATCACTCAATAGTTGGTGTTGATAACTATTCTTCCCAGATATTTATAGTACTTTGACAGTCTCGCTACCCTAAGGATGGGGTCATCGAGGCTGGTAATTACATCATTGGTCTGGTCAATAAAATTTTCTAAAAAATATAAATAAACTAGAGAAACCAAGTAACGCTGGTAAAAAGAAAAGTTATGACTGTTTTGATTATGTAGATAAAGATTATTCTTGACATTTTAATAATCTAATCTAATGCAGTATAGCTAACTATATTGTGTTTCCTCAAATTTGTGTAATAATTTTGACAACTGTAGCCGGATATATTAAAAATAAAAAAATCAACATTTCTCTGTTTTAAGTAAAAAATAAGTATCTAACTCATTATTATGATTAAATAAAAATATTACAGTATCAATCACGATTTTTTTGGATAGACGATAGTGATTTTAATACGTGCAAATTATTTTTTTACATCTACAGAATATTATATTATTCAAACTTCTAAATTATTTCAAAAAAAATAATAGATTCTCTCGGGTGGAAATAGTGCCAAATTGAACTTGGAAATATATTATCCAAATTACCTTTTGTTTTTTACATGCATTTTCTCAAGTTTTTTCTGAATATTCTCTAAAAATAGTGTTTGGAAAGAGGGGGGGATAATGGGTTAGTCAGTATTTTTTCACTATGGCAACTTATGATAGTTTTGAGCTGATATTTTTTTATATTAACCAGTTAAGTGAAACACTCAATCAACAGTTTTATCCTAGAAGGAATAGTTCACTATAAATACTTAATACCCAGAGCTAAATACAATGTTGAATCGATAGTTTGTCAAATTATTGGTGTCGCAAAATTATATTTCTTATGTTTCATCGATGATTTTATATCTAGAGCTATCTACCACATAGGTTCATATACTGTTAGTTATGTATTTTTTACAGATTTTGGCCTATTGAATAGGTGGCGTTGTAGTCCCATCATAGCTACCGTTGTACAACATATTCAATACCAAGGTTTGGTTATTGATATATTTACTAACCCCCTAATGAGTTACCACTAGCATCAACACTGTGACTATAAATAATTGTTACCACACAATCATTGGTATTCGTTTTAATAAGCAGCCTTTATCTTTACTTGAGTTCTCTGAAATGAATAATTGGGTGAACGGCTATTAATTGTATTATTCTGTCTATTTTGTAAATTATATGCTCTAAAAGATATTTTCTTTTCACAGAAATATTCCAATCATCTGTTCAGAACAAATCATAAGAAAGTGATACAGTGAACTTCACATAAGACTTACGAATGATTGACTGTTGTGTGATGTTGTCTCTTGATTTTTTGAATAGCTTATCGTGAGGTATCACAAATAAAATGAAAGGTAGGATTTTTTTTATGATAATTTTTTAATAATAGAAATGACAATACCTATAATTTTCATCTTATCATCTTGCTTAAGTTGGATGATAGGGTACTTTTCTAAAGTATTTTCACTCATTAATACAATATGACCATTATCAAAATGGAGTCTTTTAACAGTAAAGCTATCATTTAATTGGATAACAATAATATCTTTTTCTTTAGGATACACTTTGGTTTTGAGAATAAGTAAATCTCCTGCATTAATTCCGGCATCTACCATGGAATTATCTTCTGCATGAACTCCAATAATATCTCTATCATTACCAGATAAATATTCATTAAGGTCAATGACTCCAATATTAGGCTCAGTAGATCTGGATCTTACTGGGCTTGAGACAATAGGTATTTTATGAGAGAAGTTATTTAATAAGAATGAATTTTTAGGAAGACGTTCAGAGGGAACAAGATTTTTTAACTGATCAAGGAAATCATCAATAACTGGAATCGCTGAAAGAGGAACTCTCTTCACCACTGTTGGTTCTTTAAATATGCCAGTTCCTTTTTTCCGACCGGCACCAGTTCTTTTGCCACCACGACCTGTTTGAGACATAGAATTACTATATTTTGATTGTTGTAACAAAATTTATTATACTGTTTCTGGTATGAACGTCAACCTGTACAATATTAGATTATGAAAAATACTGTATTGATTCTATCCATTCGCCGTAATGACCTTGTACTATGTTGTAAACTACATAAAATTATTTACGAGTTGTTTAATAAATTTATTTATATTTTTTTATGTATAATGAAAAGAGTTTTTAACTATTTTGTATGAGTTTAGAAATTATTTTAAATAATGAAAGTTTCTATTCATTCAATAAAGGCGAATTATGTCTGTATCCAAAAAACAATCGATAAGATTAAGTGATCCTAATTTATCAAGAGAAAGAAAGAAGTATAGAAATCCTATCCCAAGTAGAGAATGGATTTTACAAGTATTAAATAATCAGCAAGCACCTGTCTGTTATGATGATTTAGTAGCATTACTAGATATTATGCCTACAGAAGATACTGCATTTCGCCATCGAATGAAAGCGATGGTTAGAGACGGGCAATTGTATATTAATCATCATAATATAATTTGTGTGACAGATAAGACTCAACTAGTTAAATGTCGTGTACAGGGACATAAAGATGGTTATGGATTTGCAATACCAATGGATGATATCGGTAAACCTGATTTTTTCCTAAGTGAGAAGCAAATGCGTTCCTTAATGCATGGTGATGTTGTTACTGTGCGAGCAACTTTCTATGATAAACGAGGCAGAATAGAAGCTACAGTAGTAGAAATTTTAGAAAGAAAAACTAAAGAACTAGTTGTTAGACTTTATGTTGAGGGAGGTATGTTTATTGCAGTGCCAGAAGACAAGCGTATTACACACAAAATTTTATTACCCAATGAAAATGTATCAGCAATTATGTCTGGTGAGGTAGCGGTTATTGAGATTGACAGCTATCCCAATGGTGTCATTTTAGCGACAGGTCATGTTAAAGAAATTTTGGGTGGTTATGATGAACCTGGAATGGAAATTGAAATTGCAGTGAGAAAGTATGATTTACCCCATACTTTTTCCGATAAGACATTAACCGAGGTGGCTAGTATACCTTCTTTTGTTATAAAAGAACAAGTTGAGAATAGAAGAGATATCCGCTCTTTTCCATTAGTTACCATTGATGGTGAATCAGCACGAGATTTTGATGATGCTGTTTATGCAGAAAAAAACCATCAAGGTTATCGTCTAGTAGTAGCAATTGCAGATGTGAGTCATTACGTAAGACCGAATACAGCAATGGATCAAGATGCTTACAAAAGAGGTACGAGTGTTTATTTCCCACGTAGAGTAATTCCAATGCTTCCCGAAGCACTTTCTAATGGCATATGTTCATTAGTGCCCAATCAAGATAGGCTATGTATGGTCTGTGATATGAAAATTAGTTCTTCTGGTGTGATTTGTGGTTATGAATTTTATCCAGCAATCATGAGGTCTCATGCGAGACTAACCTATACCGAAGTTTGGTATCATTTATCTTCAGGTGGTAATTATCCTTTTAAAGTAGAGTTGGAGACTTTGTATGAAGTCTATCATGTGTTAGAGAAGCAGAGAATTCAACGCGGAGCTATTGATTTTGATAGCTCACAGACTCAGATGATTTTTGATGAAAATAATAAAATTAAGCAAATTATACCTGAAGTCAGGAATGATGCTCATAAAATTATTGAAGAATGTATGTTAGCTGCTAATGTATCAGCAGCTGACTTTATTTTAAAAAATAAGAGTCAAAGTTTATTCCGAGTACATGAAGGTTCTACAAAGGAAAAATTACAAATATTGAAAGCACAATTAAGTTTGTTGGGATTGAGTTTGAATAATTACGATGATCCTAAACCCATTGATTATGCAATGTTGATGAGTCAACTAGATAATAGAGAAGATAAAGATTTGATTCAGACGATGTTATTAAGATCTATGCAACAGGCGGTTTACCAGCCAGATAATATAGGTCATTTTGGCTTAGCGTATGATGCTTATACACACTTTACTTCTCCTATTAGGCGTTACCCTGATTTATGTGTGCATCGTAGTATTAAAGGTATCTTAAAACAAGAGGTCTATCAACCTAAATCATGGGTTGAAATAGGGGTGCATTGTTCCTACACAGAGAGAAGAGCTGAAGATGCGTCTAGGGATGTAGAAAAATGGCTTAAAACGTATTACATGCGAGATAAGATAGGTGAAATTTATGAAGGAACAATTAATGGGCTGACTAATTTTGCTGTATTTGTTACATTAAAGGCGTTTCATGTTGAGGGTATGATACATATTTCAGATCTAGGTCAAGATTATTTTAACTATATTCCAGAACAATTATCTATTGTGGGGGAACGTACAAAAATTCGTTTTACCATGGGAGATAATGTCATCGTTAAAGTAGCACAGGCAGATTTAGATACTTGTAGGATTGACTTAGTATTAGTCTCCGGGGGTAGAAAAAAAGATGTAAACGAAGAACTATTGTCAATGAATAAGCAAAATCATAAAAATAAAAAAAAATCATCTCGTCATAAACACAAACGCAAAAAAAACAAATCTAAATAATAATATGATTACTATCTTGATGAAATATGCTAGACATTATAGAAATACTACTGTTATACGTAACATAAAGGGATTTGATTACGAAGTTTAAAAAGTTTATTATTTGATTGGTGTCAAACAAAGTATTAAAAGAGTAAAGTGAAATAATAAAAAAAACAGCACATTTGTGCTGTTTTTTTTATTATTTAATTTGAGCATTACTGTTATCAGAATTATCATTTTTATCAGGAACTGGTGCTATAGACTTTGGCCTATATTGCATAGGAAGTGTTGTAGTATCATCGATTTGATAGCTACCGTTGTGCAGCATATTTAAAACCAAGGTTTGGTTGTTGATATACCTACTAACACCTGATGGTTTACCACTAGAATCAACACCACGACCATAAGTAATTGTTACAACACAACCATTGGTATTAGTAGCAACATCCGGACTTTTATCTTTACTTTCGTCTTCTGAAATGACTAATTGGGCGTAACGGCCAGTAACTGTATTGTTGGCTTCTACATATGGATCTATACACCGTCTATTTTGTAAATTATCAGTAATGCTTATCTTAGCATTGGTAGCCATTTGAATTCCTTCTGCTACCTGTGCCTTAGCAATGTATTCCTGGAATTTAGGAAGTGCAAATGCTGCCATTATGCCGATAATGACTAATACGATCATCATTTCAATTAAGGTAAAGCCTTTTTGTAATTTTTTCATATGTAAGTTCTCCTAGATAGTTTTAGAAATAGAAATTGATTAAAATGTTATCAATTTTGACCGATAATGCTAATCTTTTTAAAAATAAATGGCAAGATCAAAATAAAAATTTTTTTATAAAAAGATCTACCATTACATTTAAAACATCACTGCTGTCGTACTTGTGGACTGTGATCATTCATTATCAAAAAAAAGTTCGATTAGATTATTTAAAAAATTAATCCCCAAGGAAGTGGGTTTAAGAGAGTTATTTTTTATGGTGATTAAATTTTTAGATTGAGCCGATAATAGGGGTTGCTGTATACTCGTCAGGTTCAGTCCAGTTCTTTGTGTGTAGAGTTTGAGTTCAAAGCCGTCAATTAATCTTAAGGCATTCATCATAAATTCAGAGGCTAAATCTTCTTGGGGTATAGTTATCTGAAAGTTAGAAATAAAATTTTGCTCTTTAATTGATCGTATATAACTTTTAGGATTCTTTTTATGTTGAGTACGAATAATTTTATCGTGAAAGGTCAGTTTGCCATGAGCCCCAGCTCCAATGCCCAAATAATCACCAAAATACCAGTAGTTTAAATTATGTTGACATTGAAAATTTGGTTGAGAAAAAGCTGAGATTTCATAACGCTTATATTGATATTTATCCAGTGTGGTATGAATGATTTGTTCAATATCAGTAAGCTTTTCTTCACTAGGTATTTTAGGAGGTTGATGATAGAACCAGGTATTGGGTTCAATCGTTAATTGGTAGGCAGAAATATGTGGGATACCCGATTGTATAATTTTTTCAATGTCATATTGTGCTTCTTTGATAGTTTGTTGTGGTAAACCATACATTAAATCAGCATTAATATTATTAAAAATAGTTCTGGCTACATCTAGAGTATGTAATGCTTCACTTTGATTATGAATTCTTCCTAGGGTATGTAAATGATGATTGTTTAAACTTTGTATCCCTATAGATACTCGGTTAATCCCAGCATCGTAGTAAGCCTCAAAACGATCCTTAGATAATATACCCGGATTGGCTTCCATTGTGATTTCAGCATGAGGTTGTAGTCGAAGCAAGGCTCTTAACTGATTCATTAAATAATGCATACCTTGAGGAGAAATTAAGTTAGGGGTACCACCTCCTATGAAAATCGTATTAACGGCTCTTCCCCAGATTAAGGGGAGTTGTTGTTGTAAATCTAAGATAATTGATTCTAAATATATTTTCTCATCATGTTCAATCGATTGAGTAATAGTATGTGAGTTAAAATCACAATAAGGACATTTTTTAATACACCAAGGGTAATGGATGTATAAACTTAATGGCGGAGGAGTAGGGATATTAAGTTTATTTGAGGATTTGACTCTTTCAACCTCAATTGGGAAATATTTCATAAATTGAACTAAGCTTTTTAATTAGGTCATGAAATGCTTTGGCACGATGACTGTGTTTATTTTTCTCTTCAATCTCTAATTGAGCCACAGTCATGTTTTTTTCAGGCAAATAAAAATGAGGATCATAGCCAAAGCCATTATTCCCCATGGGTTTAGGAGACCACTCTCCCAGCCATTTTCCCTCAGCTACAATAGGAGCAGGATCTCGTTCATGAGTGATGAATATCAAACAGCAATAATAGTATACTGTTTTATCGTGTTCTGAACTTAAAAGGTGGGATAGTTTCTGATTATTCTTTTGATCAGATTTGTGTTGTGCATCAGCAAAACGAGCAGAATAAATTCCTGGAAAATTATTCAATGCAACAGAACAGATGCCGGAGTCATCAGCAATAGTGGGTAATCCACTTAACCGACTAGCGTGCCTAGCTTTTTGTAACGCATTTTCTATAAAAGTATAATAATCTTCTGTTGCTTCTTTAATTTCCAAACAATTTTGGGGAATAATTTTAGTTGGATAAGGTGAAAAAAGCTTTTCAAATTCTTGAATTTTTCCTTGATTATGGGTGGCTAATACAATGGTTGAAGGTAAGAGAGGCATATTCTATCCTCTCTTATATAGATAAGTAAGCGAAATTAGCTGACCAAGAATTGACAAAAGAGTCATGAAAGAGCAGACACCGACTAACCACTTAATGGATTGTATCCAAGACAAAATAGCTAATAAAACAAACATTATTACCAAAAAAGTAAAAATCACCAGACAAATCAAATAGTTCTTTTTTTTAGTCATCTCATTTAGTTGATTGGGTTGAGTATGGTACTAAGTATATATTCATCGTTCTTATCGTAATTCTAAATATAAACGATTAAGAATTACATCCTGTTTTGCATGAGGCCTTTTTTGATTATCATACACCCTTACCAAATCTTGATTTCCTTGAGGAGTAATGGTAACGTAAATTTTTTCACTAGTTTTACCTACTTTGGCTTTCTGTTTATTTCTACCAAAAATTTTATTTAAAAACCCATTTTCCTGTTTATCCATACTTTGATCTGGAGCAGGGGATACGACAATTGTATTGGTATTATTGCTATAGTCTAAAATATTTAAACCAATACGATCCAACGCTAATTTTAATCTGTATTTATTTCTATTGTGATCCCCTTTTAGAGTTAGTGAGTCTTGGTTAAGAGAGGCAAGTAAATTTTCTTTTACTTTATCTAACTCTTTAGCAACTGTATTTTTATCATAGCCCAATGAAAGCATATATCTGGCAAGAAACTGAGCTTCCAAATTGGTATCACTTGGTTTTGACACCCATTTAGTAGTCGTTCTATCATGCCCAGTGAAAACCTCTTCACGTTTTTGGTTGGTAAAAGTAACAATACTGCCACCGATCCCATCAGTTTCTACTCTGATAATAAATTTATCTCTGACAGAGGAAGAATAAACTGAACCTAAGCCGATGTTGGTTAAAAAATCACGAATGGGATCGCTTGGAATATCAGCTCTATTCTCTGCCCATTGTGTCTCCATAAAACCAGTAGATTTTTCTTCTTTACTGATAACAAATCCCATGTTTTGCCAGAAAGAATACAACGTTGACCATAGCTCAGTTGGTGTTTTATTTTCAATGACTAGCCATCTTTGATTCCCCGATCGTTCAATATGTACCCCTTCTACTCTTGGTAGTACTTGTCCACTTTTTGATAATTGATTTTTTTTATTGTACTCGGATGCTCTGATGGCACCATTAGGTAGTTGGTATTTATCTTCAACACTAATACCTGTAATGTCGGGGGGGATCACCAATCTGTCTGAAGCACTTTTAACACCAGGTGTTTCAAAATCTAACTGATTCCGGTTTGTGCTTCCACAAGCTGATAATAAAGTCATACTGGTCAAAAAAACAATTGGTTTCACAGAGCAATTTTTCAAAGACATGAACAAAATCCTACATTTAATGATATTAATTTTTAAAAAGATCAAAATGTTTTAATGCTTCAGACACAATCTTCTGCCCATTTGCAGAGAGTGCAATAATGGGTAGACGTGCTTGGTAATGACATTTCCCCATTTGATACAAAGCCCATTTAATAGCAGAAGGCGAAGGTTCGCAAAACAGGCACGGATAGATGACCTGTAATTGTTCATTTAGTTCTCGAGCAAGGGCAAAATCTTTGTCAATCGCAACACGGCACATCTGTGCAAATAATTTAGGAACTAAATTGGCACAGACAGTAATGACACCATGTCCGCCACTAAGTAAAAAACACATAGCAGTCGGATCATCACCTGAGTAAAGCAGGAAGTCACTCGGAGCTTTCTTAATTAGATCACAAGCCCGTTCGATATTACCTGTAGCATCTTTAACACCCACAATATTATCTAATTCTGCTAACCTTAGTACAGTGGTATTATGTAAGTCAGCTACAGTTCTACCTGGGACGTTGTATAAGATTATCGGAATATCAACAGCGTTAGCAATGGTTTTAAAATGTTGATACATGCCTTCTTGAGAGGGTTTATTGTAATATGGGACGACAGAAAGTGCGTAATCAGCACCAGCCAACTTAGCTTTCTCAGTTAAATGAATGGCTTCTTTAGTATTATTGGCTCCAGTACCAGCTACAATAGGTATACGCTTTTGTGCAGTATCAACAGCAAACTTGATAACTTGTGCATGTTCTTCGAAACTAAGTGTTGGAGATTCTCCAGTGGTACCGGCTATTACCAATGCATCTGTACCTTCCTTAATATGCCATTCAATTAAATTTGCAAAAGATTCATAATCAATTTCTGTATTTTCAAGCATGGGGGTCACCAGTGCTACCAAACTACCAGTTAACATAATTTTTTTCCTAGAATTTGTACAATTTGGTCAAGTTCAACCTCGATCAATTTTAGTTTGACTGAGTGATTTTGTAAAGAAATCTCTTGATTAAAATATAGATGTATTATATTTTTAGACCTATTCTTAAAAAAATATTTTTGGTGCTGTTATATTGAAAAATCTGTACGAACAGGCATTATTATTTATTTAGCTTAAAGTCTGTAAGTATAGAAACTGTTTGCTACTTTAGATTAATTTAACTTGTTGGTATTATTTCTTGAATATATATCCAAATCATGACCAGATTATGTGCAAAATGTGAGCTATAATGAAGCTGTCATGGATAGGGTATTTTGTGGTGATGGGGATTGTTATGCTAGTAAGTACAAGACGTATAATTTTGTCATTAGTTGTTGCTATATTACTTGTTTGCACAGGTGAGTACATTTTTTACAACCCAGTGTTTGTGCCTGTGCTTGTGAGAGTAATTGGTGTTTTGATGTTAGTTGCTGGTCTGTTATTAGTTGTAGCAGCAACACGTTTACCGTTATTGATAGTGTCGCGTAATAGCTGGATTGTGGATGGTGTTTTAATGATTATTATTGGAACTGTATTTGCTTTTACATCTGGTTCTATTTCTTTAGCTGTTTTAGTCTACACTTTGACTTTTTGGTTTATTTATACTTCTATTTTACAAATTTGGGTAGCCATTAAAGTACCAAAAGATTCAGAAACTAATTTAACTTGGGTGAACTGGTTAGTGATTGTTTTATCTGTAACAGTTATGGTATTAAGTATTTATGGATTGTTTGGCCATCCATTAACTCAGGAACTGCTATATGCAGTAATGGCTTTTCAATTTATTTTCTTAGGATTTATTAGATTCTTACATGCTTTTGTTCCAGAATAAAATTAATATTTATGGTTAGGTTGTGTATGTTGGGAGAGTGGTTTGCCACTCTCTATATTTTTTATATACGTTTATAATTTTATATGTTCAGTGGAGTCTATTTTGATAAGTACAAATAAGGTAACAATACAGTTCGGGGAAAAACCATTATTTGAAAATGTGTCTGTCAAATTTGGTGATGGTAATCGTTATGGTTTAATAGGTGCAAATGGTTCAGGTAAGTCTACTTTTATGAAAATTCTTGGAGGTGATTTAGAGCCAACGTCTGGTGAAGTCATCATTGAAAATGATTTAAGATTAGGGAAGTTAAGGCAAGATCAATTTTCTTATGAAGATGAGATAGTGTTAGATGTTGTATTAAAAGGTCATGAGGAAATGTGGAATGTGATGTCAGAGCGGGATGCCATATATATGGATTCAGAGGCAACTGAAGATGACTATATGAAAGCAGCTGACTTGGAAGTTAAGTTTGCAGAGTATGATGGTTATACAGCAGAGCCGCGTGCACAAGAATTATTAATAGGTGTTGGTATCCCTAAAGAACTACATCGAGTGAAAATGTCACAAGTGCCACCTGGTTTGAAATTGAGGGTACTTTTGGCTCAAGCTTTATTCTCTAAACCTGATATTCTACTTTTAGATGAGCCAACAAATAATTTGGATATTAATACAATTCGTTGGTTAGAAAATATATTAAGTGAATACGATTCGACTATGATTATCATTTCTCATGATAGACACTTTTTAAATGAGGTATGTACCCATATTGCAGATGTGGATTATGGGGAAATAAGGGTTTATACAGGGAATTATGATGATTATATGCTGGCGTCTACCCAGGCTCGAGAACGAGTGTTGAGAGATAATACGAAAGCAAAAGAGAGATTGCAGGAATTACAAGAGTTTGTAGCTAGATTTTCTGCTAATAAATCAAAAGCTAGACAAGCTACCTCACGTCTAAAGCAAGCAGATAAAATTAAACAGAATATGGTAGAAGTTAAACCTTCCAGTCGTCAAAACCCTTATATTAAATTCACTTATGATGAAAAATTGAAATTACATCGTTTGGCCTTGGAAGTTGAAAATTTGACTAAAGCTTATGATAAAGTTTTATTTAAAGATTTATCTTTAAAACTAGAAGCCGGAGAACGCTTGGCTATTATTGGTCCTAATGGTGCGGGTAAATCAACATTATTAAAGATTTTGGTTAATGTTTATGATGAAGCTTTAGAAAAAGTTCAAGCAGACTCAGGGGTAGTTAAGTGGGCAGAAAAAGTTCTTTTGGGTTATTATCCGCAAGATCATGAGAGTGAATTTGATGTAGATATGAATTTGACAGAATGGATGCGTCAATGGGGGCAGGAGGGAGATGATGAGCAAGTTATTCGCGGTACTTTGGGTCGTCTTTTATTTAGTGGCAATGAGGTTAATAAAAAAGTACAGGTACTTTCTGGTGGAGAAAAGGGGCGTATGCTCTATGGAAAATTACTTCTACAGAGGCCTAATGTTTTGGTGATGGATGAAGCGACCAATCATATGGATATGGAAAGTATTGAAAGTTTGAATATGGCGTTAGAGAGGTACCCAGGGACATTAATTTTTGTATCACATGACAGGCAATTTGTCAGTTCATTGGCGACTCAAATAATAGAGTTAGATGGTCAAGGTGGGTTTGAATACTATATGGGAGATTATGAAAGTTACCTCGATAAAAAGGGGAGTTAAAAAAGAACCAACTTAACTGGTTGGTTCTTTTAAGGAGTGTTATAAAAATGAATGCTCATCGTCTGGATAAGTCAAATTTTTAACTGCATTTATGTATGCTTTGATAGCCTCTTTTATGCTATTTTGCCCTTGCATGAAATCCTTAACAAATTTTGCTTTTTTGCCTAAATAAATGCCTAACATATCTTGCAAAACTAAGACTTGTCCATCACAGTGCACGCCAGCGCCAATCCCAATAGTTGGGCAGGAGACTTTCTCGGTAATTTTTCTAGCTAAATCTTTAGGGACACACTCCATTACCATTAGTGACACACCCGCTTGATCAAGTGTTGTAGCATCCTTAAGTAACTGTTTTGCAGAATCTCCTTTTCCTTGAACTTTATAGCCACCTATAGTATTGACTGACTGTGGTGTTAATCCGATATGAGCACAGACTGGAATACCTCTTTGTTGTAAAAAATGAATAGTTTCAGCTTGATATTCCCCGCCTTCTAACTTAACCATATTAGCGCCATTCTT
Source organism: Neisseriaceae bacterium (assembly GCA_016864895.1). Taxonomy (NCBI): domain Bacteria; kingdom Pseudomonadati; phylum Pseudomonadota; class Betaproteobacteria; order Neisseriales; family Neisseriaceae; species Neisseriaceae bacterium. Next base: position 549,766 of record CP046107.1, on the reverse strand, counting down.
CATTAATTCAGAAGCGGAAACAAATGCTTTTTCTTTGCTATATTCATAACTACCGAATGATAAGTCCGACAAAATTAGGGCATTATTCCTCCCTCTAGCAACACAACGCGTATGGTAGCACATATCTTCTAAGGTAACCGACAAGGTTGATGATCCGCCTTGCATGACCATGCCTAGAGAATCACCAACCAATAAAATCTCTACACCACAAGCATCTAATAGGCTAGAAAAACTAGCGTCATAGCAAGTTAGCATGGTTATTTTATTTTGATCTAATTTAGCTTGTTTTAATATATTTATTGTAATCATAGCTATTCATTTAAGTTAATATAATTTTTTTTACCTTGCAGATTATTCATGGTTTTAATTAATAAGTTAAAGTGATCTTGGTTATTAATAAAATCTAATTCATCTGTATTGGCAATGAGAACTGGAACTTCATCATATACGTAGAAAAATCTTTGATATTCATCAAATATTTTTTTGATAAAATTAGTAGGGTATACTCTACTTGAGCTGACTTTTCTTGCATCTAGGTTGGCGTAAATTTTCTCTAAAGAAGGCTCTAACAGAATAATCAAATCAGGTTTTATAATATTAGGCATGAGTTGATTTCTAATCTTCCAGTATAGATCTAGTTCATTATTTTCTAGTGTAACAGGTGCAAAGATTTTATCTTTTTCAATTAAGAAATCAGAAATAATAAGAGCATCGTTTTTCAATTCTTCATTTTTTATCTGTTCTAAAATACGTGATCTGTCTAATAAAGACTGTAACTGAGCAGCAAGAGCATGGTGTTTAATATTTAAGAAAAAAGGCATGAGAAAAGGATTTTTTTCTGGATTTTCCCGTATAAGACGACAATTAAAAAAGAAGGATAGTTTATCAGCTAGTTCTGTTTTTTTAGAACCAATACATCCCTCTATTACAATATAACGATAATTCATAATGATCTCAATAAGTCAATTATCTGTGTATTTAATTTTGATGACATAATACTTAAATACTTATTAGTTGTACACCGTCTTGATTGAGTTGACACTTTAATTCAAAGGCGGTTAAATTTTTTTTTAAAATATAGTTTGGTAGAATCTCAGCCAAAGGAATAATGACGAAGGCTCTTTCATGAGCTCTTTGGTGTGGCAGAGTTAAATCTTTAGTATTAATAGTTTGATGTTCAAAATCAATGATATCCAAATCAAGTGTTCTTGGGCCATTTTTAATATTTCTAATCCTTTTATGTTTAAGTTCAATTAATTGTAATTCTTTGAGTAACATATGAGGGTTGAGAGTGGTTTTAATTTCACATACGGCATTAACAAAGTTAGGTTGTTGCGTATAACCAACGGGAGTTGTTTCATAAAAAGATGAAACCTGAATTATTTGTGTTCCAGTTATCTGGGATATATTTTGCAGTGCTTCATTCAATATTTTAATACTATGCCCTATATTACTACCTAGCGCAATGATAGCTCGACTCATAATTTCTTACATATCAAATTTGGTTTATGATTATTTAGATTTCTGGTTTAAGTTTTAAATTTATCCTACCAAAACTAAAGAACCAAAAAATTTTATGCTAGCATAATTATTGTTGATAGGATAGAGCTGTGTTATAAGACTTTATCTTTAAATTAGCAAGAAAATATCTTATACATTTGAAAATTTGACGATATTTATGATTAATATCTGTGTATTTTTTTAAATTTATGCCTAAGGTATAAATGATTTTTTATTTTATTTAAATAAAAATATGTTTTTGTTAATAGATAAAATAGTAAGGACACAATATGTTATCGGATGAAGTGGTGTTAATATTACACGAATATGGTTTAGTCATTACTGAAGATATTTTTAATTATCTATGGGATCATGCAGAAATAGCGAATAGTTTTAATAATTATGTTTTATCTCATCAAGAAGAATCTTTAGTTCGTATACGCTTTTATTCTCTCAAAAGATCTTCTGATGATTATTTCATAGAAAGAAGTAAAAGAAAAATACAAGAACAAGCCTATCAACAATCTTTATCAATGTTGGATTGTAAGCAAGGAGTTTCTCTTGAATGTAATGCGAATATTCCTAAATTAATACATCATCGTTCGTCTGATTCTGAAGTATCTATGTTAAATCTAAACTTTAAATCAGATGCTATAGTGTCAAAATTTACTACACCTTCTGTGAAAATAGACCGAGCAACTGTGTATAGTAGAGATGTTTGGTCGAAACGGAGTAGCTTTTTGTCCGTACTGTCTGGGGTCAAAAATAGTAATAAATTAAAAGAGAAAATTAAACTGGTGATTTGCAATAACCCAACGATACCATTTGAAGATTTATTTAATCCTTTTCTAATTGATAAGTATACAAAAAAGTATGGTGAGGAGAGATATCTTAATGCATTAGATATCTTAAAAGAGGTGGATTGTAGAAAGCTATTTAATCCCATAGGATATTTTATAACGATTTTAGAAGAATAGTGTTTTGTCTATTAGTAGTCAACGACAATATTGTTTATATTATTTTGTAGTTCAATTGGATAACTTAAGCTCTCTTTATTGGTCATAGTCAATTTGTTTAGCATTACCAAGTAGCCTGGTTAATTATTTTTTATTTCAGGAGTTAATATTCATTAAGAAGGGCAAAAATGTGTTGCACATATTTTTAGGGTGTAATATTAAGTATCTGATTTTTTTTTTTATTATGTTAAAAGGTTGTAGTTTGATAATAGTAGAGATTAGGTATAGATATTGGTTATCTATTTAAATTTTATTTGTTAAAGCAACCAGCCTTTCTATTGTTTGATTGGTTTTTATGGCATGAAGATCTGACGAATTACTTTATATTTAATAAGTTGAAATAATGTGTTAGATGTATTTAGTCTGTAAAGGATAAGATCGGCTCTTTAAGTGAGAGAACATATTGTTACTGAGAAAATACTTGTATCAGTAAAATTTTATTCAGATAATTGGTTGATCAATAATCCAATTTATAAGCTTGCAAATGATAAACGGGTATTTTAGAAAGTTAATAAAATTGATTTGTAAACGTAAAGATTGAAAATGGTGGCGAATCAGGGATTCGAACCCCGGACACAAGGATTATGATTCCTCTGCTCTAACCGACTGAGCTAATTCGCCAACGAAAAAATTAGCTTTTTATTATAATAGTGTTCAGATATTTTATCAATAATTTTTTTAAAATTTGAGTTAGTATCATTTTAATTATTTAAAAATGTATGTTTATATATTTGAAGTTAGGTATGGTAAATTTTGTTTATATTTTATTCTAGGTTTGCTACTTATGTTTTTGGTTTCTTTTAGTAGTGAGTTACTGTTTATTTTGGACAAAAATATGAGTAGAGTAGAGGGTATTTATCTGTCTCTTTAATCCATTATTAGCTTTTATCTATAATGATGGTGTGGTTTAAAAATTAGCTGTTCAATTGTCAGTTATCTTTTGATATAAGTAGTAGTCGTGACAATTGTTTATTTCCATTTGCTTTTTTTCTCATTAATCTAAATTTTTTTAATTTATTAAAAAAATAAAAGTTAGTAGAGAAAGGTTTAAAGTAAATATTTACTTCAGTGATAGACTCCTAATACATATGGTAGGTTTAGTAGGGAAGGATGACTGTACTAGATATTTGGTTGGAGTGGTGGTGTAGTAGTATTGAGCATGGGTGCTAATTGTTTAAGATCTAATGTGTTGTTGGTGGAATTTGTAGCAGTAGGCTAACTCAATCTTTGGAAACTGAACTGATACATTTTCGTAACTATTGGATAATGGGAGAATACTCATTTTTGATTCCGATGTATATTATTGTTCATCATCAGGGGGGATGCTAATGTTTAAGCATAAAGTTTATAGTTTATGAGTCCAATCGCCAGAAATGAACCCTTGCCATTCGATATCTACGTTTTTGGCAAAAGCCATGACCTTAAAAAACTCTCCCATTTCTTGAGGGTTAATTAACAGTTGGCAAGCTTGACTAGCCTTTAAGTAGTTAGGATTAGTTGTATCAGCACTTAACTCACTAAGATGATCAATAATACCTAAATTCATCAAAAAAATACTTTGAGAAGTGTAGCCGATCAAATCAGTCTTGGTATTGACAATACTATCTGCAATAGTTGAAAAATTAATATGACAGGTGAGATCAATTAGCCCAGGATAAAAGAATGGATCAGAAATAGAGTGATGTTGATAATGCCCCATCATAGTCCCCATACTTCTTTGTGGATGGTAATATTGAGTAGCTTCAAAACCATAATCAATGAAAATAGCTGCTGCAGTCCCAATTTTTTGACATATAGTTTTAATAAAAGCCTTTTGTTGTAGGTGTAACTCAGTTTGATAAGGTTCGGGGCAATGGATTAAATACTCTTGTGCTTCATTGAGTAGGAGTTTTTGAGTTAAAGGGCGAGAACTTAAAGTCAATTCATTATTTGCGTCCAGGGAAACGCCCATTTCAAAAAAATTATTATCTTTTTTTTCAATTAGATTAAAAGGGATAGCATCCAACACTTCATTACCGATAATGACACCATTAAATTGCTCTGGTAAAGTAGATAAATGTTTTACTTTACCGAAATGCTGTGGTGCTCTACTTTGAATATTATTTGATTGTTGAGTGGATAAATTTTTTGAAATATCAATAATATAATAGTTCTCTACTAAGTGTGTGGGGATAAAATTTAATAAGTCAGTCGCTAGATTGCCAGTACCTGCACCAAATTCATAAATATTTTTTTGGGTATTTTTTAAAACATCAGCAATTTGTTGGGCTAAAGTTTTAGCAAAAATAGGGTGTAAGTTAGGCGCGGTTATAAAATCACCATGAATACCGATTTTTTCTTTATTATTTGAATAGTACCCCAGTGTAGGGAAATACAACACTGAATTAATATACTCGTGAAATGGTAAAAAACCATTTTTCTGTTTAATGTCAGAAATAATAACTTTGATTAATGCATCACTAATTTTCTTTTCTTCTAGTGAGGGAAGAGGTAGTTGGTGCATGCTTGTTATTCCTATATTTTTAAAGAGGTCTATTCTAAATATTTTTCTTGACAAAAGCGACTTTTATTTTTGATTCTCAAGAGAAAAACTAAGACAATCAATATAAATTTTATATCATTTGATTCTTGTAACTTTATTCTAATTTAATATTTTTAGAAATCATTTTTTTATATTTTTTTATTTTAAGGTTGCTCATTAATGAATTTTTTATTATATTGTGGGTGAAAGTGGGGTTAAGTAGGAGATTATGGAGTTTTTTCTACGAAGTGGGGAAATATGTTTAATGGTGTACAAGAACTCTCGATAGATCACAAAGGTCGTTTGGCTATTCCAGCCAAGTTCAGAGAGAGTTTATTAAAATTTATGCCAGCTGCTGTATTGTGTACCACTTTGAAAGATAGAACTCATTTATTGCTGTACCCTGAGCCTAATTGGGTTGGTGTTCGTGACCAATTAATGAATTTGCCTACAACAGGTAACCGAATTTTACAGCAATTCCAACAACTGGTTTTGGGCAATATGGAAAAATTAGAACCAGATGCAGCAGGTAGGATTCTGATTCCCTCAAGGTTAAGATCTTTGGTTGAGTTCAGCCAAGAAAAAGAGGTGGTTATGGTCGGGCGTGCCGATCGTTTAGAAGTTTGGGGTAAGGCACGTTGGGATCAAGAAACCAAAGCTATTTTGGATATGGATCCAGAAACCTTGGAAGCAGAATTAAGTCGGACAGATCTACGGATTTAATTTATGGAGCATACCACTGTTTTACTTAATGAAGCAGTTAGTGCTTTGGACATAAAAACCGATGGTGTTTATGTGGATGCAACTTTTGGTAGGGGTGGTCATTCAAGAAAAATACTGGAGCATTTAGGTCAAGAAGGTATTCTGGTTGTTTTTGATAAAGATCCGGAAGCAATAAAAATAGCAGAACAATTAGCTTTGGATGATAAGAGAGTGTTAGTGGTTCATAGTGGATTTAAAAATCTTGTCTATGAGTTACAACGTTTGAATATAAAAAAAATTAATGGAATTTTGTTTGATTTTGGGCTATCGACACCACAACTTGATCAGGCTGAGAGAGGATTTAGTTTTAGATTTGAAGCGCCTCTTGATATGAGAATGGATAATTCTCAAGGCATTACGGCAAAAGAGTGGTTAAACCAAGTCAGTGAGCAAGAGTTAGCACAGGTGATCAAAGTTTATGGGGAGGAAAGATTTTATAGAAAAGTAGCTCGAGAGATTGTCTCTTATAGAGAGAATAAAGAGATAGAGACAACAAAAGAGCTGGCTGATTTGATTAGTAGGACGATCAAAGTCAGACACAAGGGACAACATCCTGCAACCAGAACATTTCAGGCAATACGCATAAAAATTAATCAAGAATTAGAAGAAATAAAAATAGTATTACCTGATCTTTTAAATGTATTAGATAGCGGAGGAAGACTGGTGTCGATTGCCTTCCATTCATTAGAGGACAGAATTATTAAACAATTTATAAAAAAAAATTCAAGTCCTGAATATCATCCTAAGTGGGTCATGATTAAAGACAATGGAAGGCAAGAAATGCCATTGAGAATTGTAGGCAAGCCTATAAAACCGTCGAATGAGGAAGTTAGCCATAATTATCGTTCTCGTTCGGCCATTATGAGAGTGGCGGTACATGCAGGGGGTGTTTCCGATGACTAAAACAAGTGTCTTTTTAAATTTTTTTTTGTTAGTGGTAGTCTTCGTTTCAGCGATGATATTGGTGTCTATGAGAAGTCAAACGAAGGGTTATTTTGATCGAGCAGAGAATGAAAGGCATTTAGCACATAATTTAGAAGAAGAATACCGCATTATGCAGTTGGAAAGAGCACAATTAACCAATATTACAAGAATTAAACAAAAAGCATCTAAAATCGGTATGGTACTACCAAATTATGATACAAAACGAGTGTTAAAAGCTGGATATTAATTATGTTAATTCAAGACAACTATAAACAAGTTCGATCTAATCAAGACAAGAAAAAACGTAGAATATCAGAAAATAACAGGATTAATCTTGTCTTGAACATCTTGTTTTTATCTTTTTTGGCTATTTTTGTACGAGTGGCTTATTTTCAAATGGTAGAGGTACCTAAATGGGAAGCTCATGGTAATAACATTTATTATCGTAGTGTGCCTGTGGTAGCAGAAAGAGGTAGAATTGTTGACCGTAATGGTGTGATTCTTGCCATGAATGAGCCTATGCGCAATGTTCTGGTGGATCCATATCAGTTGCCAAAATTTCATATAGAAAAAATGAAATTACAAAATAAACCTAAATTATTGCTGAATATGCAAAATAGTGAGAAAGAGTTCTACAAGAATTTGGATCAACTAGCGATGATATTAGATCAACCGAAGGCTAAAATTTATCAAGTGTTTGATTATAGAACATATGAAGGGAAATCTAAAGGAGATCGTTATTTAAAACGTAAGGTAGATAAAGAAGTAGCCAATAAAATTAAGGAATTAAATATTCCTGGTATCAAAATAACACCAGTAGCGGAAAGGCGTTATCCGGATGGTAATTTATTTGGACAAGTGATTGGTGTGACCAAAATGGATGTAGATTCTAATAAAAATGAGCGTATTATAGGCTTAGAAGGGTTAGAGTATCAATTTGACAAGTATTTACAGGGCGAAAATGGTTTACGTGTTATGATTCAAGATAACAATGGACGCTATATAGATACGGTACAATCTACTAAAACTAAACCTGTCCTTGATGGGAAAGATTTGGTATTGTCGATTGATAAGAATATACAATCAGCAACTATGGATACTTTAAGAGAAACTGTCATTTATCATAAAGCAGTTTCAGGAAGTGCGGTTGTGCTAGATGCCAAGAATGGTGAGGTTTTAGCAATGGTCAATTACCCTGATTTTGATCCTGCCAGATTTACTGAATATGATCCTACCATCAGAAGAAATTATGCTGTCAATGACTTGGTAGAACCAGGATCTCTATTTAAGCCTTTTATTGTCGCTAAGGTTTTAGATGATGGTAAAGTTAATCCTAATACTGTTATCGATACTTATCCTTATGTATTAAGTAATCATAAAATTACAGATACAGTTCTGTATCCTCAGTTAACCGTTACAGGGATTATTACAAAGTCTTCTAATGTTGGTTCTAGTAAATTGATGAGTATGCTTGATTCTGAAGAAGTCTATAACTATTTAAGTTCAATTGGTATTGGAAAAAAACCTAATTCAGAATTTCCAGGTGAGGCGGCAGGTGTTTTTAGAAATTGGAGAAAGTGGTATCCCTTGGACAAGGCAACAATTTCCTATGGTTATGGTGTTCAGATGAGTATCTTACAATTAGCACGTGCCTATACCATTTTTACCAATGATGGAAAGCTATTAACGCCTACTTTTCTGAAATTACAGGGGAAACGGCCGATTGAAGAAAGAATTATTGATTCTAAAACATCAGCTCAAATGAGAGACATAATGACTACGGTTACAGAGCCCGGTGGAACAGGAGTTCGGGCAGCTATTCCTGATTTTAAAGTGGCGGGAAAATCGGGAACAGCAAGAAAATTAGTTAATGGGCGTTATTCTCCTAATAGTCACGTGGCAATGTTTGCAGGTTATGCACCAGCGGATAATCCTCGTTTAATTGTTGTTGTTAGTATCAATAATCCTAGAGAAAATGGCTATTATGGCGGGGTGGTGGCGGCACCTGCTTTCAAAAAAATTATGTCTAGTTCATTAAGCATTCTTGGAGTCGTTCCGACTAAGCAGTTAGTAGCAAATAAAGCCGCAAACAATTAACTATTTAGGATATAGTTGGTATTATGTATAGTACTATGGAATCAGTTGATTGGAATCAAATTAAACCTTTGGAAAGTATTTATTTTGAAGGTTCTGTTGTCGCTGACTCTAGGAAAATTAAAAATGGTGATATATTTATTGCTTATTGTGGCGAATATGTAGATGGTAGGAAATTTATCCCACAAGCAGTTGCCAGAGGGGCGGTGGCTGTTATTTATCAAGCAACATCTGACTTTATTGCAATTGATTATGGGGTTCCAATGTATGCAGTTGAAAATTTACCTAGACTGGCGGGTATTATTACTTCTCATCTGCTGCATAATATAAGTAGTAATATAAAGGTATTGGGTGTTACGGGTACTAATGGAAAAACTTCTATAACTCAATGGCTAGCTCAAGCATTAGATAAGTTAGGAGAAAAATCTGCAGTCATAGGTACTAATGGTAATGGGTTTTGGCATACATTAGAAAAATCAACCCATACGACACCTGATGCAGTATCTGTACAAAATTTAATTAAGAGCTATGTACAACAAAAGGCTAATTACTTATCTATAGAAGTGTCTAGTCATGGTATTGATCAGGCCAGAGTAAATGGTATTGAATTCGATACAGTTGTTTTCACCAATTTGACCAGAGATCATTTAGATTATCATCACTCATTTACAAATTATTTTGAAGTGAAAAAAAGATTATTCTATTGGAATAAGTTAAGACATGCAGTAATTAATATTGATGATTCGTACGGACAGAAATTAGTTGCTGAATTAAAACAAAACAATCCCGGTTTAATGATAAGCAGTTATGGATTTTCTGATGAGGCGACTATTTATATTGAGAAAGCTAATTACTCATTGGAGGGAATGATACTCACTTTAAGTTCACCTTGGGGTAGGGTGATTATTAATAATTCTTTATTAGGTGCGTTTAATGCTCAAAATTTAGCAGCAACGTTTGGTATTTTATGTGGTTTGGGTTATATGCCTGACAAGGTAGCAGGGGTTTTAAATCAGATCAAACCTGCTAAAGGTCGTATGCAATCGATTCGATACCCTGATCGTCCGGTTGTGATTGTTGATTATGCGCATACACCAGATGCATTACAAAATGTTTTACAATCTTTGGCTGTATTTAGAAATAAAAGGAGTAAAAGTGGAAAAATATGGTGCGTATTTGGTTGTGGTGGTGATAGAGATTCAGGTAAAAGGCCGTTGATGGGACATATAGCACAAGAGTATGCAGACTATTGTGTTGTGACAAGTGATAATCCTAGAAATGAACATCCTGAGAAAATTATCCAAGATATTCTTCCTGTAAAAAATTCAGTCTTAATTGAGGTGGATAGAGAAAAAGCCATTGCCTATGCTATTCAAAATGCCAAATCAGAAGATATTGTCTTAATTGCAGGCAAGGGGCACGAAAATTATCAAGAAATTTCAGGTATTAGACATTATTTTGATGATTTGGAAATTGCCCAAAAATATTTAGAAGTAGAAAAAAAATGAAGCTATCTTTTATTTATAATACATTTAATCAGTTTAATAGATTTCCAGATGTAGAGGTCAGAAATATAGTAACAGATAGTAGGATCGCACAACAAGGAGATGTTTTTTTTGCCATAAAAGGAGTAAATTTTGATGGACATCAGTTTATAGATGATGTGTTGAGTAAAGGAGTATTGGCTGTTATTGCTTCTGATTCAACTGTGAAAAACGATAAAATAATTTTAGTAGATGATACAGTTAAATCTTTAGGATTATTAGCAAGCAAATGGCGTCAAGAAATTAACCCTTATGTATTGGGTATCACTGGTTCTAGTGGCAAGACGACTGTTAAAGAATTGACAGCTACTATTTTGAAATCAATTTATGGTCAAGATAATGTTTTATGGACACAGGGGAATTTAAATAATCATCTAGGTGTTCCTTTAACTTTATTGAAACTATCAGCAGCTCATCGATTTGCAGTAATTGAGATGGGAATGAATCATTTTGGAGAATTATCTTATTTAACCCAAATAGTAAAACCGAATATTGTTTTAATTAATAATATCTTACGGGCACATATCGGTTGTGGCTTCAAAAATTTAGAAGGTATTGCTTTGGCAAAATCTGAGGTATTACAAGAATTAGATGATGCAGGTACTGCTGTTTTACCTAAAGACAGTCCACAATTTGAATTTTTATTACAACAAGCAGCAGGACATTTGGTTAGAACATTTGGTTTAGAATCGGGAGATATTTATACTACAAATATTAAAACTGAAGCTTTTTTTTCTGAATGTACGGTACATACACCCATTGGGATAGAAAAAATTCATATTCCATTACCAGGTGTACATAATATTAGTAATGTATTAGCTGCACTTGCTTTAGTAACTGGCATACCAGATATTCAACTAATTGATATTATTAATAGTTTAAGTCTCTATCAGAGTAAACCCGGTCGACTATTTATTTCTCGTTTAAATAATGGTTCTGATTTAATAGATGATTCTTATAATGCCAATCCTGACTCAATGAAAGTGGCGCTGTCAGTATTGGCCAATATGCCAAATCAAAAGATTTTTGTCATGGGAGATATGGGAGAGTTAGGTGCTAACGCTCAAGTTATACACCAAGAAATAGGGCAGTATGCTAAGCAAATAGGGGTAGACTATTTATTAGCAATAGGAAATATGAGTCTATTTGCTGTTGATGGATTTGGACATTGTGCTGAACACTATCAAAATAAACATGATTTATTGGTAAGATTGGAAAAATTATTATGTGAGAATTCTTCTATTTTGGTAAAAGGGTCTCGTTTTATGAGAATGGAAGAAATCAGTCAAAGCATTAGAAATATGTAGGTATAAAATATGATTGTATGGTTAGCAGATTTATTAAGTGATTGGGTTAGTTGGTTCAGACTGTTTCATTATATTACTTTCAGAGCTGTAATGGCAGCTTTAACCGCTTTATTTATTTGTTTATTCTTTGGTCCATGGACTATTCGAAGATTAACGGAACTTAAAATAGGACAAGCGATTAGGAAAGATGGGCCACAAACCCATCTTGTTAAAGCTGGCACCCCAACAATGGGGGGGTCTCTAATCATTGCATCCATTGTCTTGACAATACTTCTTTGGGCAAACTTGACTAATATTTATATTTGGTTACTATTATTTGTTTTATTATCCATTGGTGGGTTGGGATTCTATGATGATTGGAAAAAAGTAGTTTATCAAGATCCTAATGGTGTTTCTGCAAGATTCAAAATAATTTACCAATCTATGATAGCTATATTTGTAGGTATCTATTTATTAAATTTTGCTGATTATGGGCAATATGCTGAATTGATCATACCTTTTATTAAAAATTGTCAATATCCTTTGGGTGCACTGGGTTTTTGTGTTTTAACTTATTTTGTGATTGTAGGCACCTCGAATGCAGTCAATTTAACGGATGGTTTGGACGGTTTGGTTGCTCTTCCCGTTGTATTATTATCTGCAGGTTTATCTGTGTTTACTTATGTCACAGGACATATAGAATTTTCAAATTATTTGCAAATAATATATATTCCTGAAGTGGGGGAAGTGACTATTTTTTGTGCGGCCATATGTGGTGCATGTCTTGGATTCTTATGGTGGAATGCCCATCCTGCACAAGTTTTTATGGGTGATGTTGGTTCATTGGCTTTAGGTGGTGTATTGGGTACTATTGCTGTGATTGTGAGGCAAGAAATTATTTTATTTATTATGGGTGGATTGTTTGTGGTTGAGACATTATCGGTAATGCTTCAGGTTGGCTCTTATAAAATGAGACGAAAGAGGGTATTTTTAATGGCTCCTATTCACCATCATTATGAACAAAAAGGTTGGGAGGAAACCCAAGTGGTTATTCGTTCTTGGATTATTACGATTGTGTTAATTCTAATAGGGTTGACTTCTTTAAAAATTAGATAGTTGGATGTTGGATAAGAAAATTGTGGAATTTAAAAATAATCAACGTATTCTTGTACTAGGACTGCAAAAAACGGGTAAGTCCGTATTAAGATTTTTACAAGCAAAAGAACTGGTGATTTTGTCGGGTTATGCTAGGTCTATTTCAGATCAAGATAGGGCTGATTTAGCACAAGATTTCCCTAAAGTATTTTTCTATTCAGGAGAGCTCAAGGAGGTTTTATTTTCCAATTCGTTTGATTGTTTAGTGTTGAGTCCTGGCTTTTCTATTTATCTTCCAGAAATTCAGGAATTTATTCGATCAGGAGGTGAAGTCACGGGGGATATTCAACTATGGTTGGAGTACATTAAAAAACCACAGGAAAAGTTAATAGCCATTACAGGTTCAAATGGAAAAAGTACAGTAACAGAGCTAGTAGGTTATTTGTGTCGTGAAGCTGGCATGAATACAGTAGTAGCTGGGAATATAGGGCTACCTATTTTGGATGCGGCTTACTCACAAAATAAATTGGTTGATGTGTGGGTTCTAGAACTGTCTAGTTTTCAGTTAGAAACTATTTCTTATTTATCAGCAAATGCGACAACTTGTTTAAATATTTCTGAGGATCACTTAGATAGATATAAAGATTTATTAGACTATGCTTACCATAAAGATAAAATTTTTGATGGCGCTAAAACACAGGTTTTAAATCTAGACGATGCATTGTGTCGTTCTATGCAACGAACTGAAATGAATACCATTTATTTTTCATTAAAAGGACGTAGTGATTATTGGTTGAATCCAAATACTAAGCATCAAGCTTTAATGAAGGGTAGTGATTATTTAATTTCTATGCAAAGTTTATCCTTACAGGGATTGCATAATGCAGGTAATATATTGGTTGCATTAGCTTTGTGTGAGTCAATAGGATTGAGTTTAGATGAAATGTTGGTTAGTCTACCTAACTTTAAAGGGTTACCACATCGATTTGAAAAAATTGGGGAAATTAATTCAATTAGTTTCATTGATGATTCTAAAGGAACTAACGTAGGTGCAACAATAGCAGCTTTGGAAGGGGTGCCTACAGATGTGATTTTGATTGCTGGAGGGTTAGGTAAAGGACAGGACTTTAGACCTTTAAGAACAATTGTAGAAGATAAAGTTATAGGTTTATTTTTGATAGGACAGGATGCAAAGCAAATTGCGCGGGTTTTCGAACATTCCAGTATTGAACCAATACTATGTGCTAGTTTAGAAGAAGCGGTTCAAAAAGCTTATCGAGTGGCACCAAAAAATAGTTGGATTCTGTTAAGTCCTGCTTGTGCTAGTATGGATATGTTTAGAGATTATGCTCATCGTTCGGAAGTATTTGTTAAAGTGTTCGAGGAGTTAAAGAGTGAATCGGCATAATAAATTGTTAGATAGGAAGATTTTGAATGAGCGCTATGACAAAATATTGATGTGGGTACTAATTTTACTCATTGTTTTTGGATTAGTGATGATTTATTCTGCTTCGGTAGATGGAAGAATTCGTAAAATAGATAGTGAATATTATTACATAATTCGTCAAGGTATTTTTTTCTTTATTTCTATAATTTTCGGCTTGGTAAACTTTGCAACTATTTCAATGAGAAAATTACAGAGATTGATACCACTAATAGTTTTTGTTAGCTTATTTCTATTGATTTTTGTATTGTTTGTAGGAACTGAAGTTAATGGAGCCAAACGTTGGATCAGGATATTGGGTATTTTTAATATTCAACCAGCAGAGCTATTCAAATTTGTAGTTATTTTGTACTTGGCCAGTTATCTTCATAGAAAATTTGAAGTCTTAACTGAATTCAAAAAAATTTGGTTTGTAGGTATTGTGCCAGCATTTGGTGCTGCTCTAATACTAGTGAGTGGGGATTTAGGTTCTGCAGTTATTGTTTTTGTCATCACTCTGTCTATGTTATTTATGGCGGGGTTACGTTTAAGCTGGTTTTTAATTATCATAGTCATCGGTTTGATAGGTGCGGTTTTTGCAATTTTAATTGCTCCTTATCGTATTGAAAGAATTATGACATTTTTACACCCTGAAGCTGACCCGTTGGGTGCAGGCTTTCAGACAATACAATCTTTTGTGGCAAATGCCAATGGTGGTATTTGGGGAGTTGGTTTGGGTAATGGAATGGCGCGATATGGTTTGCCTGAGTTACACACTGATTTTATTGCTTCATTTATTGTTGAAGAATTAGGTGTGGTGGCTTTGATTATTTTATGTTTTACATATATTTGGATTACGATACGGGCATTTTCTATTGGTAAAAAGGCAAGTGACCTAGATTTGTTCTACTCTTCTTTTGTAGCGAAGGGTATCGGGGTTTGGATAGGTATACAAGCCTTGTTACATATTGGTATTAATACAGGTACTTTACCTACAAAGGGTTTAACATTACCCTTTGTATCCTATGGGGGTTCTTCATTATTGGTAGGTGTTTTAGCAATTAGTGTGTTAATGAGGATAGACTATGAAAATAGAAGAAAAACATTAGGTTTTGATATATGAGTAATTATTTGATTATGGCAGGAGGAACAGGAGGTCATATATTTCCTGCATTAGCAGTAGCTCAAAAATTACAAAAAATGGGACATGAAATCGTATGGTTGGGTAGTGATGGCTCAATGGAAACAAATATTATTCCTAAATATAATATTAAGTTAGAAACTATTCCCATCAAAGGTATTAGAGCAAATGGATTAAAAAGAAAATTGTTATTGCCTTTTACCTTAACCAAGTCAATTGCTAATGTTAGAAAGATTATTCAAAGAAATCAAATAAAGGGGGCAGTTGGTTTTGGTGGTTTTGTGTCTTTTCCTGGTGGTATAGCAGCGAAATTGTCAGGTATTCCTCTGATAATTCATGAACAAAATGCAATTGCTGGATTGTCTAATAAGGTCTTGGCCAACATAGCAGATCAGGTGTTTTATGCTTTTCCAAAAACTTTTTCCAATACTGATGGATTGATTGGAAATCCGATACGAGAAACTATTGTTAGTATATCTAGTCCTGAAGAGAGGTTCTTATCGTTCAAGAATCATTTACATATGTTGGTTGTTGGAGGGTCACTAGGTGCAAGAGTCTTTAACGAACAAATTCCTTTGATGTTATCCTTAATTCCTAAGGATAAAAGACCTTCAGTAAAGCATCAATGTGGTAAAAACAATTTAGGAATGGTTAAAGCTTTGTACGAAGAATTAGCGGTTGATGCTGAAGTCATAGAATTTATCGATGATATGGCGTATGAATATAGTCATTCAGACTTTGTAGTATGCCGTTCAGGAGCACTAACAGTCTCAGAGTTAGCAGCTGCTGGATTGGGTGGATATTTAATTCCTTTCCCTTTCGCAGTTGATGATCATCAAACTTATAATGCTAAATATTTAGTTGAAGGAAAGGCAGTGAAGTGTATTGAGCAAGCTAACCTATCAATAGAGCAAATGGCAGAAAGTATACAGAGATTAACACGAGAACAATGTTTAGCCTGGGCTAAAAATGCACGGAAATTAGCAATTTTTAATGCTGATCAGAAGATTGCTGATAGAATTGTTTCTTTAAGTTAATAATCATAAAGTATGAAAAATAGAGTAAAACGTATTCATTTTATTGGTATTGGAGGTACAGGCATGTGTGGTATTGCTGAAGTACTCCATAATTTAGGGTATCAAATTTCTGGTTCAGATATGGTTAGCAGTGCGAGTACTCAGCATCTTCAAGCGATTGGTGTTAAAGTATTTCAAGGACATAAACTAGAACATGTGCAAGATGTTGAAGTAGTGGTTACTTCAACGGCTATTCAGCCAGATAATCCTGAATTAATTAGCGCCTTATCTTCCAATATCCCTGTTATACCTAGGGCTTTAATGTTATCCGAGTTGATGAGATTTAGAAGAGGTATTGCAGTTGCAGGAACCCATGGAAAAACAACAACAACTAGTATGTTAGCATCAATTTTAGATGTAGGTAATTTTGATCCAACCTATGTGATTGGAGGTAGATTAAACTCAGTTGCGACTAATGCTAAATTAGGTAAGGGTGAATTTATTATTGTAGAGGCAGATGAGTCTGATGCTTCTTTTTTATATCTAACGCCTTTATTTTCTATTGTAACGAATATTGATGAAGACCATATGGAGACTTATGAATTTAGTATGGAAAAATTACATCAAGCTTTCATTGAGTTTGTACATCGCCTACCGTTTTATGGTAAAGCTTTTCTCTGTATAGAGAATGAAAATATTAACTGTATTTTACCCGAGATTAAAAAACCTTATAGCACTTATGGTTTGACAAAAGAAGCAGATATCTTTGCAACGGATATCACAGCGAATGGTATTCAAATGCAATTTATTGTTAATGTTAAGAGGGTAGGAGAATTATTGCAATTTCCAGTGACCCTGAATTTTCCTGGACAACACAGTGTTTTGAATGCATTAGGGGCTATTGGTGTGGCGTTGGAATGTGGGACAGAAATTTCTGCCATTCAAGAGGGTTTAATGAAGTTTCAAGGCGTTGGAAGAAGATTCCAATCTTATGGAGAAATTAATCTAGTAGGTAATAAAGGATCTGCATTGGTTATAGACGATTATGGACACCACCCTATTGAGATTAGATCAACCATATTGGCAGCTAAACAAGCATATCCTGGGAAAAGATTAGTATTAGTTTTTCAACCTCATCGGTACACGCGTACAAGGGATTTATTTGAAGATTTTATTGAAGTGTTGCAAATGGCAGATTTAGTTATACTGACAGATGTGTATGCGGCAGGGGAAAAACCTATTGTTGCTGCGGATAGTAAAACTTTAACTAGAAGTTTACGTGTTCAATCTAATGTGGAGCCTATTTATCAAGGAGATATTAGCAAGGTAGCCGAGACTCTATTTAATATAGCACAAGATAATGATTTAATTTTAACTATGGGAGCTGGGAGTATTAATAAAATTGCATCTCAGTTAGTGGCACTGAGTCAAAAAAATAGGGGTTGAAATGGAATTTAATTTTAATAAGGTAGCTATCCTATATGGGGGGAAATCTTTGGAAAGAGAGATTTCTCTAATGAGTGGACAGGCAGTGTATCAAGCACTGATCAATAAAAATATCAATGCAGAGCTATTTGATCCTTCTGAGCAAGATATTTTTGAACTAAAAAAGCAAGGCTTTGATGTTGCTTTCGTCGTATTACATGGTGGCTCTGGAGAAAATGGGGAAATACAGTCTTGTCTAGAGATGATGGCTATTCCTTATACTGGTTCAGACTCTAGAGCGTGTGTATTGAGTGATGATAAGTATTTAACCAAGTTGTTATGGGAAAAGGAAAATTTACCTATTGCCGATTATGTTTTGGTAAATAATGAATCAAAACTAGAAGCCTGTGAGCAGCTGGGCTTCCCTTTATTTATGAAACCTACACGTGAAGGTAGTAGTATTGGTGTGCACAAGATTAAAGATAGAACAGAATTATTGGAAGTGTACACAAAATTATCAACACAATATACAGAAGTTATTGCTGAAACTTTTTTAAGTGGAGGAGAGTTTTCATGTCCCATCATTGGATCAGAGGCCTTACCTGTGGTGAAGATAGAGCCGAGTAATGAGTTTTATGACTATGAAGCAAAATATCTAAGAAATGATACTGTGTATAGTTGTCCTGCTGGTTTGTCGGAGGAGGACGAGCGGTATGCGAAACAAATTTGTCTACAAGCTTTCAATAGTTTAGGTTGTAGTAACTGGGGAAGAGTAGATTTTATGAGAGGTGTAGATGGAAAATTTTATTTGTTAGAAGTTAATGCTGCTCCAGGAATGACAACTCATAGTTTAGTTCCAAAATCGGCTTTTGAATATGGTTTGAATTTTGAACAACTTTGCTTAAGAATTTTAAGTTATGCAACCTAAAAATATACGGAAATACCAAAAACCTAACTTGCTTAAGACCACTATTAGGATTGTGTTAGTTTTGGTTCTGTTAGGAGGTAGTACTGCATTTTTGTGTTGGATTTACAATTATTCTAATTGGTTCCCTATTCGTAATTTTAATGTGATAACACAAAGTGGTAGTTTGCAACATGTGACAGCAGAGGAAATTAATACATTGTTGACGCCTTATCGTAGTGGTTTCAATTTCTTGAGTATTAATTTAAATGGTGTAAAAGAGAAATTTGAACAAAAAAGCTGGATTGATAAAGTAGAAGTAGGTAGGTCTTGGCCAGATACTATTAAAATAGTAATTTCAGAAAGGCAACCATTAGCTAAATGGAAAACACATGATAAGACAAAAAAGTCATATTTAGTAGATAATAAAGGCAATTTGTTTGAAGCAGATATAGCAGAAGCAGATATAAAAAATTCTTTAGTATGGTTTGAGGGATCGATTAATACTGAGAAAATTATTTTTGATTTATATTACCAAATTTATCCGATGTTAAAGAAATACAATATAAATGTTGAAAAATTAGAATATACTACTCGTTCTACTTGGATTCTGCATATTGATGATGGTATAAAGATCTATTTAGGACGAGAGAACGTAGTGTCGAAATTATCTCAATTACTAGTTGTTTGGAATAAATTGTTAGAAAGTGATGACCGCCCTATACAGGAAATTCATATGGAATATAGCAATGGTTTTTCAGTTAAATACTAAATTGATTTAAAATCATGTACTACTGGGGTTTTATCAAGTAAAATATAAAATAGCGAGAATCATTATCATAATAAATAGTAGTGAGTATTTGGATCAAATTCAGATGGTAAGAAAATTATGAGAGATAGAAGATACTTGTGTTCATTAGATATAGGTACCTCTAAGATAGTTGCTTTATTGGGTGAAGTGCAAGAGGGTGATGTGATTGATGTGATCGGTATAGGTCAAGCTCCTTCAAGAGGTCTGCGAGCTGGTATGGTGACTAATATTGATGCGACTGCTCAATCCATAAGGCAAGCAGTTGAAGAAGCTCAATTAATGGCAGACAGAGATATTGATCGGGTAATTATAGGAATTGCAGGCAATCATGTTAGGAGTGTTAATTCTGCAGGGGTGGTTAAAATCAAGGATGGAGAAGTTCATCAAGCAGATATTGATCGAGCAATAGAAGCGGCTAAAGCAGTAAATATACCACCTGATCATCAAGTATTGCACACTGTTATGAGAGAGTTTATCATTGATAATCAAGCAGGTGTTAAAGAACCTTTGGGTATGAGTGGGATGCGTCTTGAAACCGGTGTACATATTATTACTGGGGCAGTGACTGCGATTCAAAATTTGGAAAAGTGTGTTAATCGTTGTAATTTAATTACCGAAGATATTATTTTACAACCGTTGGCTAGTTCAATGGCTGTATTGACAGAAGATGAGAAAGAATTAGGCGTATGTTGTATTGATATAGGAGGTGGTACTACTGATATTGCTGTATATATTAATGGTGCTATCCGTCATACAGCAGTTATTCCAGTGGCAGGAGATTTGATTACTAAAGATTTGGCTCAAGCGTTAAGAACACCCCATGCAGCCGCAGAGTATATTAAAATTCACCACGGAATTGCTGTATCTGACTTGAATATGGAAGATGAAATGATTGAGGTACCTAGCGTAGGTAATCGTCAATCAAGGCAAATTTCTAGGAAGAACCTAGCCAGTATTATTGGTCCAAGAGTTGAAGATATTCTAGAAGTTGTGATTAATGAGTTAGAAAGTGCGAGTTGTCCTGCTGACTTATTAACTTCAGGTATAGTGATTACAGGTGGAACTGCTTTATTAGAGGGAATGCTTGAATTGGCAGAGGATATGTTTAATTTACCAGTAAGAATAGGGGTGCCTCGAGAGATTGGAGGAATGTCTGAGCGTTTGAAAAATCCCCGTTATGCCACTGCAGTTGGTTTGTTGCAGCATGCCTATGAGGCGGATTTAAAGGCCTATTCACAAGTTTATAGTTATGACGGGGCATTCATAAAAAAAATAGTTAGTTTATTTAAAAATTATTTTTAAATAATTTTTAAATGGTTATCAGTATCAGTTCTATGGGTTATAATTAGGGTTGTTTTGTAAAATAAATTTGCACTAAGAAAGAGGATAGATAGATATGGAATTAGTATATAACATAGCGGAGGACAAAGTAGATTCTGCAGTTGTGAAAGTCATTGGTGTTGGTGGTGGTGGTTGTAATGCTATCAATAATATGATTAATTCTGGATTAAGAGGTGTTGAGTTTATTAGTGCAAATACAGATGCACAGTCCTTAAAAAATAATTTAGCAGGTACACAGGTTAGACTCGGTGCTAATCTTACTAAAGGGCTAGGTGCTGGTGCAGATCCGGAGGTTGGAAGGCAAGCAGCTTTAGAAAATAGAGAGTTAATTGCAGAAGTCATCAAAGGTGCACATATGCTGTTTATCACAACTGGGATGGGGGGCGGTACAGGCACGGGGGCATCACCGGTTATTGCTGGAATTGCTAAGGAAATGGGAATTTTAACGGTGGCAGTAGTGACCAGACCTTTTGAGTATGAAGGTAAGCGTAATCAGATTGCACAAGAGGGTATCGAAGCTTTAAAAGAATTTGTAGATTCTCTCATTGTGATTCCAAATGATAATCTTTTGAATGTGTTAGGTGAAGATGTTTCTATGAGAGAAGCATTTAAGGCTGCAGATAGTATTTTAACTTCTGCAGTATTGGGGATACATGAAGTAGTAAGTAGTGCTGGGCTCATTAATCTTGATTTTAGTGATGTGAAAAATATTATGAGCATCCGTGGTATTGCGATGATGGGATCTGCTGAGGAATCTGGAGACGATAGGGCAAGATTGGCTACTGAAAAAGCGATTTCAAATCCTCTATTGGATAATATATCATTGAAGGGTGCAAAAGGTGTTTTGCTTAATATTACTACAGCACCTGGCTCTTTGAGAATGTCAGAATATCGAGAAATAATGTCTATTATTGATGATTATGTTGATCCTTCAGCTGAAAGGAAATATGGCACTGTTGAAGATGAAAACATGGATGAAGATACTATTCGTGTTACTATTATCGCTACTGATTTGAAAGATAACTCAGAGGTTAGACAAAGTAGTCATCTGAATATCATTAACAACAGTGAGGCCACTGGGACTGAAGGTATAATGGGTTTGGGATCTATTATTCGTTCAGGAAGAAATTCGGGGAGATCGAATAGATTAACAGCTGAAGATTTTAAGAAACAGTCTGTTATGGATAATTTTGAAGTTCCTGCAATGTTAAGAAGGCAGGTAGATTAGGATTGTATCAATGAAGAAAACGAACACTTTTACAAGAGTAAGTTTGGTTGGTTTGTTGATACTATTAGGAACAATTGGGTGTACTGTTCCAATTGATAGGGATTTATCTCAAGCCAAGGATAAAATGAATAAATTTTTGGCAGGTTATGGCCTGACTATAAAATCTTCTAAGTATAAGGACACTTTGGGATTATATGAATTTGTAGTTAATGGAAATAAAATCATTTACTTAGATGAGAAAATGAATAACGTTTTGATTGGTGATGTAATTAATATTAATACCAAGGAAAACTACACAGATCAGAGACTTAATCAGCTAGAAGTGATTGATTTTAATAAGTTACCCTTGGATCAGGCAGTGAAGGTTGTACAAGGGAATGGGCAAGTCGCAATAGCTGTTTTTACTGATCCTGATTGTCCTTTTTGTAAAAAATTAGAGCAAGATCTAAAAAAAGTGGATAATATTACTATCTATAATTTTTTGTATCCCATTGATAGTTTACATCCTAATGCCAAGAAAAAATCTACTCAAATTTGGTGTCAAGGAAATAAAAGATCCCAGGTATGGGTAGATTATATGAGGGATAATAAAGCAATCCCGAAAGTCTCGGAGTGTTCCAATCCTATTCAAAAAAATTTAAAGCTTGGAGATGATGTAGGAATTTATGGCACACCTGTGATTTTTCTTCCCGATGGAAAGAGGATAGGTGGTTACATTCCTTATGGTGAATTTACAAAAATAATTAATCAATATAGAAAGAAATGACAGATTTGATGTTAGTCGGTATTGATCATTATGAGGAATAAATATTATTTTGATATTAAGTGAGTGTATTTTATTCTATGTGTAGATTATAGAGAGACACAGCCTAGTGGTTGTGTTTTTTCTTTATTGTTGACTTCAAGATTGCAATCAATATGGAATATCAAGAAAAATATAAGTCCAAGTCGATTTGGTGTAAACTTAATGGCTTAATCATTCATGTAAGACATTGGGAAAGAAAGAATAGACCTAAATTGTTACTTTTACATGGGTGGATGGATACTTCTGCTAGTTTTCAATTCATAGTTGATAATTTAAGTACTCAGTGGGATATTTATGCTATGGATTGGCGGGGGATGGGATTGTCAGAACATATGTCATCAGGATATTATGATAGAGCAGTGATGATTTCTGATTTATCTCAGTTGGTTGATTTGATTAGTCCTCAAGAGTCTATTCATATTTTAGGGCATAGTTTAGGCGGTATGTTGTCATCTTTATATACAGGTATCATGCCTGGTAGGGTGAGATCTTTGATTTTAGCTGAGGGATTTGGTGTGTCTGATGAACCTGAAGAACAATCAGTGCAACGGATGAGAAAGTTTTTAAGAGGGCTTTCTAAAAATTTACGTACATCTGATGTAAAAAATAGAGAGCATTATATTCAAAAATTGATCAAAGCTAATCCTATGTTGTCTTATGAAAAAGCATTTTACTTAAGTTATTCCTTATTAAAAAATCAGGCGGGTGAATTGGTATTGAGTGCGGATATCAAGCATCAAATTAGTCAACCTTTTCCCTATAATTTAAATTGTTATGAAAAATTTTGGAAGAAAATCACATGCCCTATTCTTTGGCTACAAGGTGATTTTGTAGCACATAACTTGGTTTTAAACAGTATTAAAGATAGTTTGGAGTATAGATACCAGTTATTAGGTGCTCCCCAAAAAGTTGTATTAGAAGGTGTTGGACATATGATTCATTGGGAAGCCTCTGAGCAGATGGCTTATGCGATAGAGAAATTTTTACGTGAGATAATATAATGGAGTTAATGTTGTCGGACAATAAACCAATTAATATTTTGGTATTTGATATAGAAACAATTCCTGATGTGTCTGGTATAAGAATTTTAAATAATTTGGGTCGTGATCTATCAGATAATGATGTTGTTCAATGGGCACAACAGAAGCAAAGAAGTGAAACTGGGAATGATTGTATACCACTTTATTTACACCAAGTCGTGGCTATATCATGTTGCTTTTGTCGGGATAATAAAATTGATGTAAAATCAATTGGGAACTTACAGGATTCGGAAAAAGTAATTATCCAAACATTTTTTGATATTTTAAAAAAATATCAAGTTCAGTTGGTTAGCTGGAATGGCGTTGGTTTTGATTTACCTGTTTTACAACATAGAGCATTGGTTCATGGAGTAATAGCTGGAGATTATTGGAATAGGTATGAATTTAATTCTGAGTTAAAATGGAATAATTGTATTACTCATCATTGTATGAAATACTGTGATTTAATGAATATCTTGGCAGGTTATCAGGATAGGGCTTGTGCACCGTTGCATGATATGGCGAGGTTATGTGGATTTCCGGGCAAATTAGGGATGGATGGTGCACAGGTTTTACAAGTATACCAACAAGGTGGTATTGAGAAAATTAGAAACACTTGTGAAACTGATGCGATGGATATTTATTTATTATTTTTGAGGTTTCAATTAATGAAAGGATCGATAGAGGAAGTTGAATATCTAAATAAGATCCAAAATTTAAAAGATTATTTAAAATCTGAATCATCAGAACATTTTTTGGCATACTTAAGTCATTTTTCTGATTGAAAGTAAAATATGCAATTTAAAACTATAACGATCATAGGAATAGGTCTAATTGGAGGTTCTATAGCCCATGATTTAAAAGAGAAGAAACTTGTTAATAAAATTATAGGCATTGATACACAAAGTGAAAATTTGAGAATTGCTAAGCAAAAGAAAATTATAGATATTGCGTTATCGAGTATTAATCAGGTATCTTTAGATGTAGATATTGTTATAATTGCCACACCAGTTAGTATGATTTTTGAGGTATTACAGTTGATTGGTCAGTTTCAATTGAAACCTAACACTATTATTACAGATGTGGCAAGTACCAAAAGAAGTGTATTAGAAGCGTATCAGTACTATTTACCTGATCACTATTCATATTGTGTTGCAGCACACCCAGTAGCTGGGTGTGAGAAAAGTGGTGTTAATAATATAATTCCTTATTTGTTTAACCAACAAAAAATTATTATATGTCCTCATGAGCTTCAAAATGCACAGAGTATACAGACAATAAAACGGCTATGGGAGTTACTAGAATCTCAAATATATATTATGCCAGCGGAAGTACATGATCAAATATTTGCAATGACAAGTCATTTTCCCCATATATTGGCTTATGCTTTTATGAATCAATTAAACAACGATGTCTTTAAAGAAAAGTACCTAAATTTTGCGGGGACAGGTTTTAGGGATTTTACCAGAATCGCGGGTAGTGACTCAGAAATGTGGTCAGGGATTTGTGTTGAGAATCAAGATTTTTTATTACTATTATTAGAACACTATTTTAGTGAGTTAGAAGTGATAAAGAATTTGTTAGAAAGTAAGGATAAAGATCAACTAAAATCTTATTTTTCGACTTCCCAGCAGCTTAGGCAGGTATGGGAAAATAACAAAATTTAGCTATAATGCTAGAAAATTTCATCAATAAATTAGGATTATACATAGTGAATTTAGTGGATTCCAAGTTTACAGAAGCTTATCTTGATATAAAAACTTCTTTTATAAATTATTATCTGTGGGTAACATTGGGCTGGTATGATGTGTTAGCTCGTTATAGGCGATCCACCTTAGGCCCAATTTGGATAACTTTAAGTATGCTTGTGACTATTGGTACCATGGGTCCTTTATATGGGTCTTTATTTCAATTAAACTTAGGAGAATTTATTCCTCATTTGACGTTAGGAATGATCTTTTGGATGCTGATTTCTATTTCATTGAATGAGTTTTGCTCAGCGTTTATAGAGTCTCAGAATTATTTAAAACAAGTTAAAATGCCTCTTTCTGTTTTTGTTTTGAGGGTACTTTATCGACAATTTATTATTTTTTGCCACAACATTGCGATTTATCCAATTGTGATTTTTGTCGCTGGTATGCAGTTGAACTGGAATATTTTATGGTTTTTCCCAGCCTTTTTCATTTTATTAGTGAACCTTTATGCAATGGGTATGGTTATTTCTATTTTTTGTACAAGATATAGAGATATGACCCCTGTCATAGCTAGTTTGATGCAACTAATGTTTTTTGTAACTCCAATTATTTGGAGTCTAGAGCAACTGCCAGAAAATAGAAGATTTTTAGCCGCTTGGAATCCATTTGGTATTTTATTAGACTTAGTCAGACAGCCTTTGTTGGGTATTATGCCGACTAGCTATAATTGGATCGTAGGAATTACTTTGGCAGTGGTTGGTTTATTAATTGCCTTTTTTGTGTTGGCTAAAACGCGTCGTAGAGTTACTTATTGGTTATAGGGGGGGATATGAATATTAGACTGGATAATGTAAGTGTTCGCTTTCCTATTTATGATGCTAAACAACGTTCGTTTAAACAAAAAGTTTTAAATATTACTACCGGAGGTAGAATTGTTACTAATAGTAGTAGGATTACTGAAGTGGAATCATTAAAAAATATTAATTTGAATCTACAAGAGGGGGATAGGGTCGCTTTGGTAGGACATAATGGATCGGGTAAGACTACTTTATTAAGAGTGATGTCTGGGGTTTATTATCCTGTGGAAGGTAAAGTTTTAGTAGAAGGTAAAGTTACCAGCTTACTGGATTCTATGTTGGGTATGGATGGAGAAGCCACAGGTTTAGAAAATATTAAATTGAGAGGTCTTTTCTTAGATTTCAAGCCATTTGAGATGAAGAGGTATGTGGAAGATATTATTGAATTTAGTGAATTAGGTGATTTTATTTATATGCCTGTGCGTACTTATTCGAGTGGAATGGTGTTACGTTTGGCTTTTTCAATTTTGACTTGCGTACAGCCAGAAATCTTGTTAATGGATGAGTGGATGAGTGTGGGGGATGATCATTTTAGAAATAAAGCTGAGAAAAGATTAACGCAATTTATTGACAAAGCTGGAATCTTAGTATTGGCAACACATGATAAATTATTGGCGGATAGGCTTTGTAACAAACATGTTTTTTTAGAGCATGGAAAAATTGTGGATTATAAGGAAATATCTTATGACTAATGTAGTTCAAACCTCAACATTTCCCAAATTAACACTCTGTACCGAAAAGGGGTTATATTTTCGTCATAATTGTTTAGTAGATATTTCTTTATTAGAACAGAATATTACACTTTTCCAAGGTGGTATTTTGTTAACTAATACCTATTTTAATAGTGTTAGTATTGGAAAACTTAAAAAGTATACTGGTATACATCAATTATCGTTCCGTATTATTTTTTTTGGGCATATCAAATTAACTTGGAAAGTCAAAGCGATACAGCGTAGTGATTTTGTCTTACAGGAAAATATTCTGAATAATGAGCAACTATCAGAGGTGATTATAAATCTTCCTTTTTGGAATGAGTTAACTGAGGGGATGTTATTTTTTGAAGTCCAAGCTTTAGATATTAGCCAAATTAGCTCTTTTGAATATGTTACGGAGCAACCAGCATTGCATGACGTTCGTCTAGGGATTGTTATTACACATTTTAATCAACAGCAGATTTTATTACCTGCTATTGAAAGATTAAAGAATGGATTATTCAATAACGATGTACTAAAGTCTAAGATTAGTATCTGTGTAATTGATAATAGTCAAAACTTACCTGAAATTGAAGGTATTGAGGTAATAAAGAATCCTAATTTAGGAGGTTCCGGTGGTTTTTCACGTGGGTTAGTTTATTATCAACACCAAAGTCAATTTACACATTGTTTGTTTATGGATGATGATGCTTCGTGTGAAATTGAATCTATTCGTAGGACTTTATTTTATTTGTCTTATACAGAGAATACAAATTTAGCAATTTTAGGTGCCATGCTACGAGAGTGTGAGCAGAATATGCAACATGAAAGTGGGGGTGTGTTTAATGGCCTATGTCGTTCAGTAAAATCTCATTTCAACTTACTTATGACTGAGGATATTCTATTAAATGAAATAGAGGAACGTATTGATTATGGTGCCTGGTGGTTTTTTGCTTTTCCCATAAGTAAAGTTAAATATCTTTCTTTTCCTTATTTTGTCAGAGGGGATGATATTAGTTTTTCATTGGCTAATGACTTTGATTTACTAACTGTCAACGGTATTTGTTCCTGGCAAGTAGATTTCGCATATAAAGCTGGTCCTATTCAATTGTACTTGGATCAACGTAATCATATAATGCATTTTTTGCATGGATTGGTCTTGAATACAAGTAAGAAAATGTTTTTAAAAACTTCACTTATTTTGTTTATACTTAATGCCCTTTCTTATCAGTATGAATCAGCGAAAGCTTGTACTATAGCATTACAGGATATTTTAAAAGGACCCGATTTTTGGCGTGATAATATTGATATGTTGGAGAAAAGAAAAGAAATAGCATCGATTACAAAAAGAGAAAAAATACGGGCAATACCATTAGATTTACAGAAAAGAGCGGTTAGGGGAAAACCACATGAAAATAATTTAACCAAAATAATTAGAATGCTATCTTTAAATGGTCATTTGATCCCAAGTGTTTTTTTTAGTTCTAAGCCAATATGGCAATACAAACATTATGGTGTCCGGTTGAGGGAGGTTTTTTTACATAAAGAGGTTATTTACTTTACTGATATAGGTTCAGAAGACGGAATAGTGTTGAAGCATAGTAAAAAAATGTTTTTTAGTTGCCTTTGGAGTCATTTTATTGCAGTAGTACGGTTATGTAAAAATGCTAGAAAATTACGTCGGGAGTATATTGCGACGTACCCAGAGTTAACTAGTGAGAAGTTTTGGCAAAAACAATTTGATAGAATCGATATTTGAGGGGAGGATACCGAAGTATGGCTAGAACGATTCAAAAAGGTATTTACCCAAATATACATTTGTGTTCTGAACCTAAAATGTTTTTTAGGTTAGATTCTAGGACTACTGTTGATTTTAATCAAAAAATGTTGGTATTTTTTGCTGGTGGAATGGTGAATACTTCTACTTATTTCAATAGTTTAAGTGTAAGTAAATGGAAACAAAATACTAATATTGAAACTTTATTTCTACGAATTGAATATAAAGGGGCATTAAGAATAACATTTAAGTTAAGTCATATAGGTAGTAGTACTAAAGTTTTACATGAGCAGTTACTGCAGAATAGTGGTTGGGATGAAATTGATATTGAATTACCATTTTGGAAAAATATTCAGAGTGGAATGTTGTATTTTGAAATTTATGCCTTAAATAATAGTTACCTGCGTTCTTTTTCATATATTACTTATTCTGAAGCATTAAAGCCAATTAAATTAGGTATTGTTATTACTCACTATAATAGACAGCAGTATGTTATTTCCGCCATAAAACAGTTAAAGGAATTATTGTTAGCAGATCAAGAGTTTGGGCATAAGGCTGAATTAATTATCGTTGATAACAGTCAGAATTTACCAGAAATTGAAGGTGTAACAGTTATTAAAAATACCAATTTAGGTGGTGCTGGGGGATTTACTCGGGGATTAATTTATTTAAAAGAAACACCAAGATTCACACATTGTTT
Source organism: Neisseriaceae bacterium (assembly GCA_016864895.1). Lineage (NCBI taxonomy): Bacteria > Pseudomonadati > Pseudomonadota > Betaproteobacteria > Neisseriales > Neisseriaceae > Neisseriaceae bacterium. The sequence continues at coordinate 520,191 of CP046107.1, read as the reverse complement.
ATTTATGGATGATGATGCCTCATGTGATGTTGAATCCATTAAAAGAACTATAGTATTACTTGAGTCAGCAGATAATGTTAAATTTGCAATATCTGGCGCAATGTTAATGGAAAAGGAAATGTACCGACAATACGAATCGGGAGCCTATTTTGATGGTACTTGCCATTCGGTGGATAAGGGGTTTAATTTGTTACACGAGTATGATTTATTGTGTAATGAAAGATCTAAACGGATTGATTATGGCGCTTGGTGGTTTTTTGCTTTTGATCTAAATGGTGTAGAATACAATTCTTTTCCTTATTTTGTAAGAGGAGATGATATTAGTTTTTCTTATGCTAATAAATTTCAAGTTAAAACAATGAATGGGATTTGTTCTTGGCAACCTGATTTTGGAAACAAAAGTACACCTCAATCTGTGTATTTGGATATGCGTAATCATTTAATGCATCCTTTGCATGGTTTTGTTAAAGGTAGTGTGGTATGGAGTATGTTAAAAAGTGCCGTGTTGATTTATGCATACTATGCGGTATCATATTATTATGATTCCGCGCAGGCAGTTAATATTGCAATCGAGGATGTATTAAAAGGACCTGATTTCTGGCGGCAAAATGTAAATATGGTTGATAAAAGAAAGCAGATCAACCAAATGATAACCACAGAACATCCTGTACCGATTCCTGATAATGTATATTCTGAAGGTGTTATGACCAAAGTTAAAATACAGACAACAGTGGATATATCGGATAATGGTAAACAGATAACCCTACCATCATTGATACGGTATCTTACCTTGAATGGACATTTGTTACCTAGTATTTTTTTTCACAAAGGATTTACTTGGGTAAAAAAATCATCTGGTTCAAGAATGACAAATTCATTCAGATATAAAAAAGTGGTGTCGATCATGGATGAAGAGGATAAATGTCTAATATTAGAACATGATAAGAGGAAATTTTTTAGTTGCTCTTTCCGATTTGTATATTTATTGTCAAAGTTGATATTGAATCATAAAAAATTAAGTAATATTTATATTGAAACTTATCCGGAGTTGACTAGTGATGAATTTTGGAAAGAACAATATCAGAAAGGGATTATTCAGGAGAAATAATGATAGGGAAATTCTTAATGGTGGGGGCAGGATTTTCATGTGCAGTTATAGCAAGAGAATTAGCTTTATTAGGTCATCAGATAACTGTCATTGATAAAAATAACCATATTGCTGGCAATTGTTATTCAGAAAGAGACAGGGAAACTGGTGTTATGGTTCATGTTTATGGGCCACATATCTTTCATACTGATAACCAAAGAGTTTGGGATTATATTAATCAATTTACGATAATGATGCCATTTATTAATCGTGTTAAAACGATTTGTCGAGGTGAAGTGTACTCTTTACCAATTAATTTACATACTATTAATCAATTTTTTCATACAACTTGCTCTCCTAAGCAAGCTAGGGAATTAATAGACAGTAAGGCAGATTTATCAATTGAAGAGCCACATACATTTGAAGAGCAAGCCTTAAAATTTGTAGGAAGAGAACTTTATGAAACTTTTTTTAGAGGCTATACTAAAAAGCAATGGGGTGTAGAGCCTTCAGAATTGCCTGCCAGTATTTTAAAACGATTACCTCTACGGTTTAACTATGATGACAATTATTTTAATCATACATATCAAGGAATACCCAAGGAGGGCTATACTGAGACTGTCGCAGGTATCTTAGATCATCCTAATATTGAAGTAAAACTTAATCAGCCTTTCGGGAAAAATATGAAAAAAGAGTATGATCATATTTTTTGGTCAGGGCCATTGGATGCTTGGTTTAATTTCAATCTAGGTCGTTTAGGTTATAGGACATTAGATTTTGAAGCATTTATTGATGAAGGTGATTTTCAAGGTAATGCAGTGATAAATTATGGTGATGAAAGTGTTCCTTACACAAGGATATCAGAGCATAAGCATTTTGCACCATGGGAAGAGCATGAAAAAACTATATGTTATAAAGAATTTAGTCGTTTCTGTGAGCCTAAAGATACACCTTATTATCCAATTAGATTAGTTAAAGATAAGGCATTGTTAGTAAAATATGTAGAGCAAGCCAACCAAGAAAGTGGTGTAACATTTGTGGGAAGATTGGGGACTTATCGTTATTTGGATATGGACGTTACTATTAAAGAAGCTTTAGAAACAGCTGATCAAGTGAAGCTGGCTTTGGAAAAACAAGAAAAATTAAAATCTTTTTATGTAGATATGGGAGTTTAATGATTAAAACGTCTCCTGTTTGTGCGGTTGTTGTCACTTACAATCGTAGGGAATTGTTGGTAGAATGTTTGGAGGCTCTTTGCAGACAGACAACGCCACTGGATCTTGTGTATATAGTGGATAATGCAAGTACAGATGGAACTGAGGATTTTCTGAGAGAAAATGGTTATTTAGATAATTCATTGTTCCGATTAGTCACACTTCCCAGTAACCTGGGTGGAGCAGGTGGTTTTTATCATGGTATTAAGATTGCTTTTGAAAACGGATTCGAGCAAATTTTATTGATGGATGATGATGGTTTTCCAGCAGATGACTGCTTAGAGCAATTACTTGTCTATTGTAAACATAATTTATGTATTGGCTCCTTGGTTTTAGATAAAAATAATCCCAATCAACTTTGTTTTCCGATTCGTCTTGCAAATAGTTCTAGAATCATTAATACAACTGAAGATTTACAACAATTTGGTTTAGATGGTGGCATGATTGAAGATGTTATCATTCCTTTTAATGGAGTACTGCTGTGTCGGAAGCTTATTGAATTATACGGTTATCCTAAACCTTCATATTTTATTTGGGGTGATGATATGGAGTATATTTGGCGTTTGAAAAGGCAAGGAGTGAAGTTAACTACTGTAACTCGTTCAATTTTTTATCATCCAAGGAACAGAGAAATAGGGGTTCCTATGTTTTTTGGCAGGATTAGGTTTAATGACACACCTTCTAAAGTGAAACTATATTGCATGAGTCGCAACAATACGGCTAATTTATTGCAATACAAAGGGAAACTAGCGGCGGTGGTATTTATATTGAAGCTTATTTGGTTTTATACTTTTACACAACCTAGTAGAGAGAAATTAGAGATTGGTTTAAAAGGGGTAAAACATGGCATACAAAAAGATTTTTCACATCATCAAGAGTTTTTGAGTTGATATAAATAAAATGATATCTGTTGGTATTGTAGTGGTGACTTATAATCGTGCTGACCTATTAAGTAGCACACTAGATGCATTATTAGAACAGGATTTTACTGGGCAGATGACTATTTATGTTATTGATAATGCAAGTGATGATCATACTTATGATGTTGTACACAGTAAGTCACCTGGACTCATTCGATATATTCGTTCTGAAGTTAATTTAGGCGGCGCAGGAGGATTTCACCTGGGTGTTAAGCAAGCATATGATGATGGACATAGCTGGATCTGGGTGATGGATGATGATGTTGTTCCTGTGAAAAACTGTCTTAGTTGCTTACTCAAATATTCTGATAAAAAGGTTTTAGTAGCTACCAGAGAAAATAGACAAGGTCAATTAACAGAGTACTCTGCACTTGAGTATAATCTTTCTAATCCTTTTTATATCCAACCTAAACGTTCTCAAGTTACTGATAGGTATAAAAATAGAGAAGATTTACCTGAATTATTATTAATTGATAACTTTTCTTTTGAGGGAGTTGTGTTTCATCAAAGCATTGTCGACCAAGTTGGGTTTCCGTATTCTGAATATTTTATTTCAGGAGATGATGTTGATTATGCGGAAAGAATCCGTTTATGTGGGTATAGTATTTATTTGGTAAGGGATGCAAAGATCATAAGGCAATTAGAGTTTAACCAAGAGGAAGCCTTGTGTTCTTGGAAGGGGTATTACATGTATCGTAATATTTTTGTTATTCATTTTCTATATGGACAGAATATTTTGGTTAGAATGAAGCCTTATTTCTTAATATTGGGTGCATTTTTGATGGGAGAATTTAAGCGCAATACTAATTTGTCTTTTAGTTTGATTTCAGAGTCAAAGCAGGTAGTCAAGAAAATAAAAAAGCACTGTGATGGATGATATATTTTTTAGAATCATTAGTCCTATTATATAATGTTCCCTATAAGCTTATGATATCTACATAATAAAGGTATATTCTATGATAGAATAATTCTTTCCCTCATTGTCATAGGGTATTATTAGTAGGAAATTTTGTGGTTGTATTCTAAAATATACTTTGGAGCAATAGTTTTATGAATGATTCAAATCAAATGCAGGATAGAAGTTCTAAAAAAGAATTAAATTCCAAACCAAAGCACCTGAAAACAGGTAGGGGGATTGCTTTTTTAGCTTTATTTGTGTCGATTGTCAGCTTGTTGGGGGTCATAGGTTTGGCAACAAATGAGTATTATACTGACATACAAAGAAAACTAGTGTTAGGATCTGCACCAGTAGCACAAAAGAATAATTTAGCCAGCAGCCAAGAAAAAATACCAGAAGTAATTAATGTTCAAAATAATGTTCAAAATGAACAACTTACCGCGTTACATAACGATTATACTGAGCTAACAAGGGTAATACAAGGCCAGCAACAAGCCATTTTAAATTTGGATAATTCATATAGTGAATTGTTAAAAAGTCGTTATCAGTGGTTATTGAATGAAACTGAGTATGGTCTGGGTATTGTAATACTACAATTAATTAATACAGGAAATGTAGAAGCAGCAGTTGACTCTTTGAGCTATATAGAGGAGAGGCTTAAATCTTTTGATTATCCTGAACTTATTCCTTTGAAGAAAAGTATAGCAGCAGACATAGATCATTTAAAATCTGCCCAAGTGGTAGATATGTCAGGTGCACTTATCAAATTAGATGTGTTAACCTCAAAGGTAGATAGTTTGTCATTAATTGTGGATTCCATGTTAAAAAATACTACAAGTACGGAAAAAATTGAGCGTTCTGTGAATGGTTCATATTATGCGAGACTATGGGGTGACTTTATTTCTACCATTAAGAGTGGAATACAGGTTAAGCATCTTAATAGTTCTGATCCACTGTTAATTTCTCCAGAGCAAGCATTTTTTATTAGAGAAAATATTAAATTACAGCTCTTGAATGTTAGGTTGGCATTACTGCAACGACAACAAGATGCCTATACTCAATATTTAGATACTATTAAGGGTTCGATTAAGGAATATTTTGATCTTGATTCGGTAGAAGTACAAAATTTTATCACATCAATTGATGAGTTATCTGACCTAAATATTGTTGTTCCTAACACTGATTTAATGAATAGATCCATTTCTATTCTTAAATCTTTACAAAGTAATCAGATAGTAATGCCATCTGAAAGAACTACTGTATTGTATCCTGACACTTTTGGGGGGGCTGATTCTAATTTAAGTGGAAAACAGGATAAGAATGAAACGAAAGCATCTGTTCCAGACGCAGAGCATTCTCTTGAAAGTAAGACAAATAACATAGAGAAACACATAAAAAAAGATGAAACTACAGAGAAAACTTTTAGTGATTTAGTTGATTCTGATAAAAAAATAAATGGAAGTGGTACTTCCCCACAACCTGTGAAATTAACAGAGTGAATAAAGGGGGTAATGAGCAATGTTAAAATACTTGTTTTGGATTATCGTTGTCTTTGCTTTGGCAGTAGGAGCAGTTTATCTTTTTTCTTATTTAGATGGTAGTGTATTCATACTGTTAGATTCTGATAATGGTTCTGTTGTTTACCATGTCAGCTTGAAGTGGGTTCTTTATGTTTTAATTGCTACTTTGGTGGTTGGAGTGATCTCATATTACTTTATTTCTTTGATTTGGAAGATCCCTCGTCAAATGAGTCTTTCTCATCAAAAGCGTAAAAGAAGCAATGTACTGGATGATATGAATAATACTACAATATCTTTTTTTGAAGGTCGTTATCATCGCAGCCTAAAATTAGTGGATGGGTTGTTAAAAAACAAACAAACAGACGTAATGAGAGTGTCAGCGCTTATTTTTGGTGCTCAGAGTGCTAATAAAATTTATGATTTTGAGAAAAGAGATTTTTACTTAAATCAATTAGGAGAGAAAGATTTATCGAATACTGTATTACTTGATTTATTACGTGCTGAAGGGGCTCTGAAGGAACAGAACTATAGTAAGTTCAATGAATATTGTGATGATGTTAAGTGGCACAATCCTAAATTAACTGCATTGGCACAGTTGCAATTGGAATATGGTAGGCAAATCAATGATGCTGATATTATCTTAAAATCACTTGAGCAATTGAAGAGAAATAATGCCATTGTAGATAACGAATATCAGAAGTATGAATTAAAAGCTTATGAAATTAAATTGGATCAGATTCACTCCTCTGAATTATTAAAAAAGTATTGGAGAAATTTACCTGGTTCGTTAAAGAATAATAATGCTATTATTGTGCGTATCGGACAAAAATACTGTCATTTACAGGATTATCAAGGTGCTGTGGACTGGAGCTTGGATGAATATCCAAATACTAAAGTGTCTCAGTTATTTAAGATTATTTCTAGCAGTTTTAGCTATTTGAGTGAAAAAAGTCAAAATAAAGTTTTAAGAGTTTTAGAAGGCTGGTTAGAGAACGATAGAGAAAATTCTGATTTATTATTGTTACTCGGTGATTTAGCTTACCAAAATGAGTTATGGGGTAAGGCTCAAGGATATCTGGAGGTGGGGGTGACAAATCGTCCTACAACCGCTGGGTGGATGACTTTGTCGAAGTTGTATGTACAACAAGGAGAGTATGAAAAGGCAAATGATGCTAATGCCAAGGCTTTAGAGTTGCTTGATACAGATTGAGTAGAAGGTATTTTATATGAACTAACAGGAAAAATACCTATTATCTAAGAGGTAGATTGTTAGCAATACGTTTATTTTGATTAAATAATATGAAGTGAAATATTTTGTTTGTCCTAAATAGTTAAGAAATATTTTATTAAATTTGAATATATTTATTCAAAATATTGATGCATAATTTGATTCTCCCATCATCGTATTTCAAAGTCAATTAATAAGCTTAATAGTAGAATTATGATGGCTAGGCAACAAGTAAAAAAAATGATTTAATGTTGTTAACAAGATTAATTTTTTAGTCTATAACCATGAATAATAAAGGTGGAGAATATGTCTAAGATTGAAACAGGTAAACATTCTACAAGGGTTGCTGCTATTGAAGAGGAATGGAATAAGCCTCGTTGGAGAGGTATCAAAAGAGGGTATACAGCGGAGGATGTTGAACGTCTTCGTGGGTCTTTGCAAGTTGAGTATACTTTAGCTCGTAATGGTGCAGAAAAGTTGTGGGAATTAGTCAATAATGAGCCATTTATCAACTGTTTAGGAGCTTTAACTGGAGGGCAGGCAATTCAACAAGTAAAAGCAGGTATTAAGGCAATATATTTATCTGGTTGGCAAGTAGCTGCAGATAATAATAGCTATCTTAGTATGTTTCCTGATCAATCACTCTACCCAGTTAATTCTGTTCCTACTGTTGTTGAGAGAATTAATAACTCATTTATACGTGCAGATGAAATTCAACATTCTAAGGGGATTCAAAAGGGGGATAGAGCCTATATTGATTATTTTGTACCGATTGTAGCTGACGCTGAGGCTGGTTTTGGTGGAGTATTAAATGCATTTGAATTAATGAAAAGTATGATTAGAGCTGGTGCAGCGGGGGTTCATTTTGAAGATCAGTTAGCTTCTGTGAAAAAGTGTGGGCATATGGGGGGTAAGGTATTAGTGCCAACTCAAGAAGCAGTTCAAAAATTGATTGCTGCGCGTTTTGCTGCTGACATTTTAGGTGTGCCTACAGTTATTTTAGGGCGTACAGATGCCAATGCTGCTGATTTACTAACTCATGATTATGATGAAAATGATAAATCTTTCTTAACTGGGGAGAGAACATCGGAAGGTTTCTTCCGAGTGAAAGCTGGTATTGATCAAGCAATTTCTCGTGGTTTAGCGTATGCGCCATATGCAGATTTAATTTGGTGTGAAACTGCAAAACCTGATTTAGAAGAAGCGAAAAAATTTGCAGATGCAATTCATGATAAGTTCCCTAATAAATTATTAGCGTATAACTGTTCTCCTTCATTTAACTGGAAGAAAAACTTGGATGATGCTATCATCGCTAGGTTTCAAAGAGAATTGGGTGCTATGGGTTATAAATATCAATTTATTACATTGGCAGGGGTTCACAGCATGTGGTATAACATGTTTGATCTGTCTCTTGATTATGTACAACGTGGTATGTCTGCCTATGTTGAAAAAGTTCAAGAGCCTGAATTCGCGGCACGTGATCGTGGTTATACATTTGTATCTCATCAACAAGAAGTGGGTGCAGGTTACTTTGATGATGTTACCACTGTCATACAAGGTGGGGAGTCAAATGTTAAGGCACTGGCAGGCTCTACTGAGGAAGAACAGTTTCATTAATTGACTAAATTACATTTTTATTATAAAAAGCCATCTGAGTGATGGCTTTTTTTGTGTGTTTTTAAGGAAAGTAAAAATGGATATTAAAATTAGGGAAGCTAATATTGAGGAACTTTCAAAAATTTATCAACTGCAACAAATATGTTTTCAATCTCAGGCGAAATTATATAATAATTGTGGGATTCTTCCCCCTTTAACAGAAACACTAGAATATCTTAAGCAGATACAAAAAATAGTAAAATTTTTAATCGTGGAGAAAGGTGAAGAAATTATTGGATCTGTAAGATATGTCACTAAAGGAAATCATTGTCATATTTTAAGATTAATGGTTAAACCAGAATTCCAAGGTCAAGGTATTGCAACTAAATTGCTTTTATATGTTGAAGAACAAGTGCCAAATAATGTTTATAATGTATTTACAGGATATGATAATGAATGCAATTTGAATCTGTATCATAAGGTTGGTTATGAAAATAAATGGCTCGAGAATTTTGGTTCTAGCTTCTCTTTTGTGCATTTGCAAAAGAAAGTTGATTAAAGCGTAGAACCTTGTATATTCATTTTCTAGTGATGATATGGCTAGCTTAAAAATAAACTGATATACTTTGAAAATATGGTTGATGCTAGAGGGCTGGGCTATTAAAGAGGTCAATATATTAATTAAAGAGGAATTTTGGAATAGGGAAAAATTGGCTATACAACTATTAATCAGGTATTATTCGGACGTGGTTATTAGGTAAAGACTGGTGGGTTGCCAATGGCATCGGTCTTTATTAGTGTGCTATTGTGCTGTTGCATTGTGATAGGATAAAATTTTATTCAACGGAGATCTGCTGCTGTGAGTGGATAAGTGCATTTTTACGGTTCGTTGGATTTATTTTCTATCGTGGTATGAATTGGATTATTGATAAATAAGAGAAAATTATGGGAAAAGAAATTATTCAAACAGAAAAGGCACCATCAGCAATTGGTCCTTATTCACAGGCAGTTAAAGTGGGTAAGACAGTATATCTTTCAGGTCAAATACCAATTGACCCTGTATCTGGGAATATTGTTGCCAATGATTTTAAAGAGCAGGCTATTCAAGTTTTTAAGAACTTAAAAGCGATCGTTGAAGCATCGGGAGGAACACTTGATGATTTAGTTAAAGTAAATGTCTACCTTGATGATCTTGTGTTTTTTTCTGAGTTTAACGAAGTTATGCAGCAATTTTTGCAAGAACCTTATCCAGCAAGAGTGACACTAGAAGTATCGAGATTGCCTAAAGATGCATTAGTGGAAGTTGAAGCTATCGCTGTTATTGAGTAAATAATTGATATTTACTGTGTTGTTTTTTTAATAACTATAGAAAAAATGGAATGGAATTCTTTATTTTTTTATCACACTCTTTTGGAAAAAGGTAATAAGTGACATACAATAAAACTAATAAATTGGGTTTTATGTAGTTTTTCACATAAGATATTGGTTTCATTCTATTAAAAAAATTAACTGTTTCTCCCAATTAAATTAATAAGTTAATATTGTTAACTATATAATGAATTGATTTTAAATGTTATTAGGATAGTAATTGATGTACTAATAGGGGTACACCTTTACTAGCATGTGCTTTTATGATGGTGACCCCATCTAGGGCTATAGGGTTGGGATCAATGAGGTAGATAGATGTATCTTTAGGTGTGAAATGTAGAAGATTAGCAGCAGGATAGACTTGTAAAGATGTTCCAATAATTATTAGTATGTCAGCCTCGGAGGTTATTTGTATGGCCTTTTCGATATTGGGTACTGCCTCCCCGAACCAGACAATGTGTGGTCTTAATGGGTGGTTTTGACTATCTCTATCATCAAGTGTCAAATCACCATACCATTCTAGTACCTCATTTTCATTGATAGTACTTCTAACTTTATTTAATTCTCCATGTAGATGTAAAATATTACTGCTTCCTGCTCTTTCGTGTAGATTGTCAACATTTTGGGTGATAATGAAAACAGTATATTTTTTTTCCAGTGATTTCAATGCATAATGTGCAGCATTAGGTTCTACTGTTTGTAATTGTCGGCGTCTGGCGTTGTAAAAATCTAGTACTAGTTGGGGGTTTTTCCTATAGGCTTGAGGTGTTGCGACTTCCTCTATGGGGTGGCCTTCCCATAACCCACCTTCATCTCTAAACGTTTTAATACCGCTATCTTGACTAATACCAGCACCTGTTAGTATTACTAATTTTTTTTTATGAGCCATTTCTTGACTGTCTCTTAATGATGACGTTTAAAAGTAGGGAGGATGACATCCCAAGCTTGTAGTATTTGTTTCTCCGAAAGGTTAATTTTATTCTCTTTTTTTGTTAGCTCAATTTGAATTTCTTGATTGTCACTTTCCCAAAGGAAATAATAATTATTTTTTCCCAAGGATAATAGTACTTCAGAGCCGGGTAACCCATTAATGTTGCGTAAACCTTTTCGAATGATTTTATAATGATCAAAAGTAATTGTATTAATAAATTCAGAGGCAGAATCAAAAATATCTTTTTTTAAGAGTGGGGAATTTTTACGGCTATATGGATAGCCCATATATATCACTAAGTTCATATCACCAAAATCTTTAAAGGTTATGGTATCGTTACCTACTAATTTGTTTTTTCCATTATCTTTGATAAATCCACCAGTGAGACAAATACCAGATTGACTAGGGATAGTATTGATATGTCTTGGTTCAATTGGATTAAGATAAGTTGATTGGAAATATTTCTCAGCTTTTTGTATTTTTTTTTGTTCTATTTTCTCTAGATTTTTAGGTTCTTGTGCATTGTGTGTTGTTATTGTTAATGAAGAGTAAATAATATATAACCATTGGCTATCCACTTGATTAAATAAAGTAGTAAAGTAGGGATTACCAAAGTCTCTTACAGTATCCATATTCCAATCAAAGTCATATTTAGTCACATAGAAATGTGCTTTATGAGGGATCAAAGTTTTATCAAGAACATAAAGTTCATTATAATCCACCCCTTCATTCTTAATGTTCTGAATGGAAGCGAGCGTAGATTCAAGGGTTTCATCTTTAGATATGTGTATCCTATCTTCATTGAAAAATAGGTCACTCATTGTTTCTTGGGCATTTTGGGGTGCCTGTATTTGATATCTACCCAAACAATAAGCTTGAGCAGTCCAATAATCTGGGTTTAATTTTGAAACATCAAAAGTACTGGCACAAGAGGTCTGTGCTAGAGTGTAAGATATCCAAGTGAGAAATAATCTTAGCATCATTATTAACTACAAAGAATTCATTAATTTGAGATTAACTTTAGCATTTTCATAAAGTTAAAACAATAGAAGAGGGCATATTCAGTTAATATAATTATTTTTTGCATGCATATTTGCAATAAAAGAATAACTTTAATTTTCATTAAAGGTTAAAAACCGTTATTGAATTTATTTTCTCAGAAATCAAAAACAGTTATTTTATTACTCCATGGATTATGCAAGTATTTTTTTGTAAATATTCAAAGTTAATGGTATATCAAAATATTTTTGCCGAGTTTATAAAAAATAATTGATGACTGAAAAAATTTATAATATTTGATATTTGGGCTTTTATTTTCTTAACCATTAGAGTATATTCTGAAGCACGTGTGTATGGTTAATTATGAGACAATTACCGCATTAGACAGGAATATCAATGTAAGAGGGCATTTTGCCTCAATATAAAGATAACTTAAAAATCGAAAAATATCTTAATAATTGATACTTTAATATTTTTGGGATTGGTATGAATACCTCTATGAAGAAACATATTCTTTTAGGTGTAACCGGAGGCATTGCGACGTATAAAAGCTGCTATTTAATTCGATTACTCAAGAAGGCAGGTCACGAAGTTACTGTGGTCTTAAGTGGAGAGGCAAGTGAGTTTATTTCTGCACAGACATTTCAGGCGTTATCAGGAAATCCGGTTTTAGTTGAAAAGGGTGATTATGCACTCAAAGGGGGGATGGCACATATCGACTTAACACGTAATGCAGATTTGTTTGTGATCGCACCAGCAACTGCTAATACTATTGCAAAAATAGCTAATGGCATCGCAGATAACCTTTTAACTGAAATGGTATTAGCACGTAGTATACCGCTATTAGTCGCACCAGCAATGAATGTTATGATGTGGAACAATCCTGCAAACTTAAGAAATATTAATATCTTAAAACAAGATGGTATTATTCTATTGGGGCCTGATTTTGGTTCTCAAGCGTGTGGAGAAGTGGGTGAAGGCAGAATGTTGGAACCTGAAGTGATAGTAGATATGATTAATGGCCAATTTATACAACCATTACTTAAAGGTAAAAAGGTTTTAATTACAGCTGGTGGAACACAAGAGATGATTGATCCTGTGCGTTGTTTAACCAATATATCCAGTGGGAAGATGGGTATTGAATTAGCTAGAGCATGTCGAAATGCAGGGGCAGAGGTTATTTTAGTTTATGCTGAGATATCTGTCCCTCTACCTTATGGGTTAAAAAAAACCATTTATACTCAAGGTGCAAGAGATATGTATAACAAAGTACACGAGAATGTGAATGATCAAGATGTTTTTATTTCTGTAGCTGCTGTTGCTGATTATTGTCCTAAAAATACATCTTCTCAAAAAATTAAAAAAAATAGCCAAACGGATCATAATTTAATGATAGAACTGGAGGAGAATCCGGACATTTTGGCTTCAGTTGCAGCTTTAAACGATGAACCTTTTTGTGTTGGTTTTGCGGCAGAAAGTGAGCATTTGCTTGAATACGCAGATGAAAAAAGGAAACGCAAGGGAATCCCTCTAATTATTGCCAACAGGGTAGACGAGAGTTTAAGTAAAGATGTCAGTACGGTCTATTTAATTGGTAATAAAGGCACTATTAACATAAGAGATAAACCAAAGGAAGTGATTGCTCAAGAGATTGTCAAAGTAGTAGCCGAATATCTAAATTAAAACTTCTTTCCAGATTCTTTGATGAGCATTTCATAGATTTCGTCTTTTAACTGTAATTTTTGCCTTTTTAGATCATCAATTTCATCCAACCCACTCGTGACAGGATCTTTTTCAAGGTTAGAAATCTTGTCGTCGAGTTCATTATGTTCTTTAAATAATCTTGCAAAATGGGCGTTTTGCACCTTTAATTTTGAAATCAAATCTCTGTATTCATGGAACATATTTCATCCTTTTAAAAGTTAATTTATAATTTAAAAATAAGCAAGTTACTCCGATTTTGATTATAATTTGAGTTTTTTAAACATTCAACTATTCATTATATATTTGGGGCTATTTTAAAATAATTTATTGATTTTATATGAAAATTTCATTTTTATTTTTTGATTTTTTTTTAAGAAAGTTAGTGTATGAATGACACAATTCGTTTATTAAAATCACATCGTACCTATCGAGATTTTGATAATAATTTTAAAATTTCGGATGGTGATGTACAAATAATTATTGAATGTGCTAAACAAGCACCCTCATGGATGAATGGGCAACATTATTCAATAATAGAAGTGACGGGTGATTTAAAACAAAGAATAGTCACAGTGTTACCAGAACAAAAGCAAATTGCAAGTTGTTCTAGGTTTTTTATATTTATTGTAGATTTTTATAGGATGTCTCTTGCCTCTGAGTTAAATGATGTAGAATTTGATCCTGACGATAATATTGAGAACTTACTGATATCAAGTATAGATTTAGGACTTAGTGCTCAAAATGCGGCTATAGCTGCTGAGAGTTTAGGGTATGGGACTTGTTTTTTGGGTTCAATTCGATTGATAGCTAAGGAGCTTATTGATTGGTTAGGATTGCCTGAATATACTTTTCCAATTATCGGTTTATGTATAGGTAAACCGAATATTGATATGAAGATTAAACCCAGATTACCGATGAGTGGATTATTTTTTAAGAATCAGTACGAAACTAAAACATTAAAAAAAGATTTATTAGATTACCAACAAACAATGGTTGAATTTGCAGAAGTAAGAGAAACGTTACTTTGGACTGAGAAGTTTACTCAGTTTTATCAAAAAATTTATGCACCTAATAACTTAAATTTGATGCAAAACCAAAAATTATTAAAGTAAAATTAGTTAGTTAAATTTTTTTGTGCTTAACTCGTTGTTATAATTAAGCACATTAAGTTATTTATCATTCATGATGAGAAAGTAAAGAGGATTTATCTATGGCAGGTCATAGTAAATGGGCAAATATTAAACATAAAAAAGAACGTCAAGATGCCAAGAAAGGTAAAATTTTTACCAAAGTGATTAAAGAGATTATGATTGCAGCTAAAGAAAGTGGCGCCGATATGGCTGCAAACCCGAGACTGCGCTTAGCAGTTGAGAAAGCAATTGAAGTCAATATGCCTAAAGATAATATTCAGCGAGCTATTGATAAGGGTAGTGGTAATTTAGAAGGTGTGGAATATATTGAATTGCGTTATGAGGGCTATGGTATCGGTGGTGCGGCAATCATGGTGGATTGCTTGACTGATAATAAAACAAGAACAATTGCTGATGTTCGCCATGCTTTTACTAAAAATGGAGGTAATTTAGGAACTGACGGATGTGTGGCTTTTCAATTTAATCACCAAGGTTATTTAATATTCTCCCCTGAAGTAGATGAAGAAGCATTGATAGAGGTTGCTTTGGAGTTAGGGGTAGAGGATCTTTTCAATAATGAGGATGGTTCAATAGAAGTTGTGACTAGTCCCAATCATTTTTCTGCTATTAAGAGTACACTTGAGAAAAAAGGATTTAAGGCTGAATATGGTGAAGTGACGATGAGAGCAGATAATGAAGTTGTACTAAGTGGAGAAGATGCACAAAAAATGCAAAAGTTAATAGACGCGTTAGAGGATCTGGATGACGTACAATGTGTCTATACTTCTGCAGTCTTGTCATTAGAATAAATACACTTAAAATTCAGGAAAAGATAGTCATGTTTTTTGTATTTAAGTATTTTTATCCACATAAGGATGATAATAAATGAAAATAAGAAATTTACTTTCTTTTGTTGCCTACATATTTTTGCTAGCTAGTAATTTTGTTTATGCAAGTGATGATGATGTGAAGGTTTGGGATCTGAATCTTTTACGTCATATGAATTTTGGTGGAGGTATAGATGCTATTTTAAATAGTACTGATCCGAGCTTTTATAATAAGTTATACATTTTTGGAGACAGTCTTTCAGATAGTGGTAACTTATTAGGCGTGCGTTTTATTCCTAATCAATGGCCCTTTCCTTTAGGAAAGGGTGTATTTATGTATGGAGAGGCATTATCTATTATTTTTACTCATCGTATTTCATTACCAATACTGCACAATAAATCATTTCCCACTGCAAAAATGGGGAAAGAACCATTTAATGTTAGACAAAGAGTTGATTGGTTTTTGAATTCTAATATTTTTGGCGGAAATGCTCACCCTTATAATCAGAACGAATTATTTATTTTTTGGGCGGGGTTTAATGATGCTAAAGAATTTGTTTTAAAGAATCAATTTAATATTTATAACTATCCTAGGCCTGATTTCAGTCATGACATAAAGCTTTATGTAGATGGTGTCAAGAAGATTAGTGATCTTGATGGTGATATTATCCTAATGAATGTTCCTGATACACTGGTTTTTCCAGGTGGGAGATTGTCTGCACGTTCGGGGTTGATTCCAACTTTTTTGCGTGTAATTTCTAAATTTGCCCATTTGGATTTTAATAACAATACTAGTTCAACTTATCTTGACATGATACATGATGGTACAGGTATAGAAGGATTGGAACAAGTTATTGCTAGAGATTTGAAAAATTTTAAGGAAATGTATTGGTTTATAAATCCTGAGTTAATAGATCACTATGCAGCAGCATATTATAAAATGCAGTTGGACACCGTGGATAACATTAATGAACAGCTGTATAAAGAACTACAAACCGTTCAAAAAGAAAATATTATTTATGCTGATATTAGGAAATTTATAAGAGAATTAATGGCTGATCCCGATTATGTTGGTATTGATAATATACAAAGTCCGGAATGTGGTCCCTATTCATCCTCTAATGCATGTAAAACCAACCCAGCTGATACAGCTTATAATTATTTGTTTGGCGATGATTTTAGTTTAAGTTTTAAGGGACAGAAAGAAATATTTTCCTACTTATCGATGATGATAGCTACCCCATTCGTTTTAGCAGGTATTTATAACAGTTTCTTAAGTGCCAATATTGAAATGAATACTGATATTATAAATGGTTTTGCTATTAAATTTGGGAATATGGACACTAAACCAAGTATGACCTTACTGTACAACCGTCAATGGGAGTATGGTAACAAATTTGAGTATGGTTATAATCTTGGATTTAGGGCGATGAATTATCGAGTACCTTTTACCAATATGTGGTCAGCGACAAGCTATTGGGCACCTTATATTATTTATAACTTTAATGAAAACATTGCGTTAGGCTTAGAAAATCAGACTTCAGTTAGTTATTATGAACTTCGTAGAGAAGTATCATTGGATGGTCGAGAGAGTATGAGTATTAAAGATCGTTATGAAAAAGCCAGTATGGGAGGTGCTAAGATTCTGTTTGCGGGTATTGCACGCTATCAATATGAAAATGACTATGTTTGGTTGGTTGCGAGAGGTTTATTGGGGCCGGGCTATATGCTCAATCAGCGCTATGAGGATCGAAACAATACCAGTACATCTGTTTCGTTTGATCCAAATAATTTACTTTATTTACATGGAGAAGTGAAACTGAATTTGGAGTTTAAAAAATTTCCCACAGAAAAATTAAATTTTGGTATAGAAGGATCTGGTCATTATAATCAAGCGTTGGCAGATTTGGAGTTGACCGGAAATACCAAAAGAGCGCCAGTTAAATTTAACAGGAAAATAAGTCTGATTACTAATTATGAAGGTGAATGGGCTGTTTATTTTAAATATAAAAAAAATAAAAGAAGCGCACTTAAGTATGGTTATCAGGGTAGAAATTATAACTATATAATTCGTAATGGTGTCTTTGTAAATTTCCAATATAAATTCGATTAGGTTGATTTTGATTTAGTTTAATTGATAAGGAAATTAATGAAAAATCTTATATTTTTCTTTATAAAATAATAAGTTAAAATATTTACACATATTCTGTGGATAACTTTGTGAAAAACTTGTTACTTTACAAAAAAATCCCTGATAAATCATAGGTTAGTGTTGGTTTGTTCATATTTCTACCATTTATTTTATTTTACGAATATTCAACAATTTATAAATAAAGATATCTACAAGTTAGTGTTTTTTCTCGATTGAAATAGCATTTTTTTATTTTATAATCATTAAGTGGATAATAATAGAATATTTTTTTAGTGACGTTTGGGTTGCAGGATTACAATTTGATGTATTTTTTGAGTAAAATAACTTGTAGTATTGTAAAATGAAGCGATTTTATAAAAGGATGGTTTATGAGGTCTTCTAATTATTATATTTCTACTTTAAAGGAAGTGCCAAGTGAGGCAGAACTACCGAGTCATCGTCTCATGCTAAAAGCAGGCTTGATAAGAAAAATATCTTCAGGATTATATAGTTGGATGCCTATTGGTTTAAAAGTACTACATAAGGTAGAGGCGATCGTTCGAGAAGAGATGAACAAGGCAGGAGCACTTGAATTGCTAATGCCTGGTATACAACCTTCTGAGTTATGGCAAGAGTCTGGTCGTTGGGAGCATTATGGCAAAGAGTTATTGCGGATTGAAGACCGGCATAATAAATCTTTTTGTTATGGGCCAACGCATGAAGAAGTAATGACAGAGATTATTAGAAATGAAATCAGTAGCTATAGACAGCTACCTGTTAATTTTTATCAGATACAGACTAAATTTAGAGATGAAATCAGGCCTAGATTTGGGGTGATGAGATCCCGAGAATTTATTATGAAGGATGCATATTCTTTTCATGAGAGTAAAGAATCCCTCAGAGAAACGTATCTTAAAATGTATGTAGCATATAATGATATATTTTCCCGATTGGGTTTAAAGTTTAGGGCAGTGGTAGCTGATAATGGGAGTATTGGAGGGTCAAGTTCACATGAATTCCAAGTGTTAGCAGAAAATGGTGAAGACGTTATTGTATATAGTACAGAGTCTGATTATGTGGCCAATATTGAATTGGCGCCTAGTATAAGAGTGGATGGAATACGACAACCACCCCAAATGTCATTGAATAAAGTGCATACACCTAATATTAAAACAATTAAGGAATTAGTTAATTTTTTATCAGTTGATATTCAAAGAACTATTCAAACAATTGTGGTAGAGGGAGAAAATGATGAATTAATTTTGTTACTCTTGAGAGGAGATAATGAACTAAACGAAGTTAAAGCAGGGAAGTTAGAAGGCGTAAAAAAACCTTTAACTTTTGTAAATGAAGAAGTGATTAAAAAAGTTTTTTTAACTACTAAAAATCCTTTAGATCCTATCGAGTTTAAAGGTAAGGTTTATGCTGATTTTGCACTTGAATTAGGTAATGATTGGATTATTCGATCTGATGAGAACAATTATCACTACGTAGGATTTAACTTTATGCGTGATATAGCAGAGCCAGAGTTCGTTGATATTCGTAATGTGGTTGAGGGGGATATCTCACCAGATGGTAAAGGTGTTTTAAAATTAGCTAAAGGAATAGAGGTTGGACATATTTTTGAATTAGGTAATAAGTATTCTAAATCAATGCAAGCCACTTTTATAGATAACAAGGGTAAAGTTCAATTTTTAGAGATGGGGTGCTATGGTATAGGTATTACCCGCATTGTTGCAGCTGCAATTGAGCAGAATTATGATGAAAAAGGGATTATTTGGACCGGAGCTATGGCGCCATTTACTGTTATTATTGTTCCACTTAATTATCATAAGAATGAATCAGTTAAAAATATTAGTGATAAATTATATGTGCAGTTACTGGATAATCAGGTTGAGGTTCTTTTAGATGATAGAAATGAAAGATCAGGTGTACTTTTAAATGATTCGGAGTTATTAGGTATTCCACATAGAATCACAGTTGGAGAACGTGGGTTAAAAGAAGGTATTGTGGAGTATTGGAGCAGAAGTCACCAAGAAATCATCAGAATTCGGTTGGATGAAATAGTTGATTATATTTTGAATCAATTAGATTAATTAGAATAGGTATGTATGTCAGAAAATCGTAGTTTTATTGTGCCTTCTTATGTCAATAAAAGCCCGTTGACTTGGTATCGAGAGGCAAGTAAACAAGATAGTTTTATTGTAGATCAGGTACAAGAGAATGCAATTATAGAATTGGATCGACTTTGGCATGCGATATTAGACTATAGAAAAAAAACCAGTTCTACTTTTAAGAAAATAATTTTTTCTACCCCTGCGCCAAATGGTATTTATATGTGGGGAGGAGTAGGAAGAGGGAAAAGCTTTTTAATGGATGCTTTTTATAATTGCTTACCTTTTACACAAAAGCGTAGGGTTCATTTTCATGCATTTATGTCTGAGGTCGAGCAAAAAATGTATGAATTAAAAGATCAAAATGATCCCTTAGTTGAATTTTCCAAACGGTTGGCGAAAGAGATTCAAGTACTTTGTTTTGATGAGTTTCATGTTAGTGATATTGCACATGCAATGATTTTAGGACGATTATTGCAAACTGTATTAGATAAAAATCTAGTTATCGTTGCAACATCGAATTACAAACCTGATAATTTATATTATCAAGGTCAAAACAGATATAGTTTTTTGCCTACCATAGATTTAATTAATACAAAATTTAAAGTAATCAATGTGGATGCAGGAGAAGATTATCGCTTAAGAACACTAACACAAGCAGGAGTATTCTTACAACCAGATAGTGAGGAAAATGAAATAAGACTTGCTGCTATTTTTGAACGTTTAAATACAGAGAAAGAAAAGCTAGATAATGAAATTCAAATATTAGGCAGAACTCTTATCGCAAAAAAAAGAACACTCACTAGTATATGGTTTGATTTTAAGGAACTTTGTTTTGGATTAAGATCACAACAAGATTATTTAAAAATTGCACAAGAGTATTATTATGTATTTATTTCAGGCGTCAAAAAGTTAGATGAGACGCATAAGGATGTAGCAAGGCGACTAACCTGGTTAATTGATATTCTCTATGATTACCGGGTGAAAGTTTGTATGACTTCACAGGTCGATATAAATAGTATTTATGAAGAGGGTGATTTTTCAGAAGAGTTTCAACGTACAGCAAGTCGTATGACTGAGATGCAATCCGAGGAATATTTAAGACTACCACATTTAATATTGAAGTGATAAGATCATCCGGATTTATTCAATGGTACTACTATTAATTTTTTTTAATTTATCTCAAGGGGGAGGTTTACATGGCAATTGAGCGAACATTATCTATTATTAAACCAGATGCAGTTGCTAAAAATGTGATTGGTCAGATCTATGCACGATTTGAAGAAAAGGGGTTAAGACTTGTAGCAATGAAGATGAAGCATCTGACAATAAGGGAAGCTGAGGGTTTTTATGCGGTTCATAAAGACAGGCCTTTTTTCAACAATTTGGTTCAATTTATGGCAAGTGGCCCTGTTGTAATACAAGTTTTAGAGGGTGAAAACGCGATAGCATCTAACCGTCAAATCATGGGAGCAACCAATCCAGAACAGGCAGATGCAGGAACAATTAGAAGAGATTTTGCTGATTCGATTGATGCCAATGCCGTGCATGGTTCAGATAGTCTTGAAAATGCAAAAATTGAAATTGCTTACTTTTTTGCAGAGACAGAAATTTATTCTCGTTAAGTGATTCTATATACTTGAGTGAATTATGCCCACTATTAATTTAATGAATTATAATCTGAATGAATTATCACATTATTTAGTCTGCTGGGGTCAAAAGCCCTTTAGAGCCAAGCAACTTATGCGTTGGATTCATAAAAATAATGTTTTTGATTTCGATGAAATGACAGATATTGCAAAGTCTTTTAGGGAAGATTTAAGAGAAAGAGCTGTTATTGAAGTTCCTAATATGTTGGTAGAAAAAAA
The DNA here is from genome assembly GCA_016864895.1 of Neisseriaceae bacterium. Lineage (NCBI taxonomy): Bacteria > Pseudomonadati > Pseudomonadota > Betaproteobacteria > Neisseriales > Neisseriaceae > Neisseriaceae bacterium. The sequence continues at coordinate 498,656 of CP046107.1, read as the reverse complement.
ATCATTGGATGGTACAATTAAGTGGTTATTGGGCGTAGATAACGCTAATGCAATAGAAAGTGTTTATATCCCAGAGCCAGATCGAAGTACACTTTGTGTTTCTTCACAAATTGGTTGTGCTTTAGATTGTGCTTTTTGTGCAACGGGCAAGCAGGGGTTTAATAGAAATTTGTCTACTGCTGAAATTATTGGGCAATTATGGTGGGCTAATTATCGAATCGGACAAGACAAAAAAGATAGTTCTCGGATTATTTCGAATGTTGTAATGATGGGGATGGGAGAACCACTAGCTAATTTTAAGAATGTTGTTTCTGCTTTGCAAATTATGTTAGATGATCATGCCTATGGTTTATCTAGAAGAAGGGTGACTGTGTCTACTTCTGGATTGTTACCACAAATGGAAAAATTAGCAAAAGAATGTCCAGTTTCTTTAGCAGTTTCTTTGCATGCATCTAATAATGAGATTAGAGATAAAATAGTTCCTATTAATAGAAAGTATCCATTACAGGATTTAATGAAAACCTGTGGTCGATATTTAGAACATGCGCCCAGAGATTTTATTACATTTGAGTATATTATGTTGGATGGTGTCAATGATCAAAAGAAACACGCTTATGAACTTATTAATTTAGTTAAAGGGATTTCATGTAAATTTAATTTAATTCCCTTTAATCCATTTCTCAATTCAGGATTTAATCGTTCTAAAAATGAAAATATTCATATTTTTAGAGAAATTTTACAAAATAAAGGTTTTGTTACGACAGTAAGAAAAGTTCGCGGAGATGATATTGATGCTGCGTGTGGACAGTTAGCAGGGAAGGTAAAAGATAAAACATCTCGGAGTAAACAGTGGGAAATTAGATCAATAGGGGAGGTGTTGTGAAGCGATTAAAATTATTTGTTCTGATTGGTTTATTTTGTATTATGGTTGGTTGTGTTACGAACACAGCAATAGATCCAGAAGAAAAAAAGCGAAATTTTGCGGCACTTAAAACCCAATTAGCAGTTGAATTTGTTAATGTAAAAGACTATCGTAATGCAGTTAGTGTTATCAATGAGGCGATCGATATATATCCTTCATATGATTATGCTTGGATGGTTAAGGGGATTGTTTATCAATATATGAAAGATTACTCTACTGCCAGAAGTGCCTATTTAAAAGCATTATCAATTAATTCGGCCAATGCTGAAATTAATAATAATTATGGCTGGTTTATATGTAATGAGTTAAATGATCCTAGTCAATCATTGACCTATTTTGATAAGGCCTTAATGGATCTGACTTATCCGACACCAGAGTTAGCTTACATGAATAAAGGAATTTGTTTGGCTAAAGTTGGGCAATATTCGCAAGCAGAAGATTATCTTAATAAATCTATTACATCTAACCCTGGTTTTCCATATTCTACATTTGAATTAAGTCGTTTAAAGTACAAGCAGGGTAATTATCTAAGAGCTAAGCAATATTTTGATGTTTATAAGAACTCTGTTTCTGTATTACGTCCACAGGATTTAGAACTTGGGTATAATATTGCAAGTCATTTAGGGAATATTCATGAGCAAAATAAATATCTTGATGAGTTACGTATCCGGTATCCTTACTCAGAAGAGACACTGAGATTATCACGTTAGGATAATTAAGGAGTATAAGATTATATGAGACGTCAGACTTTACAAGTAAATGTAGGTTTGGTGATGATTGGTTCAGACTACCCAATTGTTGTTCAGTCTATGACTAATACTGATACAGCAGATTTAAACTCAACAGTTAAACAAATTATGGAATTAGCAGATGCTGGTTCAGAATTGGTACGTATCACTGTCAATTCACCAGAAGCTGCTAGTCAAGTAGCTAATATTAGAGAAAAATTAGATGCTAAAGGGTATAAAGTTCCTTTAGTGGGTGATTTTCATTTTAACGGTGAGCGGTTACTTAAGAATTTTCCTGAATGTGCTATGGCTCTGGCTAAATACAGAATTAATCCGGGAAATGTTGGGAAGGGTGCTCATGGGATTGAGAAATTTGCTTTTATGATAGAAAAAGCAATTGAGCATAAAAAAGCGGTTAGAATTGGTGTTAATTGGGGAAGTTTAGATCAGCAACTAGCAAGTCGATTAATAGATGAGAATAATGCGTTGAATAAACCATTAAGCAATGCGTCAGTCATTCGGAAAGCTTTGGTTGCCTCAGCTTTGCAGTCAGCGCAAAAAGCGATTGATATAGGTTTGGCTGAAGATAAGATTATTCTTTCTTGTAAAGTGAGTAATGTTCAAGAATTAATAGAAGTTTATCAGGATTTAGCTAACTGCTGTAATTTTCCGTTACATCTGGGGTTAACCGAAGCTGGTATGGGAAGTAAAGGAATTGTTGCTTCTAGTGCTGCATTGGCCATTTTGTTACAGCAAGGCATAGGAGATACAATTCGAATTTCTTTAACACCCGAACCTAATGAATCAAGAACAAATGAAGTAATTGTGGCTCAAGAGTTATTGCAGTCAATGGGGTTAAGAAGTTTTATGCCTTTAGTAACAGCCTGTCCGGGTTGTGGTAGAACGACAAGTATTTTTTTTCAAAAGATGGCGATGGAGATTCAAGATTATTTAAGAAATCAAATGCCCAGCTGGAAGACTCGTTATCCGGGAGTAGAAGATATGAAAGTAGCTGTAATGGGTTGTGTGGTTAATGGACCTGGGGAAAGCAAAATGGCTAATATAGGTATTAGTTTGCCTGGTACTGGTGAGGTTCCTGTTGCGCCTGTCTATGTGGATGGAAAAAAGACGGTAACATTAAAAGGTAATGAAATGGTTGCTGACTTTATTGGTATTGTAGAAAATTATGTACAATCTCATTATGCGGTTACAGTCGCTGAAAATCAAAAAAATCAAAAAAAAATCTTTGATATAAAAGTAGAATCATGAGCAAATATAAACTATTAACTGGTATGCAAGACTTTTTACCAGAGGATACTAAAAATTGGCAGTATATAGAAAATATATTTTATGAGTGGGTTGATTCATATGCTTATGAATCGATTAGAACACCTATTTTAGAAGCAAAACAACTATTTGTACGTTCTGTTGGGGAAACGACGGATGTTATTGGTAAAGAAATGTATACTTTTCAAGATATTTCATCAGAGGAGATTGCATTACGCCCAGAAGGAACTGTATCTACACTTAGGGCAGTGATTGAGCATAATTATTTGTATTCGGGTCCCAAAAAATTATGGTATTACGGACCTATGTTTAGACGAGAAAGACCTCAAAAAGGTAGATATCGTCAATTTCATCAATTTGGTGTAGAAGCCCTAGGTTTTTCTGGGGTTGATATTGATGCTGAAATCATTTTAATGAGTTTTGATTTATGGAAACGTTTAGGTTTGGAGAGTAATGTTCAGCTGGAAATTAACACCTTAGGTAATGGTGAAGAACGTCGAAACTATAGGCAGTATTTAGTTAAATATTTAGAAAAGCATAAACATTTATTGGATGAAGATAGTTTACGTCGTTTAGACTCCAATCCGTTGAGAATCCTAGATACTAAAAATCCAGAATTACAAGAAATATGTAACCAGGCACCACGTTTAGTCGATTTTATTGGCGAAGAGTCAAAATTATTTTATGACAGTTTAAAAATGATATTAACTGAGTTAGAGATTCCATTTCATGAAAACCATCGGTTAGTAAGAGGATTAGATTATTATAATCATACTGTATTCGAATGGACAACTAAGCAATTAGGTAGTCAAGGTACTGTTTGTGCTGGTGGTCGTTATAATGGGCTAATTCAAGAGTTAGGTGGAAGTGATGTAAGTGGCATAGGCTTTGCTATAGGTATGGAGCGAATTATTTTATTAATGCGAACCTTGGGTTGTTTTGATTTTAAAAATGAAATAGATTTTTATGTGGTTTCTCAGAACGAAAAATGCCTTATAAAAGCAATGAAATATGCTACAATTCTGCGATCTCACCATTATTCGGTTTATACTTATTTAGGTGAACAGAAAATAGGAACCCAATTCAAGAAAGCAAATTCTTCAGGTGCTAGGTATGCGATGGTGATTGGTGAGTCAGAGCTGGAGCATAATACAATTACTTTTAAAGATTTAAGATCAGGTAAAGGGCAAAGAACAATCGAATCAGAAAACATGATATGTTTTTTACAAGAATGGGTGAAATAAATTATGGCATTAGATTTACAGCAACAAGAAGAACTGGAAGAAGTAAAAAGAATTTGGCACGGTTGGTTGAAATGGATTGTATTATTTTTGTTTGTAGTGGCTGGTTTGTATTTAGGTAAAACTGCTTGGGATAATTATCAGAAGAATAAGGATGAAGAAGCAACTGATTTATTAGTTCAATTCCAAAATCTTATAGCACAAAATCAACGAGCAGAGGCAATGAGTATTTTAAAAACCCTCCAAGAAGATTACTCGAATACAATACCTGCAACTATTGCAACCTCTGCTATAGGTACTATCTCTTTTTATAGTAACCAGTTTGAAGATGCTTCGCGTCACTTTCAGTGGATATATGATCACCAACAGGATAAGTTATTGAAATCAATGACTATTACTGATTTAGTTAAAATAAAAATGCAACAGAAGAAGTTTGATGAAGCCTTGGCTTTATTAGAAGAAAAAACAGAGGCAGGGTTACAATTTTTATTTGAAGATTTAAAAGGAGACATTTATATGGCTAAAGGTGAGGAAGAATCAGCTAAAAGAGCTTATGATAAGGCAATTTCTTTATTACCTGAGCCAAATGAAGTGATTATGAAAGAAGATATTGCTCAGGTGCGAGCTCAGATTGAAGCAAAAAAAATAATTCAGATACCTAAAATTTAAATGAAACCGACTCTTGTACTTGTAGGTCGTCCTAATGTTGGGAAATCTACCTTATTTAATCGTTTGACTAGAACTAAAGATGCTCTGGTAGGAGATGAGCCTGGTTTGACTAGAGATAGGCATTATGGTCGTGGCAGAGTTGGAGAGAAATCTTATATTGTAGTTGATACAGGGGGATTTGAACCTGTTGTAGATACGGGGATATTGTATGAGATGGCTAAGCAAACGATCCAAGCTATTGATGAGGCGGATGTCATTTTATTCTTGGTAGATGCACGTACTGGGCTAACAGCACAGGATAAAATCATTGCTCAATTTTTGCGACAAAAAAACAGACATATTTATTTATTGATTAATAAAGCAGAAGGATTTGATCGAACTGTTGTTAAAAGTGAGTTTTATGAATTAGGGTTGGGTGAACCTAGTGTTATTTCTGCTAGCCATGGGGATGGTGTTAAAGAATTAATTGATGATATATTGTCGCCATTTTCTCATGAGCAAGATGATGATTTTAGTCATAGCCCACGATTTGCAGTGATTGGTCGCCCCAATGTTGGTAAGTCTACTTTGGTGAATACCATTCTTGGTGAGGATAGAGTAATTGCTTTTGATAAGGCAGGAACTACTAGAGATTCCATATTTATCGATTTTGAAAAGAATGGACAAGCTTATACTGTGATTGATACAGCAGGTGTAAGAAAAAAGGGGAAGATTAATGAAACGATTGAAAAATTTTGTGTGATTAAGGCTTTTAAAGCTATAGAGTACAGTAATGTTGTTATTTTAGTTTTAGATGCTAGTCAAGATATAGCAGATCAAGATGCAACTTTAGCAGGTTTTGTAGCAGAGTCAGGGAGAGCTTGTGTCATTGTAGTTAATAAGTGGGATTTGCTAGATAGGCAAAGAAAAGAACAGATAAAAAAAGATTTAACTAGGAAACTATATTTTTTAGATTATGCCTCTGTACATTATATCTCAGCTTTACAGGGCACAGGAGTTGAGTTAATCTTGAAGTCTGTATTAACAGCGTATCACTCAGCATTTACTAAATTATCCACACCTAAAATTATACGGGTACTACAAGGAGCTATTGAAAAGCAAGCCCCTCCTCAATTGTCTGGGTTTCGACCTAAAATGCGTTATGCCCATCAAGGTGGGAGTAATCCACCAGTTGTGGTTATTCATGGAAATTCTCTGAATAAGGTACCCGATAGTTATACTCGTTACTTAGCAAAAAATTTTACAAAGGCTTTTGAATTAAAGGGCACACCATTAAAAATTAAATATGTATCAAATGAAAATCCTTTTAGTGATAAAGAGATATCTAGAGCATCTAGACCTTTGCGTCGGGTGATGATGAGTAATCGTATAGCTAAGCAGGAAGAAAAAAAATTATTGAAAAAGAAAAAGTGTAAGGTATCAATTAAAAGAAGATAAAATCGGGCGTTTAAACGTTGATATAATATCAAAATATGGTAGTATAGCTTCAAACATTAATAATAATAATAATATTAGTGAGGTGATTTTTATGGTGAGTAGAGGACAATTATTACAAGATCCTTTTCTAAATGCATTGAGAAGGGAGCATGTTCCTGTATCAATTTATTTGATTAATGGGATTAAGTTACAGGGACAAGTTGAGTCTTTTGACCAATATGTAGTTTTATTGAGGAATTCAACTGTGGTACAGATGGTTTATAAGCATGCTATTTCTACTATCGTTCCGGCACGATCAGTGAGCATAACCTTACAAGATTCTAATGGTTCAACTGTGACAACAACAGTTAGTAATTCTGAGGATATGGAGGGTTGATGATCTTCTATTTGATGTAATTTACCTTCATGAAACCTCTGTTAACATTAGCAAAAACTATGCTGTTGTGTGTGTAGAAGGTTTTCAGGTAAAAACATGTCTACTTCTGCAAAGAGTGATATTACTTGTCATTGTAAAAGAGTTAAGTAAAAATCAGGATTAAATCGTTCTGCTCTAGATAAATCGTGGTATGAATTTAGAAGGCAACAGACTACAGACTCGATTATTAAGGAGGCTATTTATATAGTTAGAGCGATAAAAACGTATTAAGGGGAGAGAGAAAATGTGCTTGGTAGCTTGTGAAGTGAATGATGCTATTATAGCACAGTCATCAGCAATAGGAATCTACCAAAGTGAGTTAGCATAATTACTTTACAACTTCTAGACACAGGGGGGGGAACCTCTGATCCTTTGGGATAGGAGGGGATATCTATAGAAAGATAGAGAAACTTATTCTTATAAGTTTGTAAAACATGTGAGAAAGAGGGGGAGAGATGAAACTAAATTTGTTTGTTTTATTAGTCAAAAAAATATTTGTTCAAAAGAAAAAAATTAATAGATTTAAGAAACAAAAAGAGCTTTATACGAATGATGAAGTTAGGCAAAAAGAAGTCAAAATAAGATCTTATATTAAGAAAGAAATGTTAAATATAGGTGAGTTGCTAACTTATCAAATCTTAATTAATTTTTTTGAAAAAAGAGATTTTAAACTTATAGTATGTCCACAAGTTTTGTTAAGAACTTTTATAGAAGAAGTCAATGATGATGATAATAAATTACATGCTGGGTTATATGTGGATTTTGTTATTGTTAATGACAATAGATTACCTGTGTTGGTAATAGAGGTTGATGGTAAAGGTCATAATACCAAAAATGATGAAGTAAAAAATACAATTCTTTCTAATGCCGGAGTTGACCTTATCCGGATTGATACATCAGATTGGGAGCGAGGAAAAATAAAATACAAGGAATTTATTCTTAATAAACTAGAGCCCAAATTACAGAATTTTGTAGATAATTATAACCGAACTTGACGTTTTCCCCGACCTAAGGGACGGGGATTATTGTTAATGTGTCTAGAATGGAATTATGCCAACTCACTTCGGTGTGGTTCTGTTGCTGGATCCTCCCCACTCTACATGATTCGCTTTTTTTAGTCAGAGTGGGAAGAATGATAAGTCTTTTTTAAACAAAAGGTTAGTTATAAGTCATTGGTTTTTAAATCTTTCAAAAAAATGATCATTTTTTGTCACCACCTCTCTTTTTTGCTCTGGGATGAGCGTGTTCGTATATATTAGTAAGATGATCAAAATCTAATTGAGTATATATTTGAGTAGTGGAGAGTTGACTGTGTCCTAGTAACTCCTGTACTGCTCTAATGTTTTGAGAGTTTTGTAATATTTGTGTGGCAAAACTGTGTCGTAACATGTGTGGACTGATATGTTGTTTTGCTTGGTGTCGAATAGCCCATTCATTGATATTTTGTTGGATTCTACGGTTGGTAATACGTTTTCCAAAACGAGACACAAAAAGAGCATCTTGATTTTCAATTTTAGGCCTTAGTTCTAGATAGCTTTTGAGTGCATCAATAGATTTATCTGTCAGAGGGATTTGTCTGGTTTTCGCACCTTTCCCTTTTACTGTTACCCACCCTGAATCAAGTTCTATGTCATCTAAATTTAAAGATTCTACTTCGGAGACCCTCAATCCAGAACCATACATTAGTTCAAACATAGCTTGCTCTCTTTTGGTGAGAAAAGGATCTCTATTATCATCTATATTGTCATCATCCAATAATTGGTTAAGATCTTGAGCATTCATAGCTTTAGGTAAACGTGATGGGATTTTAGGAATTTTAATACCTGCTAAAAAATCTTGATCGGTTAAGTGGTTTTCAATTAAATATCGATTATATTTTCGCCATACACTCACCTTTCTTGAAATAGTACTCGGATGTTTATTTTGAAAAGATAAGCGCTTTAGTGCCCAAGTAAAATTTGATTTATGAATTTCTTCATTTAAATTGGATTTTTTTGTTAGATCAATAAAACGAAATAATTCAATTAGATCTCTACGATACGCATTTTGTGTATGGATAGACATACCATTGAATTTTAATTCTTGTAGAAAATTTTCTAAAGGTTCTTTAAATTGATTGATTTTCATTATTTTTTTTAGCCTCAAAAAATTTTTTTAGAAATTCGTTCAGGATAGCCTGAGTTCTGAATTTACTGTGGGAATAATTAAAAAATACCATTTTATTTTTCACTAAAGCTACATTATCACCATTTGATGTTCAATTTTTGTAAATAATTACAACCTGACGAAGAAAAAGACTTATTCATTAAGAATTCGCATGAGGAATTATTCATGAAAAGTCTGAGATATATAGGGTTATTTCTACATCAGCAAGTATCAGTTCACGTGCTGAATTTGTTTCATTGATAACCGATGGGATTTAAAACAAATTTCAGCTTGATGTACTCTTAGGATAGCATCATTTGACGAGTGGTTGCCGTAGTTGGCGCCAATTATAACAGGATTTAAGTACGAAATATACAGTATGAACCAGAATTAGATTATAGACAAATGATATCTAAGTCATTATCATAAATTGGCGAATATAGCATCAACAAACAGTTTTGCGACGTCATAATCTTTTTGTTGCATGATTTCTTGGAATCCAGTAGGACTAGTGACATTTACTTCAGTTAGGTAGTTACCAATTATATCTAGACCTGCTAACAGAATTCCATTCTTTTTTAATCGAGGTGCAAGAGTACTAGCAATTTCTAATTCTCTTGATGTAAGAGGCATTACTATTCCTTTCCCACCCGCCGCTAAGTTGGCTCTTGTTTCGCCCGACTTAGGAATACGAGCTAAAGCATAATCAATAGGTTTTCCATCGATAATTAAAAGGCGTTTATCACCTTTAGTAATTTCCGGGATATAGCGTTGAGCCATAATTGTTCTGGTATTATATCTCATCAAAGATTCTAGAATACTTTGATTATTATAGCCATTTTTAGTAAGTCGGTAAATTTCCATTCCACCCATACCATCGAGTGGTTTAACAATGATATCTTGATATTCTTCTAAAAATTTTTCTACTTCACTAGATTCGGTAGTAACGATAGTATCAATAGTAAATTCTGAAAAATTTAAAATTGCTAGTTTTTCATTATAATCACGCATAGCTTGTCCACTATTGAAAACTTTAGCACCTTGCTTTTCGGCTAATGTTAATAGTTGTGTACTATAGAGATATTGTAAGTCAAAAGGGGGATCAGTTCTCATAATCACTGCATCAAAATCATACAAAGGGAATAATAATTGTTCTGATAACTGAAACCATGAATTGGTGTTCTCATTTATGAACCTAAATGGAGTAGAGCAAGCGACTACTTGATGATTTTGAATTGATAATTTAGAACTTAAGCAGTGAAATAAATTAATACCTCTTTTTGCTAATTCTCGAATTATTACGAAAGTGGTATCTTTATAAATTTTAAAAGAAGCAAGAGGATCAGCAATAATTAATACCTTCATAATTATACCTCTATATTAGGGTCCGAATTCCTACTGCATTTTTGATATCTTGCAAAAAAGGTACGGTGATTCGCCGTGCTTTATCAGCACCATATTGTAAAATATCTTCGATTTTATTAGGATGAGCAATCAAATACTCATATTTTTCTCTCATAGGAGCCAGTAAGTTGTTTAGCTTTTCAAACAAAATTTGCTTAGCATCCCCCCAAGCAATACCATTGGCAAAAGCGTCTTCAAATGATTTTTTCTCATATTCTGTTGCAAAAGCCGAATATATTTCATATAAGATGGAATCATTTACTGCCTTAGGTTCACCCGGCTTAAGACTGTTAGTAACAATTTTCATAATGATTTTACGTAACTTTTTTTCACTTTCAAATAAAGGGATTGTATTGCCATAACTTTTGGACATTTTTCTACCATCTAAACCTATTAATAATGATGTACCTTCATCAATTAAGACTTCTGGCAAATTAAATAATGGTTGATAGCGATGATTAAATCGAGCAGCAATATCTCTTGCCATTTCTAAATGTTGAACCTGATCTTTACCTACGGGAACCAAATTGGCGTTAAAGGCTAGGATATCTGCAGTCATCAAAACTGGATAACAATACAAGCCCATTTCAATACCACGATCAGCATCGTTGATGCCTTTATCCAAATTTTCTTGTACTAAAGCTTTATAAGCATGTGCTCTATTCATTAAACCTTTAGCACAACAAGTGGTTAAAATCCAGTTAAGCTCGGCAATTTCTATAATATCTGATTGACGGTAGAAAGTTACTTTTTCATAATCAAGGCCAGAGGCGAGCCAAGTAGCAGCAACAGAAATAATCGATTGATGGATCAATTGAGGATCTTTACATTTAATAAGGCCATGGTAATCGGCTAAAAAGAAAAAGGAATCAACTTTAGGATTTTGGCTAGCTAAAATGGCAGGACGAATGGCACCAACATAGTTCCCTAAATGAGGAGTGCCGGTAGTGGTAACACCTGTAAGAATTCTCTGTTTCATAATACGAAAGTCTATTCATTATTCAATAACTTGTTAATTTTAGCATGAGTGACTAGATAAGGGTTGTTATTTATTTGTTTAGTAATAAAACATCTATTATTTCAGTTATATTTTAAAGATACTTATTGATTCAATTTTTGTCATGTCAACTAAATATTTAAACTCAAATCTATCATCAAATATGATGTTAATGGGGTTCAATAATGGATTTTTAAAATTCAAGTAGCCCATTAGATACAGTTAAAAATATCACCTATTTGTGGCCAATATTTGTTGTAGTGCGTTAACATATACATTCTTTTTCTCAATGACACCTAATATAAACTAGTATTATTCTAGATCCTGACATAAAAATAACTCATATAGTAGTGGAAACAATTATTATTCAGTATTTTCGAATTACTGCAAAAAAATAGCCTTTTCTAATACGTATAAAAATTAGTTCCAGATAGAAATGGGTAACAGTGGTAGAAAAATCTTTAAAATAAAATTTATTCAATTTTATTCTGTTAATCTCTTTTGAAATGAAGGTATAGTAAATTATCTTAATTTTTGGCGTAGAATTAATTTGATGTCGCCTCCTAAATATTTAGAAGAGTCTATATGCCAATGTTGTACCTGTGATAAGTCTGTTACCTCTTCAAAAATAAAAGCATTTTTTGCGTGATGTCCTAGGATGATTGGTGCTTGATAGAGATGGATTTCGTCAATCAGGTTTTCTTTTACCAAGGCGCCGGCCAGAGTTGCACCACATTCAATGTATAACTCTCCAATTTCTGATTTAGCAAGCACCGTCATCAAAGCAGATAAATTAATACGGTGATTTTTCTCTGTGGCGTGAATAATTTTGATATGACTATATTGGATAAGAGTATCCAGTTTGGGAGAATCATGGTTAAGCGTGACAATCCATGTGGGGCTGTTTGAATCAGAAATGACATTCGAATTTAATGGAATGTTCAATTCTGAATCTAAAATGATTCTGATGGGTTGTCTTGGTGTATTAATAGATCTAACATTTAGGTGAGGATTATCTTTTATCACTGTCCCAATTCCAGTTAAAATAGCACAGGCTTGGGCTCTAGATTCCTGTACGTCAAGTCTTGATATTTCAGAAGTAATCCATTGGCTTTGCCCATTTCTAAGTGCTGTTTTACCATCAATACTAATGCCCATTTTTAAAATACAGTAGGGAATACCTCGCTCAATTCTAGATAAAAATCCTTTGTTGATTTCTCTAGCCTGTGCTTCAAAGAGTCCGTATTTTGTTTCAATTTGAGCATTTTTTAGTAGCTCAAATCCTTGACCTGCTACTAAGGGATTGGGATCTGCCATAGCAGCTATGACTGTTTTAACATGCTTATTGATTAATGCCAGAGCACAAGGAGGTGTACTACCAAAATGACTACATGGTTCTAAAGTAACATAAACTGTTGCCTTGGATAGATCTAAGCCAGAAACTTGAGAAAGTGCATTCACTTCAGCATGAGCCCCACCTTTAATTAAATGGTAACCCTCCGCAACAATTTGATCTTCAATCACAATAACACAACCAACCCTTGGGTTAGGTGAAGTACCATAGCGCCCTTGCCAAGCTAAGCTAAGGGCACGTTGCATACAGTTTTTATCAAACTCACTGAATTCGGGAGAATTCATCTTATTGTTTCAGTGCTCTTACAGAAACATTTTTGACAGCTTCTTTCAAAAATTCGATAGATTGACTTGGGCTGATGGCACAAATACTATATAAGGTCTTAGTCATTTCCATCAATATCACATCACAAGCATTATTTAAACCATTTTTTGGATCATGGTAAGAGTATCTGGCATAACTATGTTGATTGTCGTTGGTTACACCTTGAGTATATTTTGCTTGAGGAAATATTGTTTTAACATTTTTTTCTAAATCTGAAAAATAATCTTTTTTTGATTTATTTAAGGGTGCTACTTTAGCAACTGCAATAGAAGTATCTTTATCATCATTATAAAAATATTTGATTGTTTTAAATGATTTATACTGTTTATTGTACTTTTCCAGAGACTGATTATCTAAAGTTCGGTAAATACCTTCGGTTGTGAAAATTATTTGTTGGTTATTTTCTGTATCATTTACTGTTAATTGGGAACTATCATCTACTGTTTGTGCTAACTGAATATCCTGTTCAGAAATCGAACTGACAGTATTATTTTTCTTACATCCTGTTACTGATGTAAGAATAGTTAATCCTAACAATAATATATAGCCTTTTTTACAATTCATCGATATTTCCTTTTCGAGTTTGGTAAATCAATATTTATTCAGTGATGAAAAAATTATTTTAGCTTCAGTATAACTGAATTTACATCGGGGGTTAATTGTGTCCATTGACAAAATGATTCTGCCGCTTGATAGGCTAGCATACCGAGGCCATCACTGATTTCAGAGACACCACTTTTTTTTGCCCATATTAAGAATGGAATATCTTTTTTTCCGTACATCATATCATAGACAAGTTGACAAGAATCAAAAATTTTAGAGCTGATATTCAGAGGTTCTTTTTTTAAACTACTTGAAGTCGCATTAATAATAATATCGTAAGATTTTTCATGAGCATCCTCAAAGTTAACAAAATCAATATCAAATTCTTTGGCTAACAATTTTGCTTTATCAATTGTTCTGTTGGTGATGGTAATCGAATGAGGTTTTTCCATTAATAAAGGGAAAATGATACCTCGACTTGCACCACCTGCACCAATGATTAAGATTCGTTGATTTTTAAGATGAATATTTTTTGACAATATGTCATTGACTAAGCCAATGCCATCAGTATTATCTCCAAGCCATTCATTTTGTTCAAGCATGATGAGAGTATTAACAGCTTTGGCCTTTTGAGCCCTTTCACTTAACTTAGAAGAAAAATGAAAAGCATCTTCTTTGAAAGGGACTGTGATATTAGCTCCATTCCCACCTTGATTCCGAAATGCATTAACTGCTTTTGGTAAATTATTATCAACAACTAGCATTTTCTCATATTTAATTGGTAAATTAAATTGTTCAGCAAACATAGTATGTATTCTAGGTGAGAGACTATGTTCAATAGGATTACCGAAAACAGCTAATTGATATTTAATCATGATGTAATTACTTTTATCTACCGATCATTTTTAGAGGATCAACCCAATTATCAAACTCTTCTTCTGTTACAAAACCTGTTTGTAAAGCAGCTTCCTTGAGTGTTAACCCTTCTTGATGTGCTTTTTTAGCAATTTTGGCTGCTTTATCGTACCCAATATGAGTATTCAAAGCAGTGACCAACATTAGGGATCTACCCAAAAGCTCATTGATTCTTTCGTGGTTAGGCTCAATACCAATGGCACAATTATCATTAAAACTTATTATACCATCAGCTAATAAACGAATACTTTGTAGCATATTATAAGAGATCATTGGACGATAGACATTTAATTCAAAATTACCAGAAGCACCACCAAAATTGATGGCCACATCATTACCAAATACTTGAGCACAAAGCATAGTCATTGCTTCACATTGAGTTGGATTCACTTTACCTGGCATAATAGAAGACCCCGGTTCGTTTTCAGGGATTGTAATTTCTCCAAGACCTGAGCGAGGACCACTTGCTAACCATCTTATATCATTAGCAATCTTCATTAAGCTCGTGGCTAATGTTTTTAATGATCCATGTGCATGAACAAGTGCATCTGCTGAGGCAAGTGATTCAAATTTATTGGGTGAGCTAATGAAGGGGAGCCCAGTATAGTTGGCAATTTCTTTTGCCACTTGTTCAGCGTATCCTTTTGGTGTATTTAAACCCGTACCTACTGCAGTGCCACCTAGTGCTAATTCATATAAATGTGGTAATGTTTCTTGTACGTGTTTTTTACCGTGTTTTAATTGAGCGACATAGCCAGAGAATTCTTGACCTAATGTAAGTGGGGTGGCATCTTGTAAGTGTGTTCTGCCTATTTTTACAATATCCCGGAAATCATCTGATTTCTTTTGTAATGTATCACTTAATTTTTGTATGGCAGGCAACAAGTTATTATGGATTGATAAAACTGCTGAAATATGCATGGCAGTTGGAAAAACATCATTAGAAGATTGGCTTTTATTAATGTCATCATTAGGGTGAATCAAACTATTTTCTCCAATTTTACCACCCATGATTTGACTGGCACGGTTAGCCAATACCTCGTTCATATTCATGTTGGATTGAGTACCGGAACCTGTTTGCCAAACGACTAAAGGAAACTCGTCTGGGAATTTTCCCGCTAGAACTTCATCAGCCGCTTGCACAATTGCGTTCATTTTATTCTCGGGTAATGAACCAAGGTTATGGTTGACAATAGCTGAAGATCTTTTTACGATGGCTAAGGCTTGAATGATCTCTGAAGGCTGTTTTTCTCCAGAAATTTTAAAATTTTGTAAAGAACGTTGTGTTTGTGCGCCCCACATATGATTTGCTGGTACTTCTATCGTTCCAAAGGTATCTTTTTCAATACGATATGTCATTTTGAATTTCCTTAAAGATTAGATTGAACTTTCTATTATAATCAAGCCAATTTTTATTGGCTATAAATTATATTTGATCTAGTAACTAAATTCATTTCCAGCTATTATCGCACTAGATATGATTTATTTTCAAAAAAATAGTAAAATTTTGTATATTCTTTTAAACATAAAAATGGGCACAATTTAATGAGCACAATTTTATTAGTCATGTTACTTGCTATTTTGGTAGTCGTTGCTTTAGTCTTAATTCAACGAAGATTAAGAAGGAGATTTGAATTAGATGTTTTTTATATGTCTCTTTATCAAAATATAGATCTTTCAGACATGCCATATCCACCAAATAAATTTCGTACCTACAAGCCAACTATCGAAAGAGTACGTGATAGGCGAAATAAAATTGAAGCCCACAATAAATATCTTTCTTACCTGACTAATTTAAGGGATCAGTACCGAGCAAGACAACTAAAAAAAGCAAAGATCAAGAAAAAAGAAAATTTAAATTATTCCCTATTTGTTCAAGAGGGCGTAGAGAATAAAGAGACAGGGGATATTTGTGATGAAAATAAAGCTCAGAACATTTTTGATAATGTTGATTTACATAAAGAAAGATTTAAGGGCTTATCAGAAAATACAAGTGTATTAAAGGACTTTAACCAGGAGAATATACACCACAGAGAAATAGGCATGAGTGGTGTTATGGAAGAATCTATTTTAAAAGCACCCAAACAGGATTACGAGGTGATTACTATTAATGAAGTAGAAAATTTTAAAAGAAATAGTAGGATGCCATTGAAGGATAATCAATCAATTAATTATGGTGTTAAAGAGTTTATACCTAGAAAAGATAGTTGGGCAGAAATAGTCATACCCAATAATATCAATAGGAAATCGATTACCGATGCTATTGAAGATTATTATGTTAAAAATAATGAAAATACTAATTTTTCAATAGATTATGATCCAAAAAATAAACTAAGGAAACGGGATTCAGTGTCTATTGATGTTATTAGCACAGATGAAATCAAAAATAATCTACTTCGTTTACGAAGTGTTAGAAGGAGAGATAAATCTTCAAATAATCTTGTGACACCAACTATTCAAGTGGAAGAAGTTTTTCAAAACTTAAAAGGTAGTGACTCCCCATTGATGAGAAATAAAAAAGAAACAGATAAACTACCCAGAACGATGATCCTTGAAAGTATTATTCCTGAAGGCGCTAAGATAAAAGGTAAACATGGATTTGAAGTTAAATATAATCATCAAAAGCCAATTTCAACTAAATTTACCCCTTCGGATAATTCTAGTCCTGTTTCTAGTTTATTCTCCAATACTCCTCGTACAGCATCCTCTTATGGACGTAAAAGACAAATCTATGTACAGTCAGAGATAGCAAAAAACCACGAGCAATCATTTGAACCCCAGGTAGAGAGCTCTTTTGAGGACACTTCTGCAGACAATAAGAGTATAAGTGGGGATCAAGTTGATGATCCATATTCAAATATTATTGAAAGTAATAATGGTTTTTCTCATATTAAGACTGTCTCTAGGGATGTATATGCGGTACCAGATGATGCTAGAAGAAATATTAGTACTACATTGAATGAGAACAAAATTGATAGTCAAGTTTTCTTTAAACAGAGTGTGGACGATGATAATCGTTTAGGTGGTTGTTATCAAGCACCAAATCTTAGTCTCTTAGAGCCTAAAGATATGAGTGATTCTCACATCGAGAGTAAGGATAAAATTATTGCAAGAGGCCAGTTGATTGAAAATAAATTAGCAGAATTTAAAGTCAAAGTTAGTGTGACGGATGCCTATTCAGGACCAGTAGTAACACGCTATGATATTGAACCTGATACAGGGGTCAGAGGTAATCAGGTCATTAATTTGGAGAAAGATTTAGCGAGGGCTTTGGGGTGTGGCTCAATACGTATTGTAGATACAATTCCAGGTAAAACATGCATGGGGTTAGAGCTTCCCAATGCAAAAAGGAAGGTTATCAGATTATCTGAAATATTTGATACAGATGTTTTTCTACAGAGTAGATCCAAATTAACTTTAGCGCTTGGACAAGATATCACTGGAGCACCAGTTGTTACTGATCTAACCAAATCACCCCACTTGTTAGTTGCTGGAACTACGGGTTCTGGTAAATCAGTGGGGATTAACGCCATGATTTTATCTATATTATTCAAGGCAACTCCAGAAGAAGTTCGATTAATTATGATAGATCCTAAGATGCTAGAGTTAAGTATTTATGAAGGTATTCCTCATTTATTGGCGCCCGTAGTAACGGATATGAAATTAGCACCTAATGCGTTAATTTGGTGTGTTAATGAAATGGAAAAACGTTATAAGGTTATGAGCCATCTTGGGGTGAGGAATATTGTTGGTTATAATCAGAAAATTAAACTGGCACAGCAAAATGGACAATCAGTTGTTAATCCATTTAGTTTAACACCAGATAACCCAGAATTTTTAAAGTCTTTTCCTTACATCGTAGTTGTGGTTGATGAGTTTGCTGACTTGATGATGACTACTGGTAAGAAAATTGAGGAATTGATTGCTCGTTTGGCTCAAAAGGCAAGAGCTGCTGGCATTCATTTAATCCTTGCTACTCAGCGACCGTCAGTAGATGTTATTACTGGTTTGATTAAAGCCAATATTCCTTCAAGAATTGCCTTTCAGGTCTCAAGTAGAGTGGATAGTAGAACAATTATTGATCAAATGGGTGCAGAAAATCTATTAGGAATGGGTGATATGTTATTCACCCGTGGATCGGGTTATCCGATGCGAGTTCATGGTGCATTTGTAGCAGATGAAGAAGTACATAGACTAGTAGAATATTTAAAACAATTTGGAGAGCCTGAATATGTTGATGATATTTTAACATCTGGAGTAGGCGAAGATGATTTACTTAGTAATGGCAATACGCAAAAAAGTAATGATGTGGAAGATGATCCTATGTATGATGAAGCTGTTAATGTTGTATTAACCAATCAGAAGGCCAGCATTTCATTCGTTCAAAGAACTTTAAGAATTGGGTATAATCGCGCAGCTCGGCTTATAGAGCAAATGGAAGTGTCTGGGATTGTCTCTCCGCCAGAAAATAATGGCAGTAGAACAATTTTAGTTAACACTATACCTTCAGAGTAATTGTGAATTATTAAAGGAGAATGATGTTTACTGGAATTGTTCAAGGAATGGGTACTATTGTTGATATTCAAAAAGGAAACGATAATAAATCACAAACGAATTGGGTTAAATTACCCCAGATGAGTACTGAAGGTTTACAAGTTGGTGCTTCTATTGCTAACAATGGATGTTGTTTAACGATAGCTAAGGTGGAAAAAGATGTTGTTGCTTTTAATTTAATAGAAGAGACACTCAAAAGAACTAATTTATCTTCATTCGTGGTAGGTGATAGAATTAATATAGAACGATCTATAAAAATGGGTGATGAAATAGGTGGACATATCATGAGTGGCCATATTATGCGTACCTTGGTTATTTCTAAAATTGAAAAAAGTGCTGAAAATTGTTCCATATTTTTTAACCTACCGGAAGAAGTTAGACCTTATATTTTTGAAAAAGGCTTTATTGGTTTAGATGGATGTAGTTTAACTGTTGGCAAAATTAATGGTAGTGAATTTAGTGTACATTTAATCCCAGAAACATTAGATTTAACTATTTTTAAATATAGAAAAATTGGTGATGAAGTTAATCTTGAGATTGATTCACAAACACAAGCAATTGTTAACACAGTAGCTCGATTTATGCGTGATCAATTGATTCTTCCACTATAACTTTGGAAATTTTAGATATGAGTAAACCTAAAAATAAAGTAAAGCATTTTTTTCGGAAGGATCAAGCCAAAAAAATGGTTTTGAGAAAACCTAATAAAAACATACAGGATAAGTCAGCTCGTTTGAAAGAGATGAGGATTCCGGAAGACAAAATAGCGCCTCAAAGGTTACAAAAAATACTGGCATCTTCTGGTCTCGGTGCCAGAAGAGACATGGAAAATTTAATTGAATCGGGGAAAGTACAAATTAATGGAAAGAAAGCTAAGTTGGGCGATAAAGTCACTTCAGCAGATGAAGTAAAAATTAATAATCGAGCAGTGAAGCTTATCTTTCCTAATCGCTTACCAGAGATTATTTTATACCATAAACAAGAAGGTGAAATTGTTTCGAGAGAAGATCCTCAAGGTCGAATTACAGTTTTTGATAGAATCTCTCCGATTAAAAACCATAAATGGATTGCTATTGGTAGGTTGGATATAAATACCTCAGGACTATTAATTTTTACTACATCAGGAGATTTGGTGAATAGATTTTCTCATCCTCGATTTGCTATTGATCGGGAATATGCAGTTAGAGTTAATGGTCAATTAACTCAAGCACAAATGGATGAGTTGGTAATGGAGGGCATTATGTTAGAGGATGGTCTAGCTAAGGCAGCAAGAATATCAGAAAGACATAATGATAATGAGAACAGTAAGAATTTTTGGTACAACATCGTTGTGCAAGAAGGTAGGAATAGGGAGGTTAGACGTATATTCAAGTATTATAAGCTGAATGTAAGTCGTTTAATAAGAACTCGATTTGGTCCTATTGCTATTCCCCCCAGGTTAAAATTAGGTCAATATTACAAGCTTAATGCATTAGAAACAGAGTATGTATTGAAAGAGATGGGGATGTTGGAGTATACTCCTGGAAGGTTTAAGTAAAGGTTTCATTTTTTGAGAAGAGTAAATTTTTTTTCTAATCTGTATCTTATTAATTTTGTGTAAAAAATTTAGGAGGAACAACGTATGAAAAAGAAATTATTAGTTTTGGTATTGTTATCTATGGTGACATCATTTTATAGTAATGCAGGCTGGTTTGGTGATAAAAAGGATGAAATCAAAAATACAGGTAAGCAAGAAGTCAAGTATCAAGTGACACAGCAGTTGGATAAATATTGCTTAAAATTACCAATCATCAATTATTATATTTGTCCTCCAATCAATCCGGATTGGATAGATAATATCTAAAGATAACAAGGTAGCTGGCTTTTTTAGGCGTCTTTTAGAAATCTTTTAGAAAAGAAAATATAGTTTTCAAATTAGGTTATCCAAATATAGAGCTAAATAGGTTGTTGAAATGAGGGGGAATCTGTTGGTTATCTAGCCTATGTGGGATTTAATATCTTGTAGATGGCCTTCAGATTCCTAGTGTTGGCTTGTTCTGTTAAGTGGTTTTATATCTTACCGTAATTTCATTTGCCCAAGTCGTTAAATCAATGTTACTGATATTTGTTCTACTGGTAGAACACAACGGCGAAGGATTATTCTACTCATTTAATGACTTCTAATCATTTATTGCAAAAGATAATAACTTTATTTAGGTCAATTATCCCTCGTTCGGTATAGATTAGTTATTTAACAACATTCATCCTCTAAAAAGAGGCTAGTGTTTTTTATCAAATATCCCATTAGAAAATATGAAATTTTTCTTGCTTGCACAACGGCATCAAGTCATAATTTTACTGTTTTGTTTACTTTTTATATCATGACATTTCTAGGTATATGAAATCCTAGATTTTTTATAAATTAGTAATAGGAATTTTGACCATAAGGTAATCCTACTTTTTGAATAGATTATTCCAATAGTGTTGGATATACCCTTTCAACAATATATAATTGTGCTGTATTTTTGCTGGTTAAAAATTTATTTAAAATATACCTACCTTATAACTTAAAGTATTTGTTTTAAAAATACTCTTTGGTTCTTAGTGAGGATTCTGAATAATTAAATGATGCTCAATAATTATTAATTGTTTCAATGTTTTCTTGTATCTTATTTTGGTTAGTTCGTCGATTGAGGGATCTAAATTTTATTTTTTAGTAAAAAATTAGCATACTCAGTTAACATAAACTCATCTATCTAGTGATAGTTCTAAATTCTTATTTTAGCTTAGTTATTGAACTTCAAATAGAGGAACTGTTTGTTTTAGAAGCAAACCTGTTTAGGTTTATTTGTATTTTCATTTCAATTTTAATTGAACCAGTTTTCGATAGAAAAATAAATTAAAGTTCTTTATTTTCATTAGCAGAGATTTTGTCTGTGATGACTCTGCCTTGTGAATCATTTTCCTGAAAAGAAAATTACCATGTATTTTAGTTTTAGTATGTGAAAAATAGATTTCGAGTATACTATGGCGAATATAGCTATTTTAATTAACCTAGGAGTAGGTTGTTTTAACAAGTACATATATGTATCTAAAAGATATTTTCTTCATTTCTACCTATTTTTTTATCAATGCCCTTGCATAGTTTTTAATATCATGCTGTAATACTAGAAAATGAATGTTAAGCTCGTGGGAGGTAGCGTGAGTAAGAAATTTTTAACCTACCAGTTTTATAGCTCGCTAATTTTTCTCTATATCAGTGATATGGGAGCTATGATTAGCATCATATGGGCATCATTAGAAATAACAGGAAGTACTATTTTTCTTGGTTCCATGTTATGTATTTCCAGTTTATTTCCATATTTAATCAAAAAAACATACACGAAAAAATCATTATCTATTTCTAATCTTTATATATTAAGAGCTTTTTCTTATCTCGCTATATTGATTATTACACTTCTAGGAATAGCAACTGAATATTCTGGATTGGTCATGACCATTTTACTATTTGGTATAGTAAATGTTCTAACTCTAAGTGTATATGAAACATATAACTCTTATATAGTTAACAATTCATATATATCTTCTGAATTAGCATCAAGAATAATGCAAACTGTATTACAATCAGGTGCTTTTCTAGGTGCAATCATTGCAGGACTACTACTTAGTAAAGTAGGGTATGATGCAATAATAAAGTTTATATCGGTGTATGAAATAATATTAAATATATTATTTTATTTTCTTAATAAATCAATGAATTATTTTCAGACGGTATCCACTTCTTATAATTCAAATCCTATTGTTGATAATGTATCAATTAATCGTGAAATAAAATTTATCTATATTTTATGCCTGCCACTGGGGATTATAGGCATACATATATCATCCTTTAATATACTATCGACTGTTATTTTCCAGAATCTAAATAATTGGGATCCTACACTGTTTGGCTATGCAAGTGGGTTGGCCGGAATAGGTGCATTTTTAGCATCACTAGTGTCTTTTAGAAAAGTACATTTTATAGTTTATACATTTATCCTTATATTGTTTGACATTATTTATAGCAACACTAGTTATCCTTTAGTTGCAATATTATCATGTTTTCTCATAGGTTTTTCTATTAACACTATAAGAATTAGTATTAGGAAACATATGCTGGATATAGCAAGTTCTTCATCATTGTCTCAAAAAATGGGGGAGTTATCTGCCTCTTCGTATGTGTTTTTCCAATCTATAGGGTCAGTAATTATTGGTATGATAATATCAGATAATTTAGCAGGAAATGCATTTTCTAGAATGTTGTTACCTATCGTGGGAATGATGATCTTTTTATCGTCTTGTATCAGTATGTTAACAATTAAGGAAAAAAAATTATGAAAAATTTCATTATTGTAGATCCTTTTTCAACAGGCGCATTGTTAGCTCCAGAAATAAGCAAAAAAGGACACACTGTATATAGTGTGTTATCTAGTGGTGATGAGATACCAGATCTTTATAAATCTTCTTATACTGGAGAGGGGTTTTCAAATTCATCTCTAATGACCATAGATGAGGCAAAAAAAAGTTTCAAATCTATTGATAACGTTATTGTAGGTACAGAGTCTGGCGTATTTGCTGGAGATTTATTGGCTGAATATTTTAATGTTAAAGGTAACTCCAGTAATTCCAGTAAATTAAGAAGAGATAAATTACTAATGCAACAGACGTTAAAGGAGCATGGGTTAAATTATATAAGGTCTTACGAGATAAATACTGATAATTATCAATCTATTATTAATATGCTAGATATTAATAATGGGTACGTGTTAAAACCTAAAAGTTCTGCTGGAACAGATGGTGTTTCATATTTTAAGAATAAGGAAGATTTATTAAATTTTATTCATGAGGATATATGGGAAAAAACTGATCTTTTTGGGAATATTAATAACACTTATTTAGTCCAGGAGTATATTTCAGGACAAGAATTTGTTGTAGATATGGTTATTAATAATGATGATATATTTGTTGCTTCGTTATGTACATATGAAAAATGTCATGTCAATAATAGTAGATTTGTTTATAAATCTCTTGTAGTTTTAGATCCAAATGATAATCAATTTGAATCGTTAATTAATTATGCAATGCAATGCGTAAAGGTTCTGGGTATAAGACATGGCCCTGCACATATGGAATTATTCTATACTTCAGAAAATAAGCCAGTAATGATCGAGGTTGGTGCAAGATTACATGGTGGAATTGCTCCTTTATTATTTAAAGAATGTTATGACAATAGCTTACTTGATTCAACAGTTACTTATTTTATCGAAAATACACTCCCTGTAAATAAAAAAGCTAAATTAAATAAGCATGGGAAAATAGTTTTTTTAATGAATACTAATGAAAATTCATCATTAGAAAATATAGAGCTTTTTAAATCAGATTTGTCTAAGTTAAAAAGTTTTTCAGGAGTGAAACTCTTTTTTAGAAATAATGAAGTATTACCATTGACGACTGATCTTACAAATATACCAGGAATTATATGGTTATCTCATCATGATAAAAAGCAAATAGAGTGTGATGAAAGTGTAATTCATTCTTTATTCCATAAATATTTACTGGAACACAACAAGTCAGTGTGACATTATCATTTATAAAAAATATAAAATCCTTAATTAAATATTGAAATATGCAGTTAAGATGTTCACGAGTGTTTACCCCAGTAAGTAAATAGGGAAAGTGTTTTCTGTTCTGGCGTTAAAAGCAGTTTATGTGGTTGACACCGCCACGACGGTAAGTTTTCTCCATTCTTCAAACAATATTCGATCCTTTTTTAGATTCAGTGCTATATCATCTAAAAAGTATGAATAAAAAACGGTTGTTATAACAATGGAATTGAAGGTAACAATAAAAATAAAATAAAAGTTGATAGTGTGCAGTAATCGAAAGTGAAAGTTTTCTTTGTCTGATATAAATAATGGACATATACATAGGGATATTTTAAACTGTTTAAGTTTTGTATCAAAAGATGACATGATAGATGAACTTTTATCTTTTATTGCCCTATTTTTACCTACATGTATAATATGTAAGAAGTCTTTAATTCTCAAATTAATGAAGACAACACAAAATACATATCAACAGTAAATTAACTAGATAGAAGAGTTACTTGTTACTTTCGGTAGAGATAATTATGATAAAAGTTGTCAATGGCTGTTTAAACTCCATTAGGGTGGGTATAGATAGTATCTAGAGATAGTATTTCATTTTTATCACAGAAAATTTAAATACTTTTTAATATTATGAAAATTGTGGTAGATAAATAGAAAATTTCAGGTGGTATGTTTTAACTTACAGTTGAGAGAATTTTTTGTAATGACACTTTACGATATGTTCCTTATGTTAGAGTGATTAACTAAACTTAGACATAAGCTGTTTGGTGGGCAGACAGCGATGGAAAAATAATTTTGTTTTCCAATTTTTCTTTGGAAAGTGACTTATATGTTACTTTCTCAGGTCGTGGTTTTTGATAGTAAAGTATTTCTACTTAGTTATTTTAAAGATTTGGTAGTGGTTTGTGTTCCTTATTGGTACTTCTTTTTGGGAGGTACATTTTTTTATCTATTTTGACTGTTGGTATAAGTACATCATCAGATAATAGATGTAGATTTACGATACCTACCGATTACCTTTCCGTTGTGTAAAGTGGTGTGGGGGGATCATCCATTATTCGTGATCTGCTTAGATAATTCTCTGATACTGTCACCTGTTTTATCTACCTTAGCCCAAATTTTATCAAATATAGGACAATGTATTTGTTGGGAGCAACTAGTCCAAATATTAGTCATTGAAATATGTACTTTCCATCATGAAGTCTTTTTGATTGATTCAAAAATATCAAATAGAATTGATATAATGTAGCGACCAAATGTGTGAAGTTAGATTTATGTCTGTGTTTCACCTTATATGCTAAATGCTTCAATTACTGTAGTGACTATTGATTTGGAAACAATCATTTACTCGAACAGTGAGCGTAGTAGTGATAAATAATTCCTTGATGCGATGGGTTTTTGCCTTTGAGCTCTGAATTCGATACTTTGCTTTACAAGGCAATGAGAATAGTCCATTTTCTAGTGCTATTAAATCCTACTGAGATGTATCAACAATGTCTGACCACTTTGATCTTGTTATCAATATGCAATTTATTACGTCAACCCATTGATTTTCCATTGAATAACAGCAACATATTTGATGATAATTTTGTATCATCAACCCCTTGCCATGGTCGTTTCAAAAGATCCAATAATAGATATGCACCAGTAGCACATATAGTAGTATTGTTGACACAATAGCAATTTTAAATACAGTTCCAAGAACAAAGCCGACAAAAGTTGTCAGTCCAACTTTCCCTGTCTGAAGCAAATTTTGGTTAGAAAGTAGTTCTCCAAGCATAGCACCTGCTGTTGAACCAAAGAAAATTCCCGGTAAGCCAAAAAATATACCCACAACACTACCGATTAACGAACCATAGACTGCTTGTTTACTAGCATTCCCTGTTTTTGCTCCTATAACACCAGAAATATAATCAAACAATAAGCCTATTACGGTCAAAACAAACATAATAACGAGAGCCGTAACAGAGATATACTCATAACTGCCAGCGTAGGCAACAATCCACAGAGCAGCAAAGATTAGTGGTAAACCAGGAAGAGCAGGGTTTACCAAACCAACAAAACCAATTAAAACTAATGCAGTAGCGATGAAGAGTAATATGATCGTAAGCATAGAGCACCCATCGTCGGTAATTAATTTATGGCCTCATTAGCCTAGTAAACTCTAGCATAGATTTTAAAAAACAGATAGTTTTTAAAATAAAAAACTCAATATTCCATCTATCTATTCATTACGGTAAAATGATTACTCTTCAAGACCAAGCAACTTACCAAGGCCACCAAGACCAACAAGACCACCGAATGGATTGCCACCGGACAGTTTAGAAATATTACCAAGCCCAGACAAGTTGCCACTGCTCTGAAAAACCTTACCTGAAGCGTCTGTAATAGTCTTACTAATACTGTCAAAAATACTAGCAATACCTCTAAATATAGTTCCTGGAATGCCAGAGAAAACATTTATCAAGTTACTTGGTGATGATGTTGCAAGAGTTGTTTCTTGTTTTACAGCTGCTGCTGGAGCCGCAGCTTTAGTTGCCTGTGCATTACTTGCGGTAGCAAACGTAGCTAATAACATCACTAAATATAATTTTTTCATATAAACCTTTCTAAAAAAAATAAACACTAAATATACTGACCGTACCATAATCACGACCAATGCCATCGAGTTAACGACACCTTAAAGCAGGTGTTGAAAATAGCACTCTGTATAACTCATACTGAACTGATCTGTGCTTTCCACCATGCACAATTGCTACAGTTCCAGTGATGGGATACACTTTTCGCACAGTATATCCAATATATAAATTAAAGTAAATACTCTATATGCGACAATTTTAAAAAATTATTTTAAGAGCAATATTGGATTGACATAAACACTCAAATATATTAATTATTAATTTTAATCAATAAGTTAATTATTATCGGTAACTGTATGTGAAGTAGATTCTGTGTTAACTAACTTCTAATAATTGTTATTTAAGTCAGATTGTATTACCATTGTCGGTTTGCATGATAATTATTATTTGTGTGTATTGGATCTAATTCAAAAGCAAAAATTTAATAATATAACTTGTCAAAAAATTGCATCATTTGGGTAGGATATGCTATCGGCGGTTCATATATAGCACCAAATGATAGAGCTATGGTATGTTTGTTGCGGGAAAGACTGTTGTGCTCTACTAGATTCTTGAATGAGAAACTAGTGTCTGTTCCATTTGAGTTAATAGCAGTTAATTAGATAAAAACAGCCCAACTTCACCGCAGAAGCGGGAAGTGGGGGCTTATTAAGCAAATGAAACCAGCAAAAATCAATAACGGGGTGAATAAAATAGCATAGTCACAAACAAAGTATTTACCATCCGTCTCACGACACAACGTACCACCCATAGCGAGCTATGGTAGATTGGAAATAGACACTTTTGTACCTTAATTTCTTTCATTTAGGAGACTTGTCAGAGGCAGCCTTTTTTTTAACATCTTTCCCTGCGCGAGTTAAAGTATCACCAATACTTACGATGACATCGCCAACAGAGTCGGTAATCGTAGTGCGAACATTTTTTAATACCTTGGCAGGAATACTAGTAATAGTATCAGTAATAGTAGCAAAAAAAGATTTACTAGATTTACTGTTTGTATCGTTTGTATTGCCCGCATTGCTTGCAGCAGATAATGTAGCCAACAACATCACTAAATATAATTTTTTCATAATAACCCTCTCTAAAAAATATAACACTATAGTACATATACCATCATAATTACGACTAACACCACCAAGTGAACGCCCCCTCAAGTAAGTAGCCAAAAGAGCGTTTTGTGGAACTTATACTGAACTGACCTGTGTTTTTAATACACCATTGTCAAGTTATAATATCTAGGAGTACATGACCCCTATTATACCCAATATATAAATTAAAGTAAATACTCAAAATATTAAAAAGTAATTTCAATTAGCAATAAAATAATACTAATGATTATTTTTAATCAATAATTTAATCATTATTGGCGATTGTATGTTACTTAAGTAGATCTTGTATAAATCATTTTTAATAATTGTTATTTAAATTGCCGGATTGTGTTATCATCATCAGTTTAAATAATAACTATTTGTGTGTATGATTGACCCGATTCAAAAGCAACAATTTGAGAATAATAAACTTGTCAAGAAACTACGTCATTGGGTAGGCGATGCTATCAATGATTTTAATATGATAGAACCGAATGATAAAGTTATGGTATGTTTGTCAGGAGGAAAAGATAGTTATGCGTTACTAGATATCTTGATGGGGTTACAAAAATCAGCACCTGTTCCATTTGAGTTAATAGCAGTTAACTTAGACCAAAAACAGCCCAACTTTCCGCAGGAGGTATTACCTAATTATTTGCAAAGCATAGGAATTGACTATAGAATTATTGAACAAGATACTTATAGTATTGTCAAGGAAAAGATTCCTGAAAATAAAACTACTTGTTCTCTTTGCTCTCGTTTGAGGAGAGGAATTCTTTATCGTGTGGCGGAAGAGATTGGTGCTACTAAGATTGCTTTGGGGCACCATCGGGATGATATAATAGAAACATTATTCTTAAATATGTTTTATGGTGGAAAATTAAAAGCTATGCCCGCTAAACTACTAACAGATAACAGAAAACATGTTGTCATTAGACCTTTGGCTTATGTCCCTGAAAAAGAGTTAGTTCGTTTTGCTGCGTTAAGACAATTTCCCATTATTCCGTGCAATCTTTGTGCTTCTCAACCTAATTTACACAGACAAGTGATGAAAGAGATGTTACAGGAATGGCAGAGAAGGTATCCAGGACGAATCGAAAGTATATTTTCTGCTCTACAGAACATAGTTCCTTCTCATTTGCTTGATTCGAGTATCTATGATTTCATCGATTTCAATCAGAATAATTTAGTAGAGAAAGATTCTTGGCTTACAGAAGAAAATACACTTAGTATAAAAGCACCAGAAACTATTGTTAATATTCTTAGCTCAAAATAGTCAATTAATTTATTTTTTTGATAAAACAATCCCAGTTTCAATATGTGAGCTGTAAGGGAACTGATCAAATAAGGCACTAGCTGTTATTCGATGTGTTTTTGTTAAATATTCCAGATTTTTAGCCAGAGTTTCGGGATTACAAGAGATATAAATAATATTAGGAAATTGACTAATCAGGTGGCAAGTATTACTGTCTAGTCCAGCTCTTGGTGGATCAACAAAAATAGTTTTGAAGCTGTAAGATTTCAAATCAATATGGGCAAGTCGTCGAAAAGTTCTTATTTCATTTATTGCTTGAGTTAGTTCTAAAGCCGACAGTCTAGCTAGCTGAATATTATCGATATCATTTAATTGTAGGTTTCTCTCTAATGCTTTAATAGATAATTTGCTAATTTCAGTTGTAAAAACACGATTTACATAACGGCTAAAGGGGATAGTAAAATTACCATTACCACAATACATTTCTAATAAATCATATTCATAATCATTTAGATGTTCACATGCCCATGTGATCATTTTTTGGTTAACAATCGCATTAGGTTGACTAAAAGAATTTTCTGGTTGAATATAATAATAATTTCTTCCTAGAATAGTTAATTTTTCTTGTACAAAATTATTATGAGTCATTAATTTTTGTTTTCTAGAACGGCCGATAATTTTTGTTTTGAGTTGATTGGCGACTAGCTTGGCTAATGATAACCATTCTTCATCTAATTTTTTGTGGTAGCAAAGGGTAACCAAAGATTCATTAGATAAAGTAGTTAGGAATTCTACCTGAAATAGTTTGTCTTTAAGTAATGGATGAATTTGCCAAATTTTCTTTAGATTTTTCATTAGTTGGTTGATTGTTACACTGGCATAAGGGAAGTCCTCTAAAAAGATAGGTGTTTTATTATTTTTAGAGAACATAGCATAGTGGATATTTTCGTACTCATGCCAAATTCGAAATTCAGCACGCATACGAAAGTTTTGAATAGGGGATTCATATATGCCTAGGCTAGGAGCATTATAAGGGCTTAAAAGATTTTCGAGATAAGCTTTTTTATCCTTTAGTTGTTTTTCGTAAAGTAGTTCATCAATTCTTATCATTGTTTTTAATTAATCTATAGGTAAAGATTATTGTGCGTTACTTAAACGCATAATTTTATATCATAATTATTTATCTAATCATTATTTTGTAAAAATAATTATAATATTTCAAATAAAATATAGTACTATCTAAATTAGGTCTTTTTAGTATAATGGGCGCATTTATTTATTTCCATTTTTGGGAGATTAATTTTTGGGATATTAATAATGGCAGATTTGAAAAAAACACCACTGTATGATGAGCACATTAATAGCGGGGGAAAAATGGTAGATTTCTCAGGTTGGAGTCTGCCAATACACTATGGTTCACAAATTGTAGAGCATGAAGCAGTCAGACAAAATGCTGGTATGTTTGATGTCTCACATATGTTAGTCACTGATGTATCAGGTAAAGATGCAAAGGTGTGGCTAGAAAAACTGTTAGCTAATGATGTTAATAAATTAAATATAATTGGGAAAGCACTCTATTCACCTATTTTAAATGATAATGGGGGTGTTATTGATGATTTAATTGTTTACCGTCTTGATGAGAAAGAAACTTTATATCGTATTGTTTCCAATGCTGCTACGAGAGATAAAGATTTGGCTCACTTTCAAGAAAGTTCTAGGAATTTAGAAGTTGAACTAAGCCCACGTTATGATTTATCTATCTTAGCTGTGCAAGGGCCTAATGCTATTTCAAAAGTTCAAAGTGTTAAGCCTCAATGGGCAGATACAATTGATGCATTGAAGACTTTCCAAGGCAGGATGGTAGCATCTGACTGGTTTATTGCAAGAACAGGTTATACAGGGGAAGATGGTGTTGAAGTCATTCTTCCGTCTGATGAGATTTTAGATTTCTTTTTACACTTACGAGAAGTGGGTGTTCAGCCGTGTGGGTTAGGTGCTCGAGATACCTTGAGGTTGGAGGCAGGTATGAATCTGTATGGCCATGATATGGATGATAAAACTTCTCCCTTAGAGTCTGGGATGGCTTGGACTGTTGCCCTGTCAGATGAGCGAGATTTTATAGGTAAAGCTGCAGTGTTAAAGTTAAAACAAGAGGGAGTACGAAATAAATTAGTGGGGCTGATACTTGCAACAAGTAAAGGAATTTTAAGACGTGGTATGACTGTGAATGTGGAAGGGGTTGGTCAAGGCGTTATAACCAGTGGCTCTTTTTCACCCACCTTAAAACAATCTATTGCTTTGGCAAGAGTACCTGTTGGCACACAGAATATTGCTAGTGTGGAATTAAGAGGTAAATGGACTCAGCTAAGAGTCATTAAACCCTCTTTTGTACGCAATGGGAAAAAACAATTTAATTAATCATTGGGAGTAAAGAATGTCATTAGTATTGAACCATCTAAAGTATGTTGAGAGTCATGAGTGGGTTAGAAGGGAAGATGATGGTACAGTTACCATTGGTATTACCGATCATGCTCAAGATTTGTTAGGAGATGTTGTATTTGTGGAGTTACCAGAGATAGGGACTGAGTTAGTTAAAGATGATCAAGCAGGAGTAGTTGAATCAGTGAAGGCTGCTTCTGATATCTATGCACCCATTTCAGGAAAGGTAGTGGCAATTAATGAAAATTTAGAGGCTTCACCAGATTTAGTCAATACTTCTCCATACGAGGAAGGTTGGTTTTTTGTCTTAGAACCAACTAATCCTAGTCAAATAGATCAATTATTAGATGCAGAAGCTTATGAGCAGGAAATAGCTTAAGTTGAAAAATGTTTTAAATTTTAATAAAAATAAGAAAACGGAAATTAGGACATGCAGTATAATACGATCAAAGATTTTGAATTAAATGATAAAAGGGTTTTAATTAGAGTGGATATGAATGTCCCTCTCAAAGGTCAAGTTATTACAGATGATACTAGAATCAAAGCATCATTACTCAGTGTTGAGTATGCTTTAAACAATGGGGCATCGGTTATTTTAATGACTCATTTAGGTCGTCCTAAAGAAGGAGAGTACTCGGCGAAAGATGATGTTACACCTATTGCTAATAAGATAAGTGAATTATTAGGTAAAGAAGTACAGGTAGTTGATGATTGGCAAACCAAGGAGATTCACTTAAAGCCAGGTGAAGTAATTATGTTGCAAAATGTACGCTTTAACAAAGGAGAGAAAAAAGACTCTGATGAGTTGGGTAAGGCTTATGCTTCTTTATGTGATATTTTTGTGAATGATGCTTTTGGTACGGCACATCGAGCACAGGCATCTACACATTCGGTTGCAAAATTTGCACCAGAAGTTGCTTGTGGGTTATTACTTGATTATGAACTAAAAAATTTAGAAAAAGCTTTATCTAATCCCCAAAAGCCTATTGTCGCTGTTGTGGGTGGTAGTAAGGTATCAACAAAATTAAAAGTCTTAGGTAAGCTTGCAGATTTTGTTGATAACCTTATTGTAGGTGGAGGAATTGCTAATACTTTTTTACTTGCAAAGGGATATAAAGTAGGAGCCTCTTTAGTGGAATCTTCTTTGGTGGATGATGCTCTCAAGATTATAGATAAAATAGAAGCAAGAGGGGGGCGTATTCCTTTACCTACAGATGTGTATGTGGCTAAAGAATTTTCGGAATCAGTTCAAGCGATATTAAAAAATATCACTGATTTGGATGAAGATGATCAAATTTTAGATTTTGGCCCTCAAACAATGAGAGAAGTATCGGAGATTCTAAGAAATGCCAATACTATTATTTGGAATGGTCCATTGGGGGTATTTGAATTTGAAAACTTTTCCCAAGGAACAAAACAACTAGCAGAAAGTATTGCTAAAAGTAAAGCTTTTTCGATAGCAGGCGGAGGTGATACACTAGCTGCTGTTTCACGATTTGGTGTAGCAGATCATATTGATTACGTAAGCACAGGTGGTGGTGCATTTCTGGAATTTTTAGAGGGAGAGGTGTTACCCGCAGTAGGGATATTACTAAAATGATACGATGATGATTTTGGTTTATCAAGTTTTATGGCAAATTATTCCTTATTTTTTAAAAAAATACCTAATAAAAAGATCGCGATTATCTTCTGAGTATTTAAACCATTGGGATGAAAGGTTTGGGAAACCTTTTCTTTCTCCTGTTACTAATTGCATTTGGATTCATGCAGTTTCCGTCGGAGAAAATAGAGCCGCAGAGTCCGTTATTTCGTTATTAAGAAAACAATATCCTGATGTCTCTTTTTTGATTACACAGATGACACCAACTGGCAGGGATATAGCAAAAAAAATATATCCTTTTGCTCAGTGTCGTTATTTACCTTATGATAAGAAAAGTTATGTACAACAGTTTCTAAAAGATCACAAACCCATAATGGCTTTGTTTATGGAAACTGAGATCTGGCCTAATTTTTTATTTGAGTTAAGAAAACAAAATATCCATACTTTTCTAGTCAATGCACGAATGTCAGAAAAATCATATTCAGGTTATCGTAAAATTAAACGACTATCAGAGCAGGTCATGCAGTGTTTTGATAAGATATTTGTCCAGACACAAAAAGATTTACATTATTTTCAACAGTTAGGTGCCACTGCCATCGAAGTAATGGGTAGTATTAAATATGATATTGATATTAAAACAGAACATAAGCAACTAGCTGAACAGTTTCAAAATAAAATTGAAGATTCGAATAGACCCATTATTGTATGTGGTAGTACACGAGTTGAAGATGGTATTAATGAAGCTTATTTATTACTAGATGAATGGAAAAAGCACTATTCAACTGCATTATTAGTGATTGTTCCAAGGCACCCTGAAGTATTTGAGTCGGTTTATAATTATTCTGTAGAACTTGGATTTAATACAGTTAGACGTTCTGATTGTCCAAGTATAAAATCAGATGTACAAGTGGTTATTGGGGATAGTATGCAGGAATTGATGTCATACTATCTTTGTGCAAATATTGCTTTTGTGGGAGGTTCCTTAGTAAATAAAGGTTGCCATAATATTCTTGAGCCTATTGCATGTGAAATACCTACTATATTTGGTTATTCTACTTATAATTTTGAGCAAGTGTGTGAGGATGCAGTGAATGCAGGATGTGCTGTTAAAATTTCTGATGCAGTACAATGGTACCAAAAGATAGTAGAACTACTGGAGAATGACTTCTTTTATCAAAATATGCAAATCAATACTAAGCAGTTTATTAATCAGCATCAAGGAGCTTCTGTTAAAACGGTATCAAAAATAGTTTCTGTTTTTGACACAGAGGAAGAAGCATGATAACGGATCAAGAAAAAGCTGTCATCCAACAACATTACGAAAATATAAGTCAGAATTTTAAGCATTTTAAATACAGAAAATCACAACAAATTATGATTGCTGAGATTGCAAAAACATTTGGTAATGCAATTGAACATACTCAAAGTGATGGTATTAAGCAGGCTCAGAACGGTGATTCTATTTTGGTTGTTGAAGGGCCTACTGGAGTAGGTAAAAGTATAGCTTACTTATTATCTGGTAGTATTATGGCTCAGTTTCGTAAAAAGCATTTAGTTATTGCAAGTGCGACCATTGCATTGCAGCAACAGTTGATTAATAAAGATTTACCAGCCTTTGAAAAGGCCAGTCGATTAAAGATATCCTATACAATTGCTAAAGGTCGGTCTCATTATTTATGTCCTTATCGTTTATATCATATTGTCTCTACACCTTGGCAGAGTTCTCTTGCAGGATTTGAAAATTTGCCAAAAACTAAAGAAGAGATAAGTGAATATGACATTGATTTAATCAAATCCATTGCCGAATCTTTCCAAGAAAGAACATTTTTAGGTGATAGAGAAGATTGGCCAGAGGTAATTCCTAATACTGTTTGGAGTAAAATTAATAATGACCGGCATATTTGTTTAAAAAATCAGTGTCCTAACAAGAATGAATGCCCCTATTTTTTAATACGGGAAGAGTTTGAGAAGACTGATATTATTGTGACTAATCATGATTTACTGCTTTCTGACTTAGACCTTGGTGGAGGGGTATTGTTACCTATGCCTGAAGATTGTTTTTACTGTATTGATGAGGCTCATCACTTACCTAAAAAAGCTATTAGCCATTTTTCAGGCACTCATAAGATTTCTGAAAGTTGGGTTTTATTGGAAAGATTACAAGCACTCGTTGTTAGATTGAATAATATAATAGAAACAACTAAATTAGCAGAGAAGTTAGAACAAAATCTACTGATTATCAATTCAATATGGAGCCAATGGGAACATTTTTTAACAAAAGTACCAACAGAAAAATATCAATTCAAACATGAGAATACTATTGGTACATGGATTTTGGCTGAAGAGGATTTGACCGATGGTTTTAAAAAGATGGTCAGAAACACAGCCTTAGTTTTATCTCAGGTGTTAAAAGATTTATTAGAGATTCAAACCAAGTTGATGAAAATTGAAAAAGATCATTTGCAATCTTTTAATCGATTTTTGAATGAGTTTTCTTGGGTGTTAAGTGTCACTACCAATATGGAATATGTTTGGAATTTAATGGACAAAATTAATATGCCTGAAACAATCCCTTTAGCTAAGTGGATTGTTTACAATAAAGAAGATAAATTAGATTTTGAGTTTCATGTAGCCAATATTAGTGCTGCTAGTAAATTAAAAGAGATCATATGGTCCCGATGTGCAGGTGCTATTTTAACTTCTGCGACTTTGAGGTCAGTTAATTCTTTTGATTTGATTTTATCTCAAACAGGATTAGACTACTTTCCTACAGTTCAGACATTAACATTAGAAAGTCCTTTTGATTTTGAGCATCAGGCAGAATTATATTTACCTAATTTTGTGAATACCCCTAAACAAGCAAATCTACATACCCAAGAAATTATTGATTGGTTTCCTGAGCTTGTATCTTTAGAACATGCAATTGGTACTTTGGTAATATTCTCTTCTAGGAAACAAATGTTAGATGTATACCAAGGGTTGCCTGAAATATATCGTCAACACATATTGGTACAAGGATTGATGGCTAAAAATCAACTATTAGAACAACATACTCAACAGATAGACCACAATCATCCTAGTATTATTTTTGGTTTGGATAGTTTTGCCGAGGGCATGGATTTAAAAGGAGACCTATGCGTACATGTAATTATTGCAAAAATTCCTTTTTCAGTACCAGACAATCCAGTCGATAAAGTTTATTATGATTGGCTAGAAAAACAAGGTAAAAATCCATTCTTAGAAGTTTGTGTACCCGAGGCATCTATTAAACTAGCTCAAGCTATGGGGCGATTAATTCGTAGCGAAACTGACTATGGAAGGGTGACGATTTTAGATACGAGACTACTTAAAAGTAGTTACGGAAAAAAACTAATGGCCAATTTTCCTAACTTTAAAAGAGTATAAAAGTTAAATGTCTTAATTGAGAATAACCTTTAGTAAGTGTTATTGTAATGAGCATTTTTAGTTTATTAGCACTTAATGTCAATAGAGAGTAGTCATATGAATTGTAGGTAAACTAGTTCATTGGTATTACTCATTGGTAAAGACACTCTTTGGGTAGATACCTATAAACAATTAATTGGTTTTTATCTAACTTTGTAAAAATCATCACTCACTCTCATGATCCACTGCCATTATGTGTGAGTAAAGGAAAAATAAGTTTTTTCCCAAAACATCCCACTTCAAAATTTTTATGTTGCCATCCAACAGGGTTCAATGGATAGGCTAGTTAGTAGCAACGTTTTGTGAACTCATTAAAATACCCTCGAAATTATATTTTTCCTAGATATACTAACACTTATAACGGATAAGGAATCAAAAATGAAAAATTTTTTACCTCTTCGCTATTAATAAATAAAAACATTTACAGAATGTTATAATGGAACAATCCATTCCTGTTAATATGCCACCATTATCTGTGTAATGGTAAGAATTTTTAGTGCAACTGAAATAAGTATGGTTATGTTGGAATAAATTATAGTTAGACTTGTATCTACCCAGAGTCATAAGTATTTTTCTTGTAAAATGGATGAACATTATTGGTAATACTTAACCAATTATCAAGATCCGGTTACATGTGATTGTTTTGCTAAATGTGAATTGGATACTTGTGGTAAAAACACTAGTGCTAGTATATCTAGAATGATAATTTTGGGAGGTTAATATGGTTAACTTAGAAGAATTTAATCACGCTCATGATGGGGTTATCAAACAAATTGATTTTGACTTTGACTACGATTTTGAGTTTTACAATTATGATTATAATAAAAAACAAGAGATTCGAATCATATATGCGGTATCAGTTGATGTACAACAGCCTAATGGGGAATTTAAAAAAGTTGGTTATGACTATTTCCGAATGATTTTTAATAATCCATGTAGTCAACAAGAACCTATTTTTAATATTAAATGTACATTCATATATGAAATAGTACAAATTGAAAGTAATGTAGAGAACTATTCCTGTTGGCGTATAAGAATGTGTGAAAAAGAGCAATACATAGATATTTATGCAGAAGATTTAAGTATTGAGAAAATAACCAATCCTTTTGATTAACCAACACTGCGGAACTCTTCACCTAAGCTGATGCTATAGGTGGAAATGGATGGTAAGGTAGTTCAAAGAATTACCATGGTCTTTTTTGTTTTTGATTATTTGTGTATTTGTTATAATTAGCCTTAGCCGATATCGCAGGGATTGCGATGTGTGTCAAGAGTGATCCTACAACAATGCCATTAGGCAATGGTGTTGTAGCGAAAGGTATAGATGGAAATCTATATGAGTTGCACGAAGCTCACTCTATAGCGTTAGCTTAGAGGGAGTGGTTCATGGTACTAGACAAGAATCAAGTTTTGTTAGTTAGTGTTGGATACGACCAAAAGACACTTGGCAGACATTAGGTTAAATAATACTCATATACATCCAAATCATTATACTTTCCATATAGGTTTTCGGCATCTTTTAATGTCTTTATGTATTTAAAACCACACTTTCTGGCTACAGTTGAGCTGGCTATATTGGTGGGAGAACATCTTAATATAATTGATTGGGTTATTTTTTTGTTTTGTACATTCTTGATTAGTGTCTGAAGAGATTGGCTTGTGATATTTTTTCCTTGTTGATCTTCATCAATCCAATAGCCAATGATTGCTTTTTCTTGAGTGATGTCTCTTAGCCCTATAGTTCCTATTATATTCTTGTCTTGTATAATGAAATAGTTTAGTGAAGTTCCCTCTAAATCTGTGATTAATGATTTTCGCAAAAATTCAGCCGTATCTTTTTCACTTTTAATCAAATCGAGCCAAGGTAACCATTTTCTTAAGTAGTTTCTGTTTTTATCAGTTAACTTAAAAAACTCATAACTATGCCGGCTATCAAATGGTATAAGTTCTGTCATAATTAAAAAAACCTTTTCTTAACAAAATAATCAACTACTATATACATAATATACAAAATGGGAACCGTAATCCAGCCAAAATAACTCGTCAAGAGTGTCAATATAGGAAGCACTATTATTAATAATAATCTATACAAAGATGATATTATAGAGTCAAAAGTAGCTCTCAAATTTGCTGAAATTGTTTCATGAAACTGACTTGTTTTATCAAGTAAATTAAATTGGGTATAGAAAAATAATAATGTAATAGAAATGATTGAGATATACTCTTGTAGAAAAAGGTTTGCCATAAAAGACACTGTTATGGTGATCATAAATAAGACTGTACTGACTATTTTTTTACGACTTTGATTTTTCTTATAAAAGTCAGAAGCCAGTGACTGTACCAATAATAAAAAAGCAAAAAATAAGCCGTAAACCACCCCACGTTCTATGTGTGGGTGATTACTGAATGTATATGGTTGCCAATATTGTATTATTATTTGCATCAACAGTAGTATTAAAATATATTCTATAGCAATACCTTTAAATTGCTTATGTTCTTTATTTCTAATAAAATCAAATAAATAAGAAAAATCTTTTTTAAAAATATCGGTGACAGTTTTGCTATTATTATTTTCAATTTGTGTATGACTATCTTTAGGTAGGAATCGATATCCCAAAAACATACATAGTAACATTAACAAACCAGATATAGACCACATTAAAGAAGATTCTATCGTCACAAACATAGAACCCAAGAGGGAAAATACAGCCATGGTTATGTAATTGTATTTTGAATAGAGTGACAGAATATTACTGATTTTTTCTTTAGGATTATTGTCAATAAGGTAAGCAGTAAAAGCGCCATTAAATAAGATTAAAGACATGGCATTAAAAAATTCTGATACTAAAAATAATGAAAAACTATCAGCTACAGACATAGTGAGTAGCCAAACTGAAGAAAACAATGAGGCTAAAACAATAGAAAACTTTCTACTGAATTTATCAGAAAAATAAGATACAGGAATATCAAAAAAAAATATTAAACAAGCTTGAAATGTTTTTATGATCCCTAATTCATTTAATGTGATGCCTTTTGAAAGAATGTAAAAAACAGAAAAAGCAATGGTCAAAGATCTAACTGCACCAAAGGACAAACCATATATTAATATTTTATTGTCGAACATATTTTACAATCTCCATTACGATCGATATTCTGAGGATCCATTTCTTTTTTGTCACTAACGTTAGGCCATTTAAATAACATCTGTCTAGCTAAATTTGTTATTTCTATAACAGTATCATCAACCAATATTATTTACCAACTCTATAACTCATGAGCCGATTTTAGATAATATTTCCTATACCTCCACAACCTATCAAGATTACTTTAGCATTCCGTATCCTAGTCTGTATTTGATTGAGATCCTCCATAAATATACTTAAATCTTACGTTTCTTTGGTATCTCCCATTAATTGATTGCAAGCATATTGCTTATTAATTAAAAACACATAAAAGTTTTATATGTTTTTTAGTTTCTTTTTTTATTATTTGGTTTGAATTTTTGTAAAATCCCTTGTTTTGCTTCTTTAACTGATTTAGGTAGTGCACAACAAAAATATCTCGATTAAAAATCAATTTTTTTATCTACATAAAACCTTTTTAGATCCCCGCCAAAACATCTCTTGTCTCAAAACCTATCAACAGAAACATGTTTTGATAATTTAAATTTTTTCGCAATAAGTATTGTGACACTTGAGTTTTAAACTACTTATGAAATCAGACCATAGATCTCTCATGTTCTAATTTTGGTGATGTAAGACAATAATTACTCCATGTGTCAATTGAAGTACGTTTTTGTAAATACTTAAAATAGTAATATTGTTTGTGCTGGAATATTTCACATACCTTGGATAATTCCACTGGTTCTAACAGGTATCACTCCTAATTCTTATTAGTATTTTCAAATATGGGTAAATTCACACAAATCAAAACTATTGTTTCCAAGCAATAGCAACTTAAAATAATCAAATAGTTTCTTTGAATTCATCATAATCTACCATAGAGCGGTTTTCTAGTAAAAGAATTAGTGGAATAATTATCATTATTTACTGTTTTAAGTTACAATCTCTACCTGATTATAGCCACCATACTAAGCAAATGAAAAGAAATATTCAAACGATTACTGTGCAAGATTTAATTATTCTGGGAATATGTTTTATTTTTTATTTTTTTATTTTTCTAATTGTTGTGCACATGGCTGTTATGTTGACCCCTTTGACTTATCCTTTTATTTCTGTTTTTTTAGCTCTTTTTGAGGGGGTTGTTTATCTTTTGTTAGTTACTAAGGCACCTAAATTTGGTATTATTACAATATTCTCCGTTTTGTTATCTGTCACCATTATGTTGTTTGGGCATGGTTCTTATGTATTAATAGGACCTATATTTGGTTGTTCAGCAGATTTGGTACTCAAAAATCATCATCGACAGTGGAAGTATCAGATTCTTAGTTATGCTATTTTCTCCTTATGGGTGATGTCTATTACAATTCAATTATACCTTTTCGTTGATGCATTTAATCGAGATCCAACATTTGCTAAAATGGGTACAAAATTTACACAAAGTGTCATGCAAGTAATGTCTGTTTGGAATTTACCAATTGTATTGATAACAACTCTTTTAGGTGCTGTGTTAGGTATTTATTGGGGGCGTACTATATTGCATAAAGTATCTGTTTTAAAATAATAAAGGGATGGGGATAGGTAATTTGCAATATTATTTCTCTATTGATGTCTGTACCAAATTGTTACTAGTTATTACTTTAGGAACTGTTTTGGTAGCTCGTTATTTAGAACAGTTTTTTAGTGGATGGTACTGGTTTTTATTTTTAGTACCAATAGTCGTTTTGTTGGTTGACAAACGGTACAAAGGCACATTGATATACAGTTTACTTATAGGAAGTTTGATATTTTTAGTTAAGTATCAATTTATTAACTTTTCAAATTTAGCTTATTTGGAAGCTAATCCTGTTTTATCGACTATGTTTACCGTTCTAGTGTTCATGTCATTTTTTACCTTAAAAGTTTTACCTGCTTTTGCACTGGGGTATCATCTAGTAAAATCAACTGAGGTGAATGAAATAATTTTTGCTTTACAAAAAATTAAAGTTCCAATGTTGTTTGTTATTCCTATTGTGGTCATTTTTAGATTTTTTCCTACTTTTGGAGAGGAAAAAAAATCTATTATGATGGCCATGAAAATGCGTGGATTAAGTGGTTGTAATTTCATTTTCCATCCATTCGAATCAATTCATTTTTTATTAATCCCACTGATTATGAGTTCAGTTAGAATTGCGGAAGATTTATCGATTGCTGCTATGACTAAGGGTTTGACTCCCCGTCCAACTACAACTAGAACCATTATGTTAGAAGATACACAATTGAGTATTTTGGATTACCTAATTTTAATACTTTGTTTCGTCACTTGGGTATTATTTATTTATGCGTGGATAGTTTGAGCATGCATCATATTGAGATCCAGAAAGTTAATTTTGAATATCAAGGTGCGAATCATCTAGCCCTAGATAATGTTAATTTATCCATTTCTAGAGGTTCTGTAGTACTTTTATGTGGCAAGAGTGGATGTGGTAAAACCTCCATCACTCGTTTAATTAATGGGTTAATTCCAGAATTTTATGACGGGGCTTTATCGGGTAATATTTTTATATATCAGGAAAATATATTACAAAAATCGGTTGCTGATATTAGTGCCCAAGTTGGTAGTGTTTTTCAAAATCCTAAAGCTCAGTTTTTTAATTTAAATACGAGTGATGAGTTGACTTTTGCTTGTCAAAATAAAGGATTATCCAAAGAGTTCATTTTACAAAAACGAAATCAGGTTATTCAAGAATTTGGTATCCATGAGTTAATGGATCGTTCCATTTTTAGTTTATCAGGTGGAGAAGCTCAAAAAATAGCTTGTGCCAGTGTTTCGTGTTTGGAACCAGACATTATTGTATTAGATGAGCCCTCATCCAATTTAGATGCTAAAAGTATTCAAGAGTTAAGAATAGTATTAAAGCGTTGGAAAGATAAAGGAAAAACCCTTATCATTTCAGAGCATCGTTTATACTATTTGTTAGATATAGCAGATCATATTATTTATCTTAATCAGGGACGAATTGATATGATCTTTACTCCTCAGGAACTATTTGAATTGCCACTAGACGAATATAATCAATTAGGGTTAAGAGCGAGAAGTTTACAAGAGATTGATTTGTTAGCTAAAAATCAATATGCTCAACAGTTGATGGTGGATAGTAAAGCAACTGGTTTTTTATCGATTAAAGAATTGCAATATTTTAGTAAAAAGAATAAGCCTATTATTACCATTAAAAATATCACATTACATAATCAGCATATTTATGCATTAGTCGGAAATAATGGTGAAGGGAAGTCTACTTTTTTAAAATCATTAGCAGGGCTTAATCATTCTGTAGGACAGTTAGAATGGCATCGAAAATCAGTCAAGGCAAAATACATGTCTCGATTGGCTTATTTGGTTATGCAAGATGTAAATCATCAGTTATTTACTGAATCTTTATTGAGTGAAGTTTTGTTGAGTATGAGGAAATTAAAATTACCTCTTGAGCAAAAAAAAGATAGAGCTTTATCTATTTTACAAGCTTTGAATTTATCAGATTTTATTAAGGTACATCCCATGAATTTGTCAGGCGGGCAGAAACAACGTTTGGCTGTCGCTTCTGCTATTGCCAGTGAAAAGCCTATTATTTTATTTGATGAACCAACCAGTGGCCTCGATTATCAAAGTATGTTAGATGTTGCTCAGATCATTCAAAGTATTGCATATAACCGAATAATTGTTATTGCTACCCATGATCCAGAATTTATACGGCAATGTGCTACAGATATTATGTTTTTTGAGCAGGGCACAATTAAAAATATTCAATCATTAACACAGGTTTGAGTAAAGAGATCATTGATAAGTTTGTAACTAAAGATTATTTGTGTTCTATAATTCCTATACTACGATCTTTAACTTCAATGTTTTCGAAATACCTTTTTATTTTGATCCTAATTGATTTCATTCCTATTTATTTTTTAAATTGGATAATCAATATCGAGTGTACAAGTTTATTCATAGGGGGTACAAAACGTTCTTTATCTTGACACAGAGATGATCAAGTAAGGGATAATGATGAAGTATTAGTATGTTATGGAGCGAATGTTTTAAAGTGTGAGAATAGATAGGTAATGACATCTGAATAAGTTACAGATATCTATCAAGTAAAGAAACTAGATTATTTTAAGTAAAATTTAAAGATAAAAAAACCAGTTATACAACTGGTTTTTTTATCATAGC
This sequence comes from Neisseriaceae bacterium, assembly GCA_016864895.1. Classification (NCBI taxonomy): domain Bacteria; kingdom Pseudomonadati; phylum Pseudomonadota; class Betaproteobacteria; order Neisseriales; family Neisseriaceae; species Neisseriaceae bacterium. The sequence goes on along the minus strand of CP046107.1, from coordinate 454,309 downwards.
TCGAAATTAAAATTTATGTTGAATATTGATAGACAATTGTATATTTTTATTTTTCTTATTATTGAATTTGAAACCTAACCCAGTATTTAGGGTAGTTGCCTTATTCAAGGTAACATTAAGGTTTGAGTTTATCTCGACCCATCTGCTATAGTTTGCTAGCTCAACTTTCTTATTAAAGTAAAGTGGCGATGCCTTAATTCCTGAAGATATTTTAAAATCTTTATTTTTAAAATTTTGGCCATAAGTAATTTCTGCAGATAAATTAGTGGGCTTATCACTAATTTCAAATTTACGGGTATTGACGTACCAACCTAGGGTAGCATAAGCCTGATTGTATCGTGCATCCCCGAATCGCATAGAAGTCATATGGTTATATTTATCCTGGAATCCTTTGAATTTATAATGATTGTAGCTAAGACCTAATAATGGCCCCATTTGCAATGTCTCATCTTCATTGTTGATCCATAGATTCCAACCACCGCGAATGTTCAATCCATATATTTTACTATTAGTTGAGTTAGCAGGTTCAATACGAACAATTTCACCAAGCCTTAAAGATCTTTGAATATTTCTAGCATTTAAATAACCAAAATTGATATCAGTGTTCAACCAATATCTTCCCAAATGATCAAGCCATTGACTATAAAAAATAATATTTTGGCTACTTTGCTTATAGGTAAAATCTTTATAAGGCTTGTGCTTTCCGTGACTTAATGCAAATAATGCACCCATACTAAGATAAGGCGAATATTGATAGTTCAAGCCAATAGTCAATATATTGGTATAAGTATTTTTAGAACTACCGACATAAGAATTGGGTATATCGTATAATCCAGAATAACCGCCAAATACAGACCATCCACTTTCCTGTTGTGATAAATCAGAACGTAATCCAGTTAGGTAAGCTTGTAAATAAGATTGATTACTGTAATTTAGGTTAGCGAGTTGTTTTACAATTGAAGCCACTTGGTCTGGTGCCGTCAAAACAGAAATAATATACTGCCCAATTAAAACATGCGTTTCCCAACTCGGATGGAACCAATCACCAAACATATAACGTCGGTCATTGTAAAAAATACCATCTTCTTCGTTACAATGAGCAGAAGGAAAACTGACTAAACAAGGTGTTAAATTCATACTTTCTACATGCCAACCAACAGCATTATCAATCAATTCATCAAACATCCCAGCGGCATCTATATAGACTATTTGCCCATTTAATGGCATTAAGGCTTTTATAGTAGAGTAGTTGAATTGTCTAGTAATACTTGTTTGCATATTGATGACAATATGTAACAAAGCCTCTAAAATAGGTCTAGGAATAAGAGGAAACTGTATTTGTAATAAATCAATATTACGATTAACTAAGAAATCATGACCTTGACCTTGGGGCAGGCTTCTTAGCCTCTTATCCAAAAAATCACCATAGTCTTTACGAATTTGCAGGCCGAGTGTTCTATTTAATGGAGGAGGTAGGAGTCCATACAACAAAGTTACAACGATATCAACATGAGTCAAACTAGTGATTGGTGCATACCCTGCATTAGGAACATTAGGCATGATGACATAAGGCGCCCCATGATCCAAAAGTAATCTAGCACTATCACTAATTATTTGAGTTGGACTAGATTGACTGTGATCATAAAGGTTATATTCCAATTGATTAAAATCATAGAATGGTATTGTAAAAAGATTTAAAATAATACTTACGTTCACATCAGAACCGCCAGACCACAATACATGTAAATTATTTTTATTTGCATGTCCATTATTATCTGCTAAATATCGTTCCACTTGTTCGTATACCCGAGGTGCAATTGATGCAGATATTGCATAGTTAGTCCCATTATACTTAACAAACTGAGATGGTTTATTGGAGAAGTATTGAGAGATAACATCAAAATAACCTGGGTAACCAGGTCCTCCGGCCACATATCGAGATTTATCAATATAATTGGCATCAGATAAACTATCGCCAAAAATAACTACATTGTCAAATTCACTTTTTTTAGGTTTTTCTACGTATTCATAGATATTAATACCAGCAAGAGTGACATGAGCACTAATAACACTCATTCCTATGATTGTCGAAATGATTCTAGTAATTTTTGCTAATTGCATTCATATTCCTTAAAAAAAACATAATTATTAAAATGGTCACAGAAGTATGGAGTTAGAATTTATAATGGTAGCCAATCCCATAATTGAGTTTCCTATTTTTATCATCGTCTGAAATAAAGTTTAGATTGGTGTTGATCATTCCTGATTGATTGATTTTGAAGTTAGCATCCAATTTAATGTTAATCCAATGTTTAGGATTGTTCAATTTTCTAGTAAAAGATGTTAGTGTAGAGTTAATAGCACCTTTTATTTTTGTTTTTTCTGAACCTATGGTGTGATTATAGTTAATTTCAGCTCTGAAACTAGTTGGGATGTTGCCGATATAATAGTCTTTACTGTTGATATACCAACCACTTGCCACATAAAAATCATTTTTATAATGAGACTTAAAGTGCATTGCAGTACTGCTATCACCATTTTCCCTAAAATTTTTAATATTGATACGACTTAAATTTAAAGTAGCTTGTGGGCCAGATTGAAAGGTATCCTTATTGATCCAATCAAAACCACTTTTAATGTTTGTACCAAAAGCATAAGCATCAGTAGAATTGCTTTTTTCTGTACGTTGGTGTGCACCCAGTTGAATATGCCTTTGAATGTCTTTGACTCTCATGTAGCCAAAATCAAGCATGCTATCAAACCATAATCCTTTATTATTAGACCATTGTGAGAATAATGTTAGATTTTCAGCAAAATGACTAAATCTAAAATTACTAAAAGGTTTTTGTTTTCCAAAACTAGTCGTCAACATAAAACCCAGTACCATTTCTGGTGATGTCAATACGTAAGCACCAATATTGATATTATGAGTATAGGTTTTTTTAGATTCTAAACGGTGAGTTTCATAGTTTTTATAATTTATTAAACCAGAGTAACCTGTAATGACATGCCAGACGTTTAATTCTTTCTGGGCAAGTTTTTTGAGACTAAACAATTGACTCTCTAAGAAGTTATTTTTGGTTAAATTAATATTAGAAAAGTGTTCACTAATGGCAGTAACGTATAGTGGTGCATCAAATATGGATTGGATGTATTGAGCAATGATAGAATGAACCTCAGGGCTTGGATGAAACCAGTCACCAAATACATAGGACTTGTCTTTGTGATAATGATCAGAATCGTAATCGCAATATCTTGATGAAAAACCTAAGTCACATGTTGGGACAAGAATTTCGTCAAGACCATAGTTTCTATAATTATCGACTATTTCATCCATTAGCTTCTTAGCATCAAAGAAAATTATATCACCCCCAATTTTATTCAATTCTGCCTCGAGTGAACGATTAAATTGGTCAGTTGGCGTCCTTTGTATTTTTACAAGGAAATCATAAATGTTAATAATATCTAAATGAGGAATAAACCATAATATAGACTGTAGGGTATGAATGCCATTGGCACGAATAAATTCTTTTCCTGTACCTGGAATTTGATTAGCTGGATTTCTTAAATAGTTGTCACTTAGTTTCCCCACATGTGTAATAATACCAAAATCCGGTAGATAAAACTTATCTAGCATACTACTTATAAATTCAACAGGAATGAGAGGTGTGTAAGGCGCCAAGCTAGCGTCTGGTACATTGGAAACCATAATATATTGGGCGCCTTTGTCTCTGAGATAAAGTACATCATCAGCTACGATTTTGGGAGCATTATCCAATGTATAAAATTCTCCGTCTAATTGATAAGAACCATTAATGAAATTCATATAATTTTCAGCCAATGATCTACTAATATCCATACCACCAGCATTCAAGATGTAAATATTTTCTGGATTTGCTACTCCACCAAAGTCTCTGAGATATTGATCAATTTGGTATCTCAAATACAGATTATCGCCTCTATTTTCATAACCAGAGCCTGCTTGAGCATAGTCAACTCCTCCATAACTATTAGGAATTGAGCTTTTACCTGTGTAATGTTCACTAAGATAATCATTATAAAGTTTTGAATGATAACCCCCTGCTAGAAACATGGTAGAACGAGTATGAGTTCCTTTGTCACTTAGACTATCGCCAAATGTAACTAACTGCTTGAACTCATAATTGGATAATTGAGTAAGATAATTTTCTTGAGGGAAATTGGGAATATAGTCAGGGTGAAAGACACCTATCGACCATTCATTGATTCTCTTCTTGGCAAATTTGATTCCTTCTTTGGCAGAAAGAAGAACATTTGGAATATTTTTAATAGTATTGTCTTCGGCGAAATCTACATTTTGTAGACAAGCTAACACAACACAAACTGTTAATTGAGTAATATTTTTTCTACTGATCTTATTTGTCATATTGCGGTTCCAATGTATTTATAAATCATCAATTGTTAAGGGATAAAAGTCTTAAAGCGAGTCAATATTATCAATAATGCTGATTTGTTGTCAAAGGTATTTCTGTATAGATATCAAAATGAATTAATTGGTTATGAATCTTAGCTTAGGCTCATTATCTGGGTTAGAAATCAGTTAAGTACTACAGGAAAGATAAATGTATATTTTTCATCATCTACTTTTTAAAATATCATTTAATTAGAATATTTCTTGGTACTATTAAATTAACTTACTGGTTAATTTAGTAAATTTATAAATTTTTGATGGGCATAGGTATTGATCAAAATTATTTGATATCTAAATGATATATTTTATTTCAAGATTTCTCGTGTGAACTAATAGTTGAATATCAGTAGGTTATTTTTCTATAATGAACGAATTAGTTATATGTTAAATTCGATGAACTTCAAAAACATCTTCAATATTACCTAAAGAAGCCAACACTTTGGGCAAGTCTGACACTTGTTTTATTTCGACTGTAAATTTCATTTTAGCAGTGGTACCACCAGTATGGGTTTGAACACCAGTCACATTAATTTTGTTACGTGAAAAAGTATCAGAAATATCTCTTAACAAACCACTCCTATCTTGAGCTAATATCTCGATATCAACAGAGAATACGTCACTATTCTTATCTAAATTTCCCCATTGTGCACTCAATACTTTTTCTGGATATTTTTTAGCCAAATGCTGGAAACTTTCACAGTTTTTTCTATGGATAGAGATTCCTCTACCACGCGTTACAAAACCAATAATGTCGTCCGGTGGCGCAGGTTTACAGCATTTAGCAAATACTGATAGTAAGCCTGATTGGCCATTAATGAGTACGCCACCATCACCAACTTTTCTTGATTGACTGGCTTTAATTACAGGTTTGGATTGAACCTCAATGATTGTTTCATTTTTAGAATTGATAGTACGAATTGATTTTTGTAGCTGTTTATTTGTTAGTTCTCCGTTGCCAATGGCAACATATAAATCATCTAACGATTTGTATTCTAAATAGTCTACTAGGTCTTGTAAACTAGGTCTTCGATTAAGTTTATAGAGCTCTTTTTCTAGATAGGTTTTTCCTGCCTCTTTGACAGACTCAATATTCTGTTTTCGAATAAACGATCGTATTTTTGAAACTGCTTTAGGGCTCTTAACCCATCCTTCATATAACCAGTTTACAGAAGGATGACCATCTTTAGAGGTGATAATTTCTACACGTTGGCCATTTTCTAGTGGTGTAGATAAGGGGACGATATGTCCGTTTACCTTAGCGCCACGACAAAGGTTACCAATGTCTGAATGTAAAGCATAGGCAAAGTCAATGGGTGTAGAACCATTAGGTAGAGATAATACTTTTCCCATAGGCGTTAATACATAAATTGTATCTTTAAACAGCTCTGTTCTAAAGGCATTAGCCAAGTTTGGTTTATCTGTCTCAGACACATTTTCTCGCCACTCGAGTAATTGTCGTAACCAGGCTATTTTTTTCTCATAGGAGGAATCCTCCTTTCCACCTTCTTTATATCTCCAGTGAGCAGCTATTCCAAACTCAGCAAAATCATGCATTTCAAATGTTCTAATTTGAACTTCAACACCTTTATTTTGAGGCCCAATAATAACTGTATGCAAACTTCTGTAGTCATTAGGTTTTGGATTAGAGATGTAATCATCAAATTCACCAGAAATCGGCTTCCATAAACTATGAACAATACCCAACGTGTTATAGCATTGGGGAATAGTTTCAACCAATACACGAACAGCTCGAATATCGTATAATTCATCAAATTCGAGTTTCTTTTTTTTCATTTTTCGGTAGATGGAATAGATATGTTTAGGTCTACCAGCAACCTCACATTTGATATTTTCTTTTTCCAACTCTGATTTGAGAATATTAGTAAAGCTTTTAATATATTCCAAACGTTCATCTATTTTCTCGTTTAGTAGGGTAGCAATTTTTTTATATTCTTCAGGGTTTTGATTTTGGAAACCTAAATCTTCCAATTTCCATTTTAATTGCCAAATACCCAAACGGTTAGCTAAAGGAGCAAAAATATCTAATGTTTCTTTAGCAATAGCTCTTTTATCAACATTAGGAGGTGCATTGGCAAGATTTCCCATACTTTGGGTTGCCATACATAATTTGATTAATACGATACGAATGTCATTAACCATGGCCAATAACATCTTTCTCATCGATTCAGATTGTTTATTTTGCTCCTCAGGAGTGGTAAATTTAGCTACCTTAACAAAATTAGTTAATTCTTGGATTTGATTTAGACCTTCTATAAGTAGCTCTGTTTCTTCGTCAATATACGGTTTAAGTTTTTCTTTCCAGTTGCTAGGATAATAGTTAGGAAAATAAGAAAAAAGGGTAGCAAGGATGGATCTTTCATGTAAATCTAAGTTATTAACAATTTTTGCAGATTCAATTAAATGAGTAATAAGGGGTTCTCCAGTGTCAGTTTTTTCATCTTGTGGATAATATTTAAACATGAGATCTATAGATGTTTTAAACTTTTCAGAGGAGATATTACTCAAAGCTACCTGGCTTTGATCTAAATAATCCTGATTTATAACAATATCATAACCTTTTAATTTTGTTACCATTAGCTTATTCTCTAATTTTTATTGTATTTTTATTCTAGCATTTTTTATTCAATTAGGTTAATCCACTTTAACTGTATTTTAATGATTATGATGAGTTAATAATATACATTATTAAATATGAGTATAATTAAAGTCTGTATTAATTTATTAAAATGATGATGAACATATGAATAATGGAAAACAAGTTAAGGTTGTAGCAGCTATTATTTTTAATGATAAGAAACAAGTTCTAATCAGTACTAGACCCAAAGGAAAATCTTATGCAGGGTACTGGGAGTTTGCCGGTGGAAAACAGGAGATTTATGAAACTAGTTTTCAAACTTTACAAAGAGAGCTTAATGAAGAGCTTGGTTTAAAAATTGATTATGCAACACCTTGGTTGAAAAAAAATGTTGTTTATGACCGAGTCTATTTGAGTCTGTTTTTTTGGAGAGTCTATCCCAAGAATTGGAGTGGAGCAGTTACCCCTAGAGAGAATCAGGAATGGAAGTGGGTTGATATTCCAAGTTTAGCACAAAAAAAATTATTACCAGCCAACCATTCGGTTGTTAATGCATTGCAAATCCCAGAAGTACTTTTTTTGAGTAACTCGATATTATTAGCAAATAATAAAGAATTTCAGATCCTACCTTATAAAGAGGCAACACATAAAAGACAGTCTATTTATATTTCCCATAAAGATGTCGAAAATCTGGGCTGTTTACCTAATTTTGAATGGGTAGCTGTTGTAGTAGAGAATAAGGAAGAAATGAGAGTTTCTTTAGAGGCACACGCCGTAATATGGAATATTTCTTCAGAACACAGTTTTCAGGAATTAACAGAAGTCCTATCTGAGGGGCAATTTATTCCCATATTAGCAATTAATTTTTCAAATCAGGAGGCATCCAAACTTAGAGAACTAGGCCTTCATGGATTTATTTATACCGCCATTAATAACGATTTGAGTATTACTCATAACCATTAGGGTTGTTTTTTTGCCAGTTCCAAGTATCGTGTATCATTTGTTCCAAATCATTATGTGTATCCCAGTTTAAATTTTTTTTAGCCAAACTAGGATCTGAATAACAGGTAGCAATATCACCACTACGTCTTTCAACTATTTCATAGGGGATAGTGCACCCGCTTACTTGTTCGAATGCATGTATAATTTCTAAAACTGAATAACCTTGCCCAGTACCTAAATTATAAATATGTACACCAGGATCATTTTGGTGTTTTTGTAATGCTTTGATGTGTCCATTGGCTAGATCTACTACATGGATGTAATCTCTAATACCTGTGCCATCTTTGGTATTATAGTCATTTCCAAATACCGCTAATTTTTTTAATTTCCCAATAGCTACCTGACTAATATAGGGCAACAGATTATTGGGAATACCGTTGGGATCTTCACCAATTTCGCCACTTTTATGTGCACCTATTGGATTAAAATAACGAAGCAGTACTACACTCCATTGAGTGCTTAGTTGTAAATCAGTGAGTATTTGTTCTACCATGTACTTAGATGTTCCATAAGGATTTGTCGTTCTACCGGTAGGCATATTTTCTGTAATAGGTACCGTGTTTGGCGTTCCATAAACTGTGGCAGAAGATGAAAATACAATGTTTTTAATATTGGCTATCTGCATTTCTTGTGTCAGAATAATGCTACCGATAACATTATTATCATAATATTTTAAAGGGTGTTGAATACTTTCACCAACTGCTTTTAAACCTGCAAAATGAACAACCGCTTCGATGGGGTATTGTTTAAAAATTTGTTTTAATAAATCTCTGTCTCTTACATCACCTTGAATAAAAGCAATAGAACAACAGGCTAATTTTTCAAGTTTAGAAAGAACTATTTTATTAGAATTAGACAGATTATCTAATATAAGAACTTTGTAGCCATTTTTTATTAATTCTAACACAGTGTGTGAACCAATATAGCCAGTACCGCCAGTTACTAAAATCATATTATTTGTCCTCCTCCTGGGGAAGTATCATTGATCCTATACCCTCATCTGTAAATAGCTCTAAAAGTAAGGAATGAGGAACTCTGCCATCAATAATATGTACAGCATTATTACCTTCTTTCGCGGCTTCTAGCGCTGCATTTATTTTTGGTAACATGCCTCCATATAGGGTACCATTTTTAATTAATATATCAATTTTGTTAGGTGTTAGATTTGTTAATAAATTTCCATCTTTATCCAGTACACCTGGTGTATTAGTCATCATGATTAGTTTGGCTGCACGTAAAGCACTTGCACTCTTGCCTGCTACAATATCAGCATTAATATTAAAGGCTTCCCCATCAGAGCCAACACCAATAGGTGCAATAACAGGAATATTACCACTAGAGATTAGGTTTGATAAAAAATCCGCATTAATTTCAGTGATTTGTCCAACTTGTCCGATATCAACTTGGGTGTCTTGATCGATATTAAGTATCATTTTCTTTGCTTTAATAAAATGACCATCAATACCTGTAATCCCTATGGCTTTGCCTCCAAATAAATTAATTAAGGATACAATTTCTTTATTGACAGAACCCCCTAGTACCATTTTTACTACAGACATGGTTTCATTATCAGTGATTCTTAGTCCTTGAAAAAATTGTCCTTTTTTTCCCATTTGTTCGAGTATAGTATTAATTTGAGGGCCTCCCCCATGTACGACAACTGGGTTAAATCCTACAAGTTTGAGTAGAGCAATATCTTTAGCAAAGCTTTTTTTAAGCGTTTCATCAATCATCGCATTTCCACCATACTTGACGACAATTGTTGAATTAGAAAACTTTCTAATGTAGGGAAGGGCTTCAGATAATATTTCAGCTTTAGTTAAATTAGATATTTGTTTTGACATAAAAATTATCCCTGTAAAATATCCTTTACACCGAATACCAAGAGCAATATTAAGCCAACCACAACTCGATACCAACCCCAAGGTTTGAATCCATATTTTTGTATCAAGCCGATAAATAATTTAATCGCAAGAATGGCAATGGTCAATGAAACAAAACTGCCTACTAAGAAAATTTTAATATTATCAGGTGTACTAGTAATGATTTCATAACCTTTTTGAGTTCCTTCTTGGGTAGGCCACGATTTAATAAATAGAGAAAATCCCGTTGCTGCACACATAGTTGGGACAGCTAACAAAAATGAAAATTCAGCAGCCAGAGTGCGAGATAATTTTTGTTGTATTCCGCCAATAATAGAAGCAGCTGAGCGACTAACACCTGGCATCATTGCTAAACATTGCCAGAAGCCAATGATGAGAGCCTGTTTATAAGAAATATTTTCTTCTTTATATGTTGTTGGTTTATCAAGATATTGATCTATAAACATTAAAATAATCCCACCCACAATAAGAACAATAGCAATATAAACGGGTTTATCAAAAACTGCTTCAATCTTAGAGTGAAATAAGGTTCCAAAAACCAGAGCAGGGATGACAGCTGCAATAAGTTTAGAATAAAAAGAGATACGGGAGAAATCAAAGAATTTATTTCTATATAAAAAAACAACCGCTAAAATAGCACCTAATTGAATAGCAATAATAAGAATTTTAATAAAGCTATCTTCAGGTACACCAAGTAGATTCAAGGTAAAAATAATATGGGCAGTTGATGAAATTGGCATATATTCTGTCAACCCCTCAACTATTCCGATGATAATGGTGTCTATCAATGTCATGATGTATTTCTTTAAATGAATATATGTATTATTGACTATTTAGATTGATTGGCTAAGTGAACAAATTCTCCACCAGTATTAATGAGCACATTGATGGGTAGTTTATCTTTTTTTGACAAATTGATAAGGCCATCTAGGATTCTGACTAAATCAGTTTCTGATTTTAAAGCATTTAAACTAACTTTATACTTTCCCCCAATAACAATATTGGGTGTTGTTTCTAATTTATATTTTTTTGATAATATTGAAATATCTTTGGCTTTATTTTTATTATGTGGTGTTTGGTAGCTTTGTGCAATTTTTTTACCGTCAAAATTAGTTTGTTTATTAAGCCATTCGATAGTAGTTTTTTCATCAAAAAAATTAACTTTATCATTAAAAGTTGCTTGAAAAATATAATTATTCGCGACTTGGGTCATCTGATTTTCATCTACTGCAACACTAAGTCGAATTAGATTTAAAAACTCAGGTGCCCAAAAGACATGAATATTCCGAAAAGCCACATCAGGATCATCTAGATGACTCTCATATTTTTTTAGTATTGGATCAAAGTCTTTACAATGAGTACACACGTAAGAAAAGACTTCAACTAACTCAACTTTATCAGGGTGAATTGATTCAATAGGGTCTTCCAAAATGGTATAGTCCCTACCTTCTTTTATGTTATTCAAGCTAGCAAAGCTTAAGTTGATTGCCAAAGTAACACTTGTTAGCAATAAAAGGTGGCGATATTTCATTGTATTAATCCTCCATACTAAGTTATTGTGAAATAATTAAGCTATCTATATTTTTGTTTTTCAGTGTAGATTTAATTTGATAAGCCTGTTCTTTTGACACAGGTTGTATCGTCATGACTCTATAGTAGTCCTGGCCATTAATATTTACCTTGACTACAGTAGAATTAATATCCATCATAATTAGACGAGCTTTTTGTTTACTAGCCTCTTGCGGTGTCTTATAGGAACCAATTTGTACTTTATATTTTTTACCAGTACCAGTTTTTTGCTCTGTTCTTTGAGATATTTTTCTACTATTGATATTATTAATTAAGTTGCCAATAGTATCCTCATTGTTTGGCTCTTTTGCCGGGGGTATGATTTTTTTTGCAGGTTTGTTGACATTAATATTTTTATCTTGAATTTCGATATTGTTCTTATTTGAGGTCTTGCTATTAATATTATTGGAATCGTTATTTTGTACTTCAGAAAAATCAAAATCAGGGTAATGTTTAGTATCTGAATTATATTCAATATGACTGGTGGGATCGAAATTATTATTTTGGGAAAATATTTGACTATTTGTTAAGTCACTTGAGCTAATTCCATTGTTGAAATCAGCAGGATGCAGTGTCTCAGGTTGTTGTTTATCTTTTGAAATATTAATTGTAGCAATAGGTATATTGGGATCTTTCTTTTTAGCAGAAAAATCATGTTCTAAGACAGATCTATTAATGAACCACAATAATATAACGATCAAAAATGTAGCAATAACCATACCAATAATCATACTAAGTATTTTTTTTCCAAAATCTTTCATATTTCTTTCTCTTTAAAATAGAATAATTATAATAATCTTGTATATGTATTTGATACTTAACATATTTTATGATCAAGTTCTTCTAAAGCTAATTGCTTGTATAATATGCTTGGTTTCAACCGTGACAGATGTTTCTAAATCAGCAATAGTTCTAGCCACTTTTAAAATTTTATAAAAACTCCTTGTGGATAAATTTAACTTCTTCAAATTATTCATCAAAAATGATTTGGATTCTTCTTCTATCCTAGCATTTTTATCAAGTTCTTTTGGACTTAATTCATTATTTAATTTATCGGAACGATTGTACTGTATTTCTCTGCATTTGATAATTTTTTTTCTTATCGTTTCACTGGATTCCATTTGTGACTGTTCTTGTAGGATTTCTTCTATAGGGATAGCTGGCATATGTATCATTAAGTCAATCCTATCTAAAAAAGGACCTGATAATTTATTTTGATACTTTTTAACTTGTTCAGGGCTACAATGGCAAGTATAGGTAGGGTGTCCGTAAAAACCACAGGGACAAGGATTCATTGCTGCTATGAGTTGGAAATTGGCGGGATATGTGACTTGTCTGGTGGCTCGAGAAATATGAATTTGTTTTGTTTCCAGTGGTTCTCTTAAAACTTCTAACACTTTTCTATCAAATTCAGGTAACTCATCCAAGAATAATACACCATTATGGGCTAATGTAATTTCTCCAGGTTTGGGATTGGAACCACCTCCAATGATTGCAGTTGCAGATGCACTATGGTGAGGACTTCGAAAAGGACGTTGGCATGTGTTTTGATTTATTTGAAAATCTGAAAGCAGAGAAGAAATCATCATATTTTCTGTAAGTTCTCTGGATGTAAGAGGAGGTAAAATAGAAGGTAATCTATTTGCAATCATTGATTTACCTGTGCCAGGAGGTCCAATTAATAACAGATTATGACCACCTGCAGCAGTGATTTCTAAAGCTTTTTTAGCCGTTTGATGTCCTTTTACTTCATTTAAATCGGGTAATGAAGCATAGCTATTAGAATGTAATATAGTAGACTGGAGCGAGCACTTCACAAGAGAATCTATACCGTTTAAATGTGAAGCGACTTGTGTCAGATTTTCAGCAAATAAGGCGGAGAAGCCAGAAGCTAATTCATTGTAAATTGTATTAGATTGAGGTGCAATCAATACCCTGTTATCTTGTGTGGCAGCCTGCATGATTAAAATACCACCTCTGATAGCACGTAGTTGCCCAGATAAGGCTAACTCACCGGCAAATTCATATTGGGATAAATCTGCTTGAATTTGTCCAGATGCCGCTAATATACTGATGGCAATAGGTAAATCAAAACGCCCAGATTCCTTAGGAAGCTCGGCAGGTGCTAGATTAACAATAATTTTTTTTGTAGGGAAACTAAAACCACTTTGTAAAATAGCAGCTCTTACTCTATCTCTACTTTCTTTTACTTCTGTTTCTGGAAGACCTACAATGTGGAATTGTGCCAATCCATTAGATAAATGAGTTTCGACTTCGACTAGCGGTGTATGTAAACCGAGCAAAGCCCTACTATAAACGATTGCTAGGTTTTCCATGATTTATTTAACCATTATTTATCTGTTTGAGTATTAGAGACTGTTTTAGCTTTTAAAGTTTTAGGTTTCGTTATTTTGTTGGTATTACGACTGATTACTTTTGTATTTTGTTTAGATTCTAAGAAGTTAATACGTTGTTCTAATTCGGCTATTTTTATAGCCATCTTTTGTACCATTTTTTGTTGGATATCAAATTTATCATGCGTGACAATATCTATTTTGTTCAGAGCAGAGCTAAGAAGTGACTTAATATTTTTTTCAATATCCTTAGCGGGATTGCCTTGAATTATATCATTTATTTTAGAAGAAAACTCTTCGAAAAGAACATTAGGTAAAGACATATTAACTCCTTTTATTAAAATTTTATAATAATTGATGTCATTACATTATAAAAGGCGGTGCTTAAAAAGCAATAAAAATTCTCATTTTCAATAAATCATTAGAATCAGTCAAGTACATTTTTGGGTTATGCATTCAATACGATTCAATATTGCACTAGTTAAAAAGAAGATTGATATGAGTGGTTAATATTTGAAGATGTTCAATTAAAAGATATCAATTCACATAAAAATTGAGTACATAAAAATTGATTGATTTAGGAGGTAACCTTTGTATTTTTATGAGTAATTTGTTACAATCAACCTATGATTTTTGGTAGTAAGGCCGCCATTTTGGCGGCTTCGTTTTTTACTGTGTAATAGTTTTTAATTAGGGGTGAATAAATATGGATAAAGTTCCATTGACAGTGAAGGGTGCTGAATTGCTTAAAGCTGAGCTAAAAAGGTTAAAATCTGTTGAGCGTCCTGCAGTCATTGCAGCCATTGCTGAAGCTCGTTCACACGGAGATTTGTCTGAAAATGCAGAATACGATGCGGCAAAAGAAAAACAGGGATTTATTGAGAGTAAAATTCGTGAAATTGAATATAAATTGTCTGTCGCTCAGATAATTGATCCTAAGGAATTTAATGAGGAAGGAAAAGTAGTATTTGGTGCAACTGTAACAATTGAAAATTTGGATACTGAGGAAAAATCTACTTATCAAATTGTAGGAGAGGATGAAGCAGATATTAAGTTGAATAAAATTTCTGTCCTGTCTCCAATTGCTAGAAGCTTAATCGGTAAAGAAGTGGGTGATATTATTGAATTGGAAACCCCTGGTGGAAGAAAAGAATTAGAGATTTTAAAAGTTGAATACTAACAAAGAAATCCTGATTTAAATGGGATTTCTTTGTTAGTAAATCTAGTCATGATTTATTTTTTTTCAAGATTTTTTCGAATATTTTTTGCCAAGTCTGTGTCTATTTTTTTCCACAACTCGATGGCTCTTTCTAAAACCGCTTTATTTTTTACAGAACTCATATGAGTAGCGATATTTTTGGCTAATCTTTCTTTTTCTGCCTCATTGAATATATCGTACAAAGCTTTTGGCTGAGAGAAGTAGTCCTCATCATAATCTCTGAAGTCATAATGTAATGCCTCCATTTCTGTTTTCAAAGGAGGTTCCTGTGGTGTATTGACAGAATATTCATTTTGATAATTAGGGGCATAGTTAATTGTGCTTCCTGCATTACCATCTACACGCATTGTACCATCTCTATGTGTGTTATGATATGGACAAATAGGGGTGTTAACCGGAATTTGCTGATGATTAACACCTAAACGATAGCGTTGTGTATCTCCGTAAGAAAAAATTCTGCCTTGCAACACTTTATCTGGTGAAAACCCAATGCCAGGAACAATATTGGCTGGATTAAATGCGGCTAATTCTATCGATTGGAAGTAATTTTCTGGGATTTCATTTAATTCAAATTCACCAACCTCTATCAAAGGATAGTTTTTATGAGGCCAAACCTTTGTTAAATCAAAAGGGTGTACTTTACATTCGTAGGCTTCTTTTTCAGGCATAATTTGAATATAAAATTTCCACTTTGGAAAATCTTTTTGCTTAATTGCATTTAAGAGATCAGTTTGAGAAGATTCCCTGTCTTCTCCCACTACTTTTTTGGCTTCTTCATCAGTTAAATAGTCAATTCCTTGTTGACTTCTCCAGTGAAATTTTACCCAGAATCTCTCATTGTGCTTATTAATAAAACTGTAAGTATGACTACCAAAACCATGTTGTTGTCTAGCATTGGAGGGGATACCTCTATCACTCATCAAGATCAATACCTGATGGTAGCTTTCCGGATTAAGTGACCAATAATCCCAGGCAGCTTCATTATTTCTAAGATTAGTTTTAGGATCTCTTTTTTGAGTATGAATAAGATCAGGAAACTTTAGTGGATCCCTAATGAAGAAGACTGGGGTGTTATTGCCCACTAAATCCCAATTACCTTGATGTGTATAGAATTTTAAGGCAAAGCCTCTAATATCTCTTTCTGCATCAGCTGCACCTCTCTCACCTGCCACTGTTGAGATGCGAGCAAGTAGCTTAGTTTTTTTACCAACTTCACTGAAAATATCGGCTTTAGTATATTCAGTAATATCATTGGTAACAGTAAATTCTCCAAAGGCACCAACTCCTTTTGCGTGAACAACTCGCTCAGGAATACGCTCGCGATCAAAATGAGCTATTTTTTCTAATAACCAATGATCTTGTAGCAATAAGGGTGCTCTAGAACCTCCAGATAAAGAATTGTCATTATCAACTACAGGCGATCCGTTATTTAAAGTCATTTCTTTTTGTTTTGACATTTTTGAGTTCCTTTTGGTTGTTATAAAAAGATATGATTATTAATTCAACTAATCCGATGGCCTATATTTAGGTTTTAATCGAACATATAAAGTTCTAGTGGTTGTGGCAATTGTGTCTCCCGTTTCATCATAAAGATTACTTGTTATCTTAGGAAAGTATTTATCACCATTTCTAGTATGTTCATAAATTTCTTGTAGCATTTTATCTGTTATACTACACTCTAGGAATATTTTGCCTATACCAGGTTTTTTAAACTCAATTTCAGCCTCTTTATCCCATATATAATATTTGTCTCCTAACAGAAGAATCAGCATCATCGCATATATGGGATCAGTCATCGCGAAAAGACTACCGCCGTATTGAGCTCCGTTCACATTTCTAGTAGCAGCCCAATTTTTTAGTCTTACTTTACAATATCTAAAATCATCACTTAATTCAGTAACACCAATCCCTGAGAACAAAAAAGGTGGCCATATATTCATAATCCAACGCACAATATGTTTATTTTTAGGCAGATATTGAAACATTACCTATCCTCTCTGACTGGATTTGTAGTATGAACCAGATTGTCATCAGTATTATTATTGACTTTTTTTTGTTTTCGGTACTCAGGCTTTAGTCTAACATATAAAGTTCTTTGAATGGTAGCTACTTCATTGCCTTTTTTATCGTAAACTGTGCCAGTAACAGTAGGAAAATATTTATTACCATTTTGGGTGTTCGCAATAATCTCTGTAACTAGATGGTTAGATATTTGGCACTCTAGATATACTGTCCCAATACCAGGATTTTTAAAAATAATTTTAGATTTTTTATCCCATACATAATATTTGTCTACACCTAAGATTGCAAGCAACATCATGCCAAATACACAGTCTGACATGGAAAAGAGACTACCACCGAATTGAGTACCATTGGCATTTCTAGTACTAGGCCAATTTTTTAATTTAACACGGCAACGATGAAAATCAGGATCAATGGAAATAACTTTAATACCACTAAAAAATAGAGGAGGATAGACATTAATGAAAAACTTTAATGTATTAGGATGTTTAAAAAACCATGTTTTCATAATTATTCGACTGTCTCTTGATAATAAAACAATTGTTTTAATTCTAAAGGATTTAAATTATTTTTTTTATTACCATAGAACAAGGGTTCTGAATCGATTTTAATGACGGCTAAATATATGGACTGTTGACCTATTTGTGCTTTATTCAGTATTAGTCCAACCTCTTGCTCTTGTTGGTATAAAATATCACCAATGAGGTATTCATCTGATGATGAGAAAAGAAGAGCAGGCCTTCTTTTAACTTGCCCCCTATATTGAGATCGTGCAATAATTTCTTGTCCTGGATAACAACCTTTTTTAAAGTTTACTGCACCTAACCACTCTTGATTGAACATTTGGGCGACACATTTTTCACTGGTACTTTGGGTTATCCAAGAAAAACCTTGTGTTATCTCAAAACTATTCCAATCATTTTCATTCAAAATAATTTCTCCTACTTGAGTCTTAGGTTTCACATAAACAATAAATTGTGAACCATTCGGGCAGGGGATAGTAATGCTTTCATTACTTGACTCAATAGAAAACTTTAAAGGAAAAGGTACTGATTGAATTAATGTTTTATCAAAATGACCAGTAATTTGATAGGAATTATTATTTCTATGGAGAATGTTAACTTTACTCCTTAATTTGTACAAATTCAATTTTTGAATCAAAATAGGAATAAGATCCCTTTTGACAAGAATTAGAACATTACCGCCGGTATTGCATACAATAAAATTAGCTATGGCTCTTCCTCTGTGGTTATTATAAGTAGCATAGCACGCTTCATTGAATTCTAACGCAGAGATATCATTTGAAAACTGGCTTTTTAAAAAGATTTGTCGATCTTCACCAGTGACTTCAATAATTTCAAAACTTTGCAAATAATATTGATTAGTAGGCATAACACCATCCAATTGATTGAGAAAAATAGATATAAGCTCACCCACTAACTGTTTTCAGTGGCTTATTCTAGACAGTTCACTTTATATCAATACATATAAAATATCAATATTTATAAATTTATAAATCATTTAGGGGAGCGATAGATTTAAAGCAATAGGGATATTTCCCAACCAAATTATATAGTTGCTGTTTTACGGTATTGATGAATAATAGTGACAGGTATTTCTCATATAGAAGATTGCCTACAATATAGTGTTGAGATAATATAATAAGAGAGCTATTTTGGCTTATATTGTGTGTAACATTGAGTGATATTTTTTAATGATGGTCATTTAAGAGACTATCGGACAGGATTTGTATATTCAAGATATACCAATCAAAACACTAATGGTAAGCATAATTCGCCCAATCAAATATTTTTGTAGTTGTTCCTTTAGCATGAAAATGCCACTGTAAAACTGATGATAGTTTGAAATTTAAGCTATGGGAAAACGTTTAATTGAAATAACCTAAAAAGAAAATTGATAAATAATCGGTAACCATTTTGGCCATTTGTACAAGGGTTAATCTGACGATATTATGTGTATACTTGTAATATGTTTAATAGCCTAGTCTTTCACAGATGGTGGAAACTAACCCTGCCTGATTAAGAGTATAAAAATGTAAACCTGGTGCGCCTTGTTGTAATAAGCGGTCGCATAAATTAGTGATAAAATCCAAGCCTAGTGCTTTAATTGAGGCCGTATCATCAGCATAGGACTGTAACTTCAACTTTAACCATCGTGGGATTTCTGCACCACAACTATCGGAAAAACGAGCCAGTTTGGAAAAACTAGCAATTGGCATAATACCCGGCACTATGGGGATATCGATACCTTTAGCGTGAATTTCATCTAAGAAATAAAAATAAGCATCGATATTATAAAAATATTGAGTAATGGCAGAATCTGCACCAACTTTACACTTGTGAATAAAATTTTGAATATCATCGTCAGCACTTCTTGCCTGTGGGTGAATTTCTGGATAGGCTGCTACTATAAGCTTAAATGTGTCTTGATATTCGTTTTTTATAAAAGAAACAAGTTCACTTGCGTAGGTAAAGCCATCCACTATACCAATCCCTGAAGGAATATCTCCACGCAAACATAGAATTTGTTGAATTCCCATTTTTTTATACAGATCGACTAATTCTTTAACTTCCTGCGCACTAGAACCAATACAGGCTAGATGGGGGGTGGCGGGTGTATTTTGTTCTATTAATATATCTTGAATAATTTGCAAAGTACCTGCTCGTGTGCTCCCCCCCGCGCCATAAGTACACGAAAAGAAATCAGGTTTAAACTGCTTGAGTTGTTGTCTTGTGATACCTAATTTTTGTCTTCCTTCATTTGTTTTAGTAGGGAAAAATTCAAAACTCAGTTTTTTACTATTAGAATTCATGTTAATACTCAAATTCAATTGAAATTTTCTTGAATGTAAACTATTTATATAAATTAGGCAAATAATTATAATGGATTTCTACTAACGAATTAAATTTTATAATTTTTAATAATCTGATACAATCAGCCGGTTAAAATGGTGCTTTCCATATGTCTTGAATCCAATAGTGGCAAATAAATAATAAGCCGACCATATGTTATTTGGAGCATGGTTGTGTGTAATAATCAGGCTACTTTATTCGTAAGTTGTTTTTGTAAAATAGTTAGGGTGTTAATAAAATAAGAGATTTAATCTTGTATAGCGAAAAGTATAGCGAAAAATTGTAGTGCAAAAAACTAAAAAGTCCACAGGTATGTAGAGTGGTTGGTACGTCTATTCATTGTAAAATACGTTTGCATACAAGTTTCTAATGTAAAGATCAACAACGTAGATCATTAGCTGGTGTTTGAAAAAGATTATTTTAGCCATAGAGCTAGTTCATTGTTGAACAGTTTGAAAAAATATTTTATTTATTTTTCAATAATCTACAGTTAACGTGGCATAATATACGATGGGAAGGGACTGTAGGGATCCTTTTTAAATTTTAAAAAAAACTTTAGTGATATTTAAGATTTTTCAATAAATTGTTTGTGGGAAAATAAATTAGAAATTGGAAGAGTAGGAATGAAGAGAAAAATATTGGTGACCAGTGCTTTGCCTTATGCTAATGGAGATATCCATTTGGGACACATGATAGAACATATTCAGACAGATATATGGGTACGATTTCAAAAGATGCGGGGGCATGAGTGTTATTACGTGTGTGCTGACGATACACATGGTACTCCTGTGATGTTAGCGGCGGAAAAGCAAGGTAAGAAGCCAGAAGAATTGATTGCTGAAATGAACGCACAACATCAACAGGATTTTGCTGGTTTTTTAATCCACTATGATAACTATTACACCACGCATTCACCAGAAAATAAACAATTTTCTAATAAAATATTTAATTGTTTACAAGCAAACAACAAGATTACAAAAAAAACTATCAAGCAATTATTTGATCCAGAAAAAAAAATGTTTTTACCTGATCGCTTTGTTAAAGGCGAGTGTCCCAAATGTCATGCACAGGATCAGTACGGAGATAATTGTGAAGTATGTGGTGGAACATATAGTTCGGGAGAATTGATTAATCCATATTCTACTGTATCTGGGGTAGCGCCTATTTTAAAAGCGACAGAACATTTCTTCTTTAAGTTGAGTGAATGTGAGGGCTTTTTAAAGGATTGGATTCAAGGAGAGGATACCTTAGCTGATGGTACTATCAGAGCACATTTGCAAAAACAAGCTTTAAATAAAATAAAAGAATGGTCAGATGGGGACTTACAAGATTGGGATATTACACGTGATGCACCTTATTTTGGTTTTGAAATCCCCAATGCCCCAGGAAAATATTTTTATGTTTGGCTAGACGCTCCCATTGGTTATATGGCTTCATTCTTGAATCTATGCGAACGAATTAGTATAGATTTTGATGAGTACTTCAAGGTGGATAGTACAACAGAGTTGTACCATTTTATTGGTAAGGATATTTTATACTTTCATGCTTTATTTTGGCCTGCAGTATTAAAATACTCTACTTATCGACAACCGACTGCCGTTTATGCACATGGTTTTTTAACAGTGGATGGACAAAAAATGTCTAAATCTCGAGGTACTTTTATTACAGCGAGATCATATTTAGATGAAGGCTTAAATCCAGAATGGATGCGTTATTATATTGCAACTAAACTAAATAGTAGGATTGAAGATATTGATTTGAACTTACAAGATTTTATTGCGAGAGTGAATAGTGATTTGGTGGGAAAATATATTAATATTGCTGCACGTGCTTCTGGATTTATCCAAAGAATATTTAATGGTTGTATTTTAGAAGTTGGCTCATCTGAATTAGTTCAGGCATTACAACAAGAAAGTGAGATGATTGCACAACACTATGAAAATAGGGAATATGCGATAGTTGTAAAAAAAATTATGGCATTAGCGGATCAAGTGAATGCGTATGTAGATCAAAACAAACCGTGGGAGTTAGCGAAAATCAAAGAGCAAGCTGTACGATTACACCAAATATGTAGTGAGTTAATTTATGCATTTAAGATACTTACTATTTATTTGGCGCCTATTTTGCCCCAAATAGCACAAAAGGTAAGGCAGTTTTTGAATTTGGATTCTTTGGATTGGGGTGATATTTATCAACCATCAGAGCATTTAAGAATAAATGCTTATCAGCATATGGTTTATCGTGTTGAGCCTAAGCAAGTAGCTCATCTTATTGAACGCAATAAAAAGAGTATGCAAAATAATATCAATTTGGCAGAGATCACGAATCATAATAATCATTTTAAGCCAGAATGTAGTTTTAGTGATTTTGCTAAAGTTGATATGAGAGTTGCTAAAGTTTTAGCCTGTGAAAAAGTCGAAGGAAGTCATAAGTTATTAAAATTCCAGTTAGATTTAGGTGGTGGTGTAAAAAAAATAATCTTTTCAGGTATTGCGACTAGTTATCAAGATCCGGATGAGCTAGTAGGTCGAATGGTGATAGCAGTGGTGAACTTTAAGCCACGTAAAATAGCAGAATTTGGTATGTCGGAAGGCATGATATTATCTGCAGCAGGAGATAATCAGCTATTTTTATTAGATGTAGACAGTGGTGCTAAGCCAGGTATGTCTGTGGGTTAGGAATGAATCAGTTGTGCTACACAATTAGCGATAGCCTTGCTGTAAGGTTGTGTTGAGCGGTATGTCCCATCTCTTTGTACACCCATATTTTGACGGTTAGTGAGAATAATGATTTGTAGATGTTGTTTTAGATCATATATAACTTGTGCTCCAGTGAATCCCGTATGGCCAATGGTTTGTTGACTGCTTAGGTCTCCCATATAGCTGGGACGATTAACTTCCCAACCCAAGGCGCGATGTGGGAAATACGCTTGAGTGAATTGATGGGCAATATTTTCTTGATATAAAGTTGTATTTTGATAGCTTCCTTGATTAATAATTAATTCTCCTAACAAAAATAGATCTCGAGCAGTAGAAAAAACACCTGCATGGCCTGATACTCCTTGCATGGCATAAAAAGCATTCCCATCATTGACTTGACCTATCAAAGTTTTTTTACGCCAAGCTAAAAAATCATTGAATTTTTTTGTACACAAAAAATTCAATTGGTTGTCTCGAATTATTTTCATCTCATAAGGATTACCATGTGAAGTAGCAACTATTTGATTTGGAGAATAATATCTTAATGGAAGATATAAAGTAAACTGCATATCTAAAGCTTGGAAAATATATTTTTCGATAAATTCGTGCAGTGGAGTATAGGTAATGTTTTCAATAATATAACCTAGTAAAATAAAGGAGAAATCACTATATATTGATTTGGTATCTCGAGGATAGATTAAAGGTAACTCATTAATAAATTGCAAGATATCAGATTTTTTTTTAGCATGGTAATAGATAGGTTTCCAAGCAGGAAGACCAGAAGAGTGGGTGAGTAATTGACGAATATTAATATCTCGACCTATTTTGTTAAGTTCTGGTAGATAGCGATAAATTGAGTCTTGTAACCGGTATAATTTTTGATCGAGCAATAGCATCATGGCCTGAGTGGTTGCTATAACCTTAGTCATAGAAGCAATATCGAACAAATTATTTAGTTTGTCTAATGGTCGAGGGTTGGCTAATCTACCTTCTTCATTATAAAGTTGAGCCCAACCATGCGATTGATGATATAAAATTTTGCCTTGGTAAGCAATTAAAATATCACAACCAGCAAATGCCCGTTGGTTTAGATGATCTTGGGTGATGATATGAATATTTCGAGTGAGTTGTTCTGTTGGCATAATTATTTTCCGTTGTTTGTTTTGAGTATTTATCGATAGATAATCTTAAATTTATGGCTCTATTCATAATCATGTTGGAGAAATTTATCATCAAATTTGAAGTGATGATTATTAATTTTGATTGCAGCTTTTTTGTATTTTTCTTCAACCTCGTTACTGTTGACAGTTCTATATAATTTTTTATTGTGTTTACTGAAAATAAGAATTAAATACTACGTAAATTAATGTATAATCTTACCCCATAAATCAATCTTAGTACCTTATTTTTTAATGAGATCCATTTGATGGATTATCATAAATGTTTGATATATTCGATGAATAATTACATTATTCTCTATTTTGGGGTGATATTAAGATACAGATGGATGGTCAATAGTTGCAATACTATATAGGGTCTAAAATTGATTTTCAGACAATTTTTTGTTATAGTGTGTGTCACATATATAGAGCATTTGCTTTATGTTGTGTCGTAGGTGCTACAAGGTACGTAAAGAATTCATCCATCACCAGACTGATTGTTGAGCAATGGTAGAATAGCAAAGGACGTTGGTCATGTTCAGTATGAGTCGTACGAAGTGCTCTCCATAGGTCTCTATTCGGTTACTGTTTAGAGGGAGTAGTTTACGGGTAGTTCACTTAATTTTATATTGATTTTATGTATTAATTTTTTGGAAAACTTAATTGTGAAGGTCGGAAAATTACCTTTATTGAGGGGATTTAGGTAATTTGCCTTTGTAATGACAAATATAGATGTTGATTTTAGGCATCTAATCAAGTTAATAATCTGTCCAATAATAATGATACTACTTTAATTTTGTAAATTAAACTTTAGAGGGGGAATAATGGTGCGTTTTGATCCAACTACTGTTACTTTTGTTGTCTATATTGTTATGATGTTATCTATCGGCATTTTAGCATTTTTCTATACTAATAATATCTCAGACTATATACTTGGAGGCAGAAGATTAGGTAGCTTTGTGACTGCTTTATCAGCTGGAGCTTCTGATATGTCAGGTTGGTTGTTGATGGGGCTACCCGGTACTGTTTACTTGTCTGGATTAGTTGATGCATGGATTGCTATTGGTTTAGTTGTAGGAGCATATTTGAATTGGTTGTTTATTTCGGGTAGGTTGAGAGGATTTACTGAAGTATTTGGTAACTCGTTAACACTACCAGAATTCTTTCAACATCGATTTGGTTCTAGATTCTTAAAAGTTATTTCTGCTCTGATTATTTTATTTTTTTTCACCATCTATTGCTCTTCAGGTATGGTAGCTGGTGCAAGGTTATTCCAAAATGTTTTTGGACTTGATTACCATACTTCTCTGTGGATAGCTGCATTAGCAACAATTTCTTATACGTTTATTGGTGGGTTTTTAGCGGTCAGTTGGTCTGATACGATCCAGGGCAGTATGATGTTCTTTGCCTTAATTCTGGTACCGGTAATGGGTATTATTGAACTTAGCGGTTGGGGAAGAACACAAGAAATTATTTATGCAGCAGGAGTGGAAAGAAGTATTGATTACACTAGTTTATTTGGAGACCGTTCTTGGATTGCAATTTTGAGTTTGCTTGCGTGGGGACTGGGTTATTTTGGTCAACCACATATTCTAGCTAGATTTATGGCTGCTAAGTCCATTCATTCTCTGAAAAGTGCTCGTAGGATTGGGATCTTTTGGATGGTTACTTGCTTGGCTGGTTCTGTACTTATTGCGTACATAGGTATTGGTTATTTTTATCATTTTCCAGAATTGGCAGGAGTGGTACAAAAAGATACAGAACAGGTGTTTATTGAATTATCTAAAAAATTATTTAATCCATGGGTAGCAGGATTTCTATTATCAGCCATATTGGCAGCTATTATGAGTACATTAAGTTGTCAGCTGCTAATATGTTCTAGTGCTATTGCTGAGGATCTTTATAAAGGATACATTCGTAAGAGTGCAGTACAGCTTGAGCTAGTGTGGATTGGAAGGTTAATGGTTGTTGCAGTCGCATTGATAGCAATTTTTATAGCTCAAAATCCTAATAGTGGGGTGTTGGATTTGGTTTCATATGCATGGGCAGGATTTGGTTGTGCATTTGGTCCATTAATTATTTTTTCACTATATTGGAGAAAGACTAACCTATTTGGTGCTCTAGCTGGCATAGTGGTGGGTGCAGTAACTGTAATTGCTTGGAAAAACTGTTTGAATAGTGATATCTATGAGATTATTCCAGGCTTTATTTTTTCGTCAATGGCGATAGTTGTAGTTTCTTTGTTGACTCAAAGATATTCATGTCAAAATAACCAGAAGAATTTTGAAAAAGCGATAGCGCTGTTTCGCCAGCAATCTTTTAAATAATGAATAAAAATAAAAATAAAAATATATGAGGGATCTTGTAATGGTAAGTTTTACACACAAAAAACCAAAGTTACGTCAAATTATTACTGAAGCTTATCGAAGGGATGAAGATGAAGCAGTAAAATACTTACTTAGTCAAATTCAACTATCTTCATCTGAACGTCAGAGAATCGCGGATAATGCAAGACGATTGATCCAAAGAGTGCGATCTGAACGTGTAAAATCTAGTGGTGTGGATGCATTAATGCATGAGTTTTCTCTTTCAAATGAGGAGGGGGTTGCATTAATGTGTTTGGCGGAAGCTTTGTTGCGAATTCCGGATAAAAAGACTCAGGATCTATTGATTAAAGATAAATTGAGTCATCCGAATTGGATGAGCCATATTAACAATAGTGATTCTATCTTTGTGAATGCTGCGGCTTGGGGGTTGTTGTTCACAGGTAAACTAACTCAAGATTATAAGGAAAAAAATCTTAAATCAGCTTTATTCCGAGTTCTTAATAAAGGCGGTGAGCCTTTAATTCGTAAAGGAATTCATTTTGGTATGCGTTTATTAGGAAAACAATTTGTAACAGGGGAAAGTATTGATGAGGCTTTACAAAATGCTAAAAAACGTGAATCAAGAGGTTATCGTTACTCTTTCGATATGCTTGGTGAAGCAGCACTTACACAACAGGATGCACAAAGATATTTCCAAGATTATGTAAATGCTATTTATAAAATTGGAAAAGATGCTACAGGAAGGGGAGTGTATGATGCGAATGGTATTTCAGTCAAACTATCTGCAATTCATCCACGTTATCAACGTTCTCAGTATCGACGAGTTATGTCAGAATTGTTACCTAGACTAAAAGAATTATTTTTATTAGCAAAGCAGTATGACATTGGTTTAAATATTGATGCAGAAGAGGCTAATCGTCTGGATTTGTCATTAGATATTATTGAGGAACTAGCGTTTGATCCAGACTTGGAAGGGTTTCAAGGTATAGGTATAGTTGTTCAAGCATATCAGAAACGTTGCCCTTATGTGATTGATTATTTGGTTGATTTAGCTAAAAGAAGTCATAAAAGGTTCATGGTTCGTTTAGTGAAAGGAGCTTATTGGGATAGTGAGATTAAAGTTTCACAGGTCGAGGGGTTGGAGGGTTTCCCAGTTTATACAAGAAAAGCTTACACTGATCTTTCTTATCTAGTATGTGCTAAAAAATTGTTACAGTATCAGGATGAGATTTACCCTCAATTTGCAACACATAATGCTTATACAGCATCTGCTATTTTTGAGTTTGGTAAAGGTTTAGACTATGAGTTCCAATGTTTACATGGAATGGGTGAGACTTTATACGATCAGGTTGTTGGGGATGATCAATGGAAAAAGCAAGTTCGAGTATATGCCCCAGTGGGGACACATGAAACTCTCTTGGCTTATTTAGTTCGTCGTCTATTAGAAAATGGAGCTAACACTTCTTTTGTTAATCAGATCATGGATAAAAATATCTCTATTGATGATTTGCTTCAATGCCCTATTGATATATCAAAACAATATCAAGGAAAGAGTCATCCTGCATTGAAATTGCCGAGAGATTTGTACCCTAAACGTCTTAATTCATGTGGTTTAGATCTGTCAAATGAACAAGTTTTGAGTAGTTTAGAAAATAAAGTAAATGAGTACAGTTCTTTATATTTCAAAGTATGTTCCTTAACTGCTTTACCTGATGAGCAAGAAATTCATGAATCAGCTAAAGAGGTATTAAATCCTAGTTGGCATCAGGATAAATTGGGAGAAATAAGTTATTTAAAACAAGAATACGTCGGTGATGTTGTACGTATTGCACAGCTAGCTCAAAAAAAATGGTCACAAACCCCAATAAAAGATAGAGCTGAGTATTTACGTTCCTTTGCTTTGAAGCTAGAAGAAAAGATACATTTTTTTATTGTGCTAGCGGTACGTGAGGCTGGCAAGACTTATCCAAATGCTATAGCAGAAATTAGAGAGGCAATAGATTTTTGTCGTTATTATGCAGATGAAGTAGAAAATTTGACATTTAACACACCTTCGCCATTAGGTACACTGATAGCAATTAGTCCATGGAATTTCCCATTAGCAATTTTTATTGGTGAATTAGTCGCTGCATTGGTAGTAGGTAATACTGTGATTGCTAAACCAGCTGAACAAACTTCTATTATTGCCTATTATGCAGTAAGGTTATTGCATGAGATTGGTATACCTAAAGATGTTTTACAATTAGTATTAGGTGATGGTGAAATTGGTGCTAGTTTAACTCAAAATCCAAGTATTCGAGGTGTTATTTTTACGGGCTCAACTCAAGTGGCACATTTAATTAATAAGTCTTTGGCCAGAAATATAGACAATCCGATATTAATTGCAGAAACTGGTGGGCAAAATGCTATGATTGTGGATAGTAGTGCTTTGACAGAACAAGTGGTTTTAGATGTTCTCAATTCTGCTTTTGATTCTGCAGGACAGCGTTGTTCTGCTTTAAGAATATTATGTTTACAAAACGAAATAGCAGATAAAACCATTGAAATGTTAATTGGTGCAATGAAGGAGTTGAAAGTTGGTAATCCACTTGAGTTGGATACGGATATTGGAGCAGTTATTGATAAAGAAGCACAGAATAATTTATTATCTCATATTGAAAAGATTAAAATGTCAGCAGTCAATAGCTATAGTCTCCAATTAGATGAGAGGCTAAAGGGTACTTTTGTGCCCCCTACTTTGGTTGAGCTCAAGAATTTAAATGAGTTGAAGCAAGAAGTTTTTGGTCCGGTATTGCACGTTATTCGCTTCAAAAGAGAAGAGTTAAACACCTTGATTCAAAATATTAATGCTAAGGGTTATGCTTTGACTCATGGTATCCATAGCCGTATTGATAGTCAAATAGCTAATATTATTGAGAGAATACAGGCGGGTAATATTTATGTTAATCGAAATATTGTAGGTGCCGTGGTAGGTGTCCAACCTTTTGGTGGTCATGGTTTATCTGGGACAGGTCCTAAAGCAGGTGGGGCTTTTTATTTACAAAAAATCGCAGAATTATCACCTTGGGAATTTCCCCCAGTTAAGGGCGAATTTGATAATAATAACTCCCGATTTAAGTCTGTATTAGACACAGTTATGTCTTTACCCATAGAAGACGACATGAAATCTTTTATTGTCAATAACGTTGAAAAACTACTGAATCAGAATCAGTTGATAGGATGTAGAGTTGATCTGACCGGTCCAACAGGTGAAGATAATTATTTGACTTATCGAGTACCTGAGAGTGTATTGTTGTTGGGCGATCAGATAGATCGATTATTAGTTATTTTCTGTAATCTTGCGCTATTGGGGGTTAATGTTTTTATCTTAGAGAACAATATTCTTTCTCAATATTATGAGTTACTTCGTAGTCTAGGGTTAAACATCATACGAGATATTTATCAAGCTTCATATCAACATGTTGTTGTTAGTAGTCGGTTATCAAGGGAGATACAGGTGAGTTTAAGTCAATATGAAGGATCTATTCTTAAAATTATTGATATGAGCAAACATTTTGATTTCTTGCCATTGTATCATGAGATTTCAGTTAGTGTTAACACTACTGCAGCTGGAGGTAATGCAAGTTTAATGTCTTTGTCTGATCATCTGGATTAAATAATAAAATAAGGTTATGAACTAAGGTGTAGGGTTGATTATAATCAAAGCTTGTGACTGATTAGATATTTCGTTATAATATTCATGTGGTTACCTATGGTTTATCTATGGATGAGTTTGATTAAATAAAGTAATTGAATATAACGGAGTGAATTAATTTAGCACGAGCTTTTTGCAATCAACCGAGTTTTGTGTAGTGTGTTCGAAATTATTTATATCAATAGAAAAATACTATTTTTACGTATAAATTAATAGTTAAAATCTCTGCAGTGTATATGCTGGTAACTGATTTATCAGGTTCTGTTTCAATGTGAGTTTAGAGAAGTATGAAAGTTTTTTTGGTCTGGATGATGTTCTTTTCATTCTTAGGGTTGTTTGGTTGTGCTAATGATTATGATTATAAAAAGGTTGAGCAAGCGGCAGTCCAAGGGGATGCAAAGGCTCAGGTATTGTTAGGGTTATACTATGTGAATGGTAAGCATGGTTTTCCTCAAGATATTCAAAAAGCTTTTCAATGGTTTGAGAAAGCAGCTTTGCAGGGGAATTCTGATGGTGAATTAAATTTAGGAATTACATATACTAAATTTGGTACTGAAGATGGCTATAAAAAAGCAAAAGAATGGTTTGAAAAATCAGCAGCTCAAGGCAATACACAAGCGATATATAGTTTAGGTTTTTTACATCATGAGGGGTTAGGAGTAGAAAAAAACTTACAAAAAGCAATAAGGTATTATGAAATAGCAGCCAAACAGGATCAATTGGATGCTATGTATAATTTGGGGAATTTATATGCAACAGGGGAAGGTGTTCCTCAGGATTATAAAAAAGCAGTAGAGCTTTGGAGGAAGGTGTCGGCTAAAGGTGAGCCAGATGCGTTATATAACCTTGGCATAATGTATTTGACAGGAAAAGGTGTTGAGAAATCATATATCAATGCTAAAAAATTATTCAAACAAGCGTGTAAAAGAGGTGGTCAACCAGCTTGTAAGATTTTGAACCAACTATAAACTATTTAAAATTTTTATGGATATGTAAACAGTTTGAGAAATTCTATAAGAATACCTTGAGCGCTCATTTTATTTATATGTTTAGTTGCCGTTATTTTTATCATCTAGACAATTAGGTTAAATTTTATAAATATTCTTAAATATAGTGAAATTTCCACAAAAGGTAGTTGCAAAGTAGATAATAGTTGGATATAATGTTTTTCTTTCTCGTATTATTACGAATGATCTTTAACAATTGAGAAGCCGAAATCAAACACAATGAATAGAGTTGTAAAGTGATATTGAATATTGGTGAGATATGACGATACGACGAATAATTGGGTAATGATTGTATCTAAAAGAAGAGATTTATAAGGGGGACAAGAGGCCTTATAAATTGAGCATTAATCTTTATTAGAGTAGGGAGCTTAAGTATTATTGCTAGTCAACGGTGGTAATATGAAGTCAGAGGTTCTTGAAATGATAGAGTCAAGTGATTTAAGTGCATCAGGTGGATGCCTTGGCGATGATAGGCGAAGAAGGACGTGATAGTCTGCGAAAAGCTTCGGGGAGTTGGCAATAAGCATTGATCCGGAGATATCCGAATGGGGAAACCCGCCTAGTATTAACTAGGCATTTTTAACTGAATACATAGGTTAAAGAAGCGAACCTAGGGAACTGAACCATCTAAGTACCTAGAGGAAAAGAAATCAACCGAGATTCCGTAAGTAGTGGCGAGCGAAAGCGGAGGAGCCTGTATATGATAATTAGTGATTTAGGAGAACAACTTGGGAAAGTTGGCCATAGAGGGTGAAAGCCCCGTATTTGAAAGATTGCTAATGGTACTAAGTATACGAGAAGTAGGGCGGGACACGAGGAATCCTGCTTGAAGATGGGGGGACCATCCTCCAAGGCTAAATACTCATCATCGACCGATAGTGAACTAGTACCGTGAGGGAAAGGTGAAAAGAACCCCGGGAGGGAGTGAAAAGAACCTGAAACCTGATGCATACAAACAGTGGGAGCTACATTTAATGTAGTGACTGCGTACCTTTTGTATAATGGGTCAACGACTTACATTCAGTAGCGAGCTTAACCGGATAGGGGAGGCGTAGGGAAACCGAGTCTTAATAGGGCGATAGTTGCTGGGTGTAGACCCGAAACCGAGTGATCTATCCATGTCCAGGATGAAGGTTAGGTAACACTGACTGGAGGTCCGAACCTACTAATGTTGCAAAATTAGAGGATGAGGTGTGGATAGGGGTGAAAGGCCAAACAAACTCGGAGATAGCTGGTTCTCCCCGAAAACTATTTAGGTAGTGCCTTAAGAGCATACTCACGGGGGTAAAGCACTGTTATGGCTAGGGGGTCATTGCGACTTACCAACCCATGGCAAACTCAGAATACCGTGAAGTAAATTCTTAGGAGACAGACATCGGGTGCTAACGTCCGGTGTCGAGAGGGAAACAACCCAGACCGCCAGCTAAGGTCCCGAATGATCAGTTAAGTGGAAAACGAAGTGAGAAGGCATAGACAGCTAGGATGTTGGCTTAGAAGCAGCCATCATTTAAAGAAAGCGTAATAGCTCACTAGTCGAGTCGTCTTGCGCGGAAGATGTAACGGGGCTCAAACTGATAACCGAAGCTGCGGATATATACGTAAGTATGTATGGTAGGGGAGCGTTCTGTAGGCCGAAGAAGGTGCATTGAGAAATGTGCTGGAGGTATCAGAAGTGCGAATGTTGACATGAGTAGCGATAAAACGAGTGAAAAGCTCGTTCGCCGAAAGCCCAAGGTTTCCTACGCAACGTTAATCGGCGTAGGGTGAGTCGGCCCCTAAGGTGAGGCAGAAATGCGTAATCGATGGGAAACGGGTTAATATTCCCGTACTTATTTATAGTGCGATGTGGGGACGGAGAAGGTTAGGTTATCAACCTGTTGGAATAGGTTGTTTAAGCATGTAGGTAGGACACTTAGGCAAATCCGGGTGTTCAATACTGAGGTGTGATGACGAGGACTTACGGGTCCGAAGTAACTGATACCCTGCTTCCAGGAAAAGCCACTAAGCATAGCTATAAATGAACCGTACCGCAAACCGACACAGGTGGGCAGGAAGAAAATTCTAAGGCGCTTGAGAGAACTCAGGAGAAGGAACTCGGCAAAATGACACCGTAACTTCGGGAGAAGGTGTGCCCTTGGTATGTGAAGAGCCTGCGCTCGGAGCAGAAGGGGGCCGCAGAGAATCGGTGGCTGCGACTGTTTACTAAAAACACAGCACTCTGCAAACACGAAAGTGGACGTATAGGGTGTGACGCCTGCCCGGTGCTGGAAGATTAAATGATGGGGTGAGAGCTCTTGATTGAAGTCCCAGTAAACGGCGGCCGTAACTATAACGGTCCTAAGGTAGCGAAATTCCTTGTCGGGTAAGTTCCGACCTGCACGAATGGCGTAACGATGGCCACACTGTCTCCTCCTGAGACTCAGCGAAGTTGAAGTGGTTGTGAAGATGCAATCTACCCGCTGCTAGACGGAAAGACCCCGTGAACCTTTACTGTAGCTTTGCATTGGACTTTGAAGTTGTATGTGTAGGATAGGTGGGAGGCTAAGAAATAATGACGCTAGTTGTTATGGAGCCATTGGTGAAATACCACCCTTATAACTTTGAGGTTCTAACTTAGGTCTCTGAATCGAGATTAAGGACCGTGCATGGTAGGCAGTTTGACTGGGGCGGTCTCCTCCTAAAGCGTAACGGAGGAGTTCGAAGGTTACCTAGGTCCGGTCGGAAATCGGACTGATAGTATAATGGCATAAGGTAGCTTAACTGCGAGACTGACAAGTCGAGCAGGTGCGAAAGCAGGACATAGTGATCCGGTGGTTCTGAATGGAAGGGCCATCGCTCAACGGATAAAAGGTACTCCGGGGATAACAGGCTGATTCCGCCCAAGAGTTCATATCGACGGCGGAGTTTGGCACCTCGATGTCGGCTCATCACATCCTGGGGCTGTAGTTGGTCCCAAGGGTATGGCTGTTCGCCATTTAAAGTGGTACGTGAGCTGGGTTTAGAACGTCGTGAGACAGTTTGGTCCCTATCTGCAGTGGGCGTTGGAAGTTTGACGGGGGTTGCTCCTAGTACGAGAGGACCGGAGTGAACAAACCTCTGGTGTACCGGTTGTCACGCCAGTGGCATAGCCGGGTAGCTAAGTTTGGAAGAGATAAACGCTGAAAGCATCTAAGCGTGAAGCTCGCCTGAAGATGAGACTTCCCTGGAGATATAATCTCCCTAAAGAGACGTTAGAGACTATGACGTTGATAGGTCGGGTGTGTAAGTGCGGTAACGCATGAAGCTAACCGATACTAATTGCTCGTGAGGCTTGATTCTATCATTTGAAGGACTTCAGATGATGAAGGTTAATGTAACGGAGATATAGTGATTAAGATAGAGGCTTCTTGATTAAAGATAAGAAGATAAGTAGTAATAAAGAATAAAAAATAGAGAATATAAAACAAGATTGTTTGGTGGTCATAGCGAGTTGGCTCCACCCCTTCCCATCTCGAACAGGACCGTGAAACGACTCAGCGCCGATGATAGTATGGATTACCCATGTGAAAGTAGGTCACTGCCAAACTAATTACAATAAAGCCCTTGACTTATGCTTATGCGGTCAAGGGCTTTGCTTTTTTTACCGGATCTGGTTATCTCATAATTCGAACATGGTAAAACCAAGCTAGCTTTAGATAACCAAACAATTATTTTTGCTATTGAATACTTAAATGTAAAGAGAATGACTAAAAATCATTATTTGTTTAAAAGTATCAATGATTTCATCTATCTTTCGTCGCAACACTATCAGAAATGTTGTTGTGATGTCGCAACACTATCAGAAATGTTGTTGTGATGGAGATTTTTATACACATCATCGCAGATCCCTACGATATTGAAAAAGCTAATACTACACTAATATTTGTAGCTGCATTGATTGTTTATCAGGGGGCTCTGTGTTACATAAGGCAAGTCCAATTTCTATGTTCAAAGATATAGGTGTTCTTAGTTTATAGTGACAACAACAAGTTTTAGAACTAGCGGAAAATCTATCTATTGGGTGATCTATTACCTAACCCCTTATATTTGTTCTAAATAAATAACAAACCTAGACCAACTATAATCCTATATGAGTCAAACGAAACTTACTCTAATAGCGTTAGTGTAGAAAGAGTCGTTCAAAAATGATATCCAAAAATATTAGCTACCTACTTGGCAAGGGGACAGGTAGTATGTAGCTATATGGGTTGCTGTGACTTGTCTCTTTTTTCTTTAGTTTTTAATTTTTTCTTCTTCGAATATATTGTAGAGGTAATGTGATGCTTCACCGCAGAATTGTTTACCTCTGAAAATTCGTTCGAAAATAACATCTTGACCACTGTATCTTCTTACGATATGTACATGAGAGGAAGCAAATAAAAATCCAAGTGGCCCTTGAGTAAAACCGACTCTTTCTATATCTTGCCATCTGAAGAACATATACCCTTTTGTCCAAGGAAGCAAACCTACTTTTGCGTAGATACCTTTTTCATTGAAACATAAATTTTGCTGTCTGATGGAAAAAAACAGATAGGCGTATGTTAACAATAGGAGAATCCAAGCTAATCCATCTTTTGTGGACATAGTATCTTTTTCATTTTCTTTTTGTTGTTTTTTCTTGGCGATTTTATGATGTTGATTCTTTTGTTTTTGAGTTGTTTTTTTCTCAGTAAGCACTTTTTTATTATCATCGCTGTCAACAAAATATTCGGTAATAATATATTCGGTAATAATATGTGCAGCTACATATACTGGGATACAAATGAATGGCAATAGTATTAATGAAATACAATATGAAATTAAAGATTTTCCGTAGTATTTTGATTGCATAAATGTTCTTTCTGTAAGAATTAGTTTTAATTTTTAGGAAATTAAAAATTGTTTCAATTTTTTGTTTTTTTAATCTTTACTATTTTAAAGCACAAGAATCTTTAAAACATTCACACCAAAACTTAATTGATCTCGGTGAGTCTGTATTTCAGTGGGATGCGCGAAGCACCATCCATCCACAATAGCACGTGTTCTACTTAAAATATTACAAGCACGTCACAATGTAATATCTATCGCATTTTATTCCTACTAGATAAAAAAAGCAATTACTCTTAATAATTGTGTTAATGACCTTAGTACTTAGGAACAGGATGTGCAACATTTGTTAAAATTTATATACTTCCCATAGGAAATTTTGTAGCACTCTCGTGGAGATTACATCTCATTTTTTAGTTTAAGGGTAAATTTTAGGTATAGTTTTTAAGCCTTTACTTTAAAAATTTTAGTAGAGAAATTTTAAAAATAGATTTCTCTATAAAAATAATTGAGTTAAATTTAGTGTCCTGGGTTATTTTTAGGAACATTAAAAAAGGAAAAATAACAAAAATATTCATTAATAAAATAAATGTTTTATCATTAAATGAATTTTTAATACGTGTTTTTTAAATTAATAACTTATTTTGCAAAAATAGGTATAAATAAAAGATAGTATTTTAACTTCTTTTTTTTAGTTCAAATTTTATTAAATCAATTTGTTATGAGTGTTTACTTTTTTTGTATATGTTCACCAAGAACAATTAGAAAAAATTCTAATTTCGCACTTTTGGGTTGTTATAGAAAAAGTTAACAAACAAAAGTGTTGGTAAAAAAACATTAACTAAATACATGTATCACATACTTAAGTGTGTGTTGTTAACTTTTTTGGCCTTGGTAAATTTTTTTTGTAAGTTATTGATAGTTCATTTGCATAAATGATGATTATTTACTCAGTAGAGGTTTATTTATGTGAAAAACAATGCGTAATAATTAATATTATAAAGTTTTTGACAATACAATATTGTAAATAATTTTATAGAGAACAAATATTTATCTATATGGGAAAAAAGTCTACAGCTTCTGTTAACTTTTTTTGATACCTAACTATGGCATACTCTCTAATTATCCTGCTTATATTTGATGACATAAGTAAATAGGCTTAAATTAAAAAAAAGCTTAACTTAAACTATCTCCATCAATTTTGAGTTGAATTCGAGAAGTTGCTTGAACTGGGGGGGTGAATATAAGATTTATACAATATGATTGTTGCCAAATAATTAATTAGTTACTTGCCTAATTAGTTTAGTACCTTAGGTAACTAAATGACAATTTATGTTTAGATAATCCAGAATGATAACCCTTGGTTGAATAAACTTAGGGTAATTGCTGGGGGGATACTCATATTACTAAGTATTAGAATTCAAACATGACTGAGCTGAGTTGTTTTGATTAACACTTTGTTCAGAGATCTTTAATAAGAAATTTTATTTTAGTATAGCAACATTGATAACCTTAAACTATAATGATAAGAATTATCATTATAGTTTAAAACTTCTAATTATGGGTAAAAAAGACATCAAGTCAATCACCGAACCAGTACGATCAAAAATTAATATTTCAATTATATTAAGCTGTATTTCAGTAGTGGCTAATATTTCTTCTTTGATGAGTATGGCACTTTTAGCAAAAGTTTTAATTTCAGGGAATATTACATTCAACCTATTTATTTCATTATTGCTTGTTGTATTAATTTTAAACTTAGTCAGTATGTATACGAGATTAAAATCAGTAGACATTTCACATTTTGCTTCTTATGATTTAGAACTTTTATTGCGCTCACGTTTAACACAACATATTGCCAAGATGCCTCTGGGTGAAATTTATCGATTGGGGCAAGGAACACTTATTAAAGTTTTACAAGACGATGTGAAAGGCATTCATGCTTATGTAGCAGATGCCCCACCTTTAATGGCAAGAGCAGTGATAGCACCTATTTTAATTGTTACTACCTTATTATTTTTAAGTTGGAAATTAACACTATTCTTAATCATTTTAGTAATGATCATTGTCATTATTGCTAGAATTTCGTTACCTAATATCCAAGATAGAATGCAAGAGTATAATGATTCAAGAGAAAAAATTAGTGCATCAATTATCGAGTTTGTACAAGCTATGCCTATTGTTAAAATATTTGATAGTGGGACAAGTTCTTTCAAGCGTTATAAAGATTCATTATTAAAACATCAGTCTATGATGCTTGGTTGGTATCAACAAGCTGGATTAGGATATAAAATTTCTATGTGTTTATTGAATCCCATTCCAACGCTTATTGGAATTTTATGGTTTGGTTTTTATTGGTGGCAAAACCAACAATTAGATTTTATTTATTGGTTAGCTATCTTGTTGATAGGTAATTGTTTAATTGAAACTATTACGCCATTTATGTTCCTTCAAGATGCCTTACAAAAAGCAAAAATATCGATAAGGCGTATTTTAGAAATTGAGTCTACACCAACTTTGTCAATTAGTGAACATCCACAAAGTATTCAAAAGCATGATATAGAGTTTGATAATGTGAGTTTTAGGTATTATGACAATAAAAGTGATTGGATCTTAGAGGAAGTAAGTTTTTTTATAAAAGAAAATACATTTACTGCAATTGTTGGTGCTTCTGGCTCTGGTAAAAGTACGTTGGCTCGTTTAATACCAAGATTTTGGGATACTACGGTAGGGGCTATAAAAATTGGAGGTACAGATATCAAAAATATACCTACTGAAGAATTGATGAACACAATTGCCTTTGTCTTTCAGGATAATTTTTTATTTTATGATTCTATTATTAATAATATCAGTTACGGCTTACAAAATGTAGATAGAAAAGATGTTATTACAGCAGCTAAAAAAGCACAAGCTCATGAATTTATCTGTAAATTGCCTAATGGCTATGATACATTGGTAGGTGAAGGGGGTTCTTTTTTATCTGGGGGGCAGAGGCAGAGGATCACGATTGCAAGAGCTTTTTTACAGAATAGACCCATTTTAATTTTAGATGAGGCAACAGCTCATGCTGACCCTGAAAATGAAGCTTTATTGATCAAAGCAATTTCTCAATTAATTAAAAATAAAACTGTTATCATGATAGCCCATAGGTTATTTACCATTAGAGATGCACATCAGATATTAGTTTTAGATCAAGGTCGCATTGTGGAGCAGGGACAACATCAAGATTTATTAGATCTAGGACAGCATTATTATAAACTGTGGCAGGCATATGATAAAGCTCAATCTTGGCAACTACTAAGAGAATAAGGATTTTTATGAAAAAATTACTTCAAAATATAAATTTGAGTAAGGAAACCTTTAGTCAAGTTATTAAAGCAAGTGGGCAGTATCAAAGAAAATTGAAATTAACGTTCATATACAATTTTATTTCAGCGCTGTTATTAGCTATTTTATTGACTAGTTTGTATCCGGTATTTGATGCCATCCAATGGCTAGACTATAAAAATTTAGTCGAATATTTGGTTATGACATTAATTTTGGGTATTTTGAGTTTAGTTTTTAGATTCTTGTCCCTTAATTATGATATGGATGGATATAGTGTTAAAGCTGGTACGGATCTACGCTTAGAATTGGGTGATCATTTAAGAAAAATACCGTTAGAAAAATTACACCAAAGACGATCAGGAGAACTAAATGCCATTTTTTTAGGAAATGTTGAAGAGGCTATTAGTTACACCTCTACGATTACTTCATTAATTATTTTTTCAGTGACTGTTCCAGTGGTTGTAACTATAGTAATGTTTTTTATAGATTGGAGATTGGGTCTGATGTTATTAGCAATTTTTCCTTTTTCTTTTGGTTTGTATATATGGAGAAGACCCGCATTTAATCGAGGATTTACTTATTTAGCAAATGCAGTACAAAAAATGAATGCTGAATTGGTTGAATTGATACAGGGTATCTCAATCATTAAATCGACCAATACCATATCAAATAATCTTAATCAATATCAAAAATTATGTGAGCAAGTTAATAAAATTCAGTGTATGGGGCAAAAGAAAGGTGGGAAACCTAATCTGATTATTGCATTAACAATAGAGTTAGGGTTATACCTTGCAATTGTACTGGGATCTGTTTGGGTAGTAACTGGTTCTCTTGGGGCAACTGTTGTAGCTACAATGATGGTCATTTTTGTTCGATTTAATGAAATGTTTAGTAATTTAGTTTTATATGTAGCAGTAATGGAGGTTTTGGGTGTTGGTTATAAAAATATAACCGATTTATTGAATATAGAAAAGCAAAAAGTATCTAGTGGAATTATTAAAATACCAGAAAATTATACCATTACATATGAACATGTTAGTTTTTATTATGAAAATAACGACTCTATTATTTTGAATGATATTTCTCTTGAGTTCCAAGACAGAAGTATGACTGCGATAGTGGGTGGGAGTGGGTGCGGTAAATCAACTTTAATTCGTTTATTAATGCGCTTTTCTGATATCCAGAAAGGATCTATTAAGATTGGAAATGTAGATATTAGAGAAATGCCTATAGAATATTTAATGAGCTTAATAACGGTTGTATTTCAGGATGTCTATTTATTTAATGATACTATATATAACAATATTAGGATGGGTAGGTCTGATGCTACTGAGGAAGAAATTTATCAGGTGGCTAAGCTAGCACAATGCCATTCTTTTATCACTAGATTACCAGATGGCTATGATACTATAGTCAGTGATAATGGAAACAATTTTTCAGGTGGAGAAAAACAAAGAATTTCTATCGCTCGTGCTTTATTAAAAAATTCTCCCATAGTGGTATTAGATGAGCCTACAGCCTCTTTGGATGTTGAAAATGAACTTGCAGTGCAAAGCGCAGTCACAGAATTAGTAAAAAATAAAACCGTAATAGTGATTTCTCATCGTTTAACCACAATTAGTGGTGCTGATAATATTATTGTTCTAGACAATGGTACAGTCCTGGAAAGTGGGAAACATGATCATCTATTAAGCCATTCTAAGACGTATGCCAACTTTTGGAATTTACAACAATCAATAGACAAAATTCAATTAATAAATTAAGAGACAATTTTAATAAATACAAAAACAACAAAATTTTATTTTTGTAGTTTATTTAAAAGAGCTTCACAATTTTGTCGCATGTTACTTTGTTTAATAACTTCTTGGTTAAGTAACTTTATTTGATCAATGTAACCAGCTTCAGTATTCCCCACAGAAGATACTTCTTTATTCATAGGAATTTGATTTGTAATTGCTACACCCATGAATATTCCTATAATTAACATAGAGATCGATGAAACCATGGTTAGCATTAGTATTTTTTGGAACATTTCACACTTTCAAGGTAAATGGGTTAATATAAGCTATAAGCTCTGGTGATTCTAAATCAATGGAGTACTTAAGTACCTTTGTTTTTTTAGTTTATGTCTTTTGTCAAATAGCAATGGTAATAGTATAACGCTATTGGCAATGACTTACTGAATATCATGTCCGATTATGCTATATTTTTTCTCTCATTTGTATATTAAACAATAATAGACCACAAAGTAATTTAAATAAAATAGCAAATGGCAGCTTATGTCATAAATTTACAAATACCCGGGTTGTAACCTTGGTTATCTGAATGACAGAAGTAATGATTATCCACCTTTTCATGCACTAGAGGAATCAGATAGTTCATCAGGAGGATCTTTGTATCTTATCTGCTCGTTTATGTTGTTTATTAATTTAAAAAAGTTACATTTAATTTGTCGTGGTAGAGCCAAAAGGTGGCAGAAGGTATTTTTGTCCGTATACATGAAATTTTTTGGATTTTAGGCAATAATTGTAGTACTTCTCATTTTTCTGTAGATTTACAAGATTGTTGTGTATTCGCTACATTACAAGTTTTTTAAATCCAGTAATTAATTACAGTAGTATAGAGGGATATGAGCTTAGTTAAAATTAATGTCTAATATCCATAAAGAATTAAAAAACAAAGGGGGAAGGTTAATCTATAGAGTTAATTATGTAGTCAAGTTAAAATGAGGAGTAACAAGAAAATAATTAGATAATTTTGAAAAATTATCTTGTTACAATGCAATTTTTAATTTTTTTTTATTTTTAGGATTTGAATGAAAAAAATTTTAGTATTTGCGGTAGTAAGTAGGTTGTTAATTCATCATTCATTAGCTTCAAGTCTGGATAGCCAGGTTTTTATTAGTAATTTATTTGATCCTGTTGTGAATGATGATTCAACGAGACA
Organism: Neisseriaceae bacterium; assembly: GCA_016864895.1. NCBI lineage: Bacteria > Pseudomonadati > Pseudomonadota > Betaproteobacteria > Neisseriales > Neisseriaceae > Neisseriaceae bacterium. The sequence continues at coordinate 412,357 of CP046107.1, read as the reverse complement.
TAAAAATTTTGTTATTCAATCATCTAATTTTAAGCAGTTGGGGGCTAGGATCATTAAAAATAAACAGGTAGTAGACGATATTTTGATGAATAGTACAGCCTCTAAATTTCAGAAAGAACAGGTTGTTAAATTTGAACAAACAGGTTTAGCTTCTTGGTATGGGAAATCCTTTCATGGTAGACGTACTGCTTCAGGTGAAATATATGATATGTATAAGATGACAGCTGCACATAAAAAATTGCCTTTGAATACTAAAATTAGAGTGACTAATTTAAAAAATAATAAAAGGGTTACTTTAAAGGTCAATGATAGAGGCCCATATATGGGAAAGAGAATTTTAGATGTTTCTTACGTAGCCGCTCAAGAGTTGGGGTTCGTTTCCAAAGGTGTTGCTAAAGTTAAAGTTGAGATACTCGAATAGTAGACAAGTTTTTTCGAACAGCATGATACCATATGTTTGATGAATTAAATGTGTTTTTAAATGAGTTGACAAATTAAAAAAGATTGTTATGGTTAGAGTATAAATTTATTATTAATGTACTAAAGATTTGAGAAATTATATTTATCGTAAACAAAATGTGGGATAAATATTGTCATAGAAATGTTAAAAAAATTCTTATCAAAAAAAATATGCTTTAAAAGTGATTTAGTTCAGTTTTATCTTTATTTAAGATTACGGCAATCCTTTGAAAATATTTCATTATCCTGATCAAGATATTTTTTTTCTAATAATTTTAGTCATGATGTAATAAGCCGACTGTGTGATCAGCTAGTTCGAGAAAAAATTAGTCTTCATTGCAACATTATAGTCCTATTTTGATAATAGGAATTGGTTGCCAAAATATCCATTGGGTTCAATAGGGATTTGGGAAGGTGAGAAGTTAATTAGTTAGTAGAATAATCATTCTTTATTGAAAAATAGATACAAAAAAACAAACAAGATTAGTGGTAGATACTAATTTTTTATGGCAAGGTTGAAACTAATTGATATTGACCTAAAGATAAGTTTATATCGAATAAATTGATTCTGCCTATCTGAATCCGAATGAGGCGTAAGCAAGGATAGCCAACATGAGCTGTCATCTTTCTTACTTGTCGATTTTTTCCTTCTTGTAAAGTGATAGCAATCCAAAAGTCAGAGATACTCTTTCTCATCCTAATGGGAGGAACTCTTGGCCATATTTTAGCAATTTCATGAGTTTCTAATAGACGAAATTTGGCAGGTTGGGTGATGAAGTCCTTAAAATGAATTTCAGTTTCTAAAAGCTTTAATTTTCTTGTATCAGGAACTCCCTCTAATTGAGCAAAATAGGTTTTATTTTGTTTAAATTTAGGATGACTAACTTGATGTTGTAAACGTCCATCATTGGTTAACATAAGTAAGCCTTCACTGTCCATATCTAAACGACCCGCAGGATAGTAGTTGGGAATGTCAATATAATCTTTTAGAGTTGGATATTTTTCGTGAGGTGAAAATTGGCAGACCACCCCGTAAGGTTTATTAAAAAGAATAATAGGAATATTAGACATAATTTTTAATGTAACAGTTAATAGTAAGTCTTTTTTTGTATGAAATGATAAGTAACAGTCACTAGCCAAACATCATACTTACTATTTAAAAAAACAGCAAATATTAACATAAAAAAATAAATAAATCATTTATTAATCAATATATTGAAATCATAGAATTTAATTTTTCTAAAGTTTACATGGGTGGTATGCGTTCATATTATTTTGTTATTAAAATATAGTGAACTCATATTGATATACTGAGCCGATCAAGTTGGAAATTTTTGTTTTGAGTGAACCATAATTGTTTACCAGAAAGTTAAATTCTTTGATCGCAGAGAACTATTTTTTTACGATTGATATTTTATTTGTTATGGATACTTAATTCTTTAGGGTGGATATGGTTAAGCAATTAGGTGCTATGGACTGCTGGTAGTGCTATGGACTGCTGGTAGTAATAAATACTGATGAAACAATAAATACTTAAGAAGTAGGACGTTCTTGGTTGGATTTGGGAAGTGAATGGTGTAGTAAGGTTATCATGATGAATCTATTAAGTATGTAATCTACTAATTCAGTTGGCATAAGATAGTAAATCTCATTCTTTTAGAGTAAGTAATAAGTTACTTGGTGAGTATAGATTATTTTTTTGTTTATATATTTTCACTTATGATTTTCTAATACTGTTGTATGTGTGGTTTTTTTCTTAAATTTTTTTTTAGCTTGTATGTAAAATAAAATATAGCGTACATGGTGAATTCCATCTATGTAGAGAATAGATAATGGCATTATTCTAATTAAAAGATATAGCAGCAAGTCAAAAAAGCTTGTAAAACAACTGGATGTTATACGATAATCGTGAGCGAACATGAATTTTTTAATGACTTGTTCATTGCGTGTTGATGATGTTTGTTTCAGTCATTAACAGCTACGTGAATTGTAAATTAATGTTTCCTTTAAATAATTAATGGAAAAAGTTAGAAAGTTAAGTTGTTAATTTAAATTGATTTTGATAATTAAGGAGAATCACATTATGGCAGCTTTAGTCGACTATTTTTTAAAGATAGATGGTGTACAAGGGGAATCACTTGATAGTGTTTATAGGGGCTGGATTCAACTACAATCTTGGCAATGGGGAGAAGAAAATTCTGGTCATTGGGGATTTGGTGCTGGTGGTGGTGCTGGTAAAGTAGAGATGAAGGACTTTGAATTTCATATGGTTACCAATAAGGCGTCACCTAAATTATTTTTGCTTTGTGCAACGGGTGAACATATTAACAAGGCAGAATTAGTATGTAGGAAGGCTGGTAAAGGTCAGCACGATTTTCTACGAGTAACTTTTAGTAATTGTCTAGTATCATCATTTTATACGAGAGGTAATATTCTTATTGAGAATAGATCAAGAAAAGATTTTGAAGAGCATCCAGTATTGCCTGTGGATGTTATCAAGTTGAATTTTGCTCGTATTGAAGTTGAATACAAAGAACAAAATAATGATGGTACTATGGGTGCCGCTATTAAAGCAGGTTATGATTTGAGAACCAATACAAAGATCTAATTTAGTAATTGTAGAGGGATAGGAGAAGGGAATAGATGGTTCTCTTCTTCTGTGTTTTGTATTATTTTTGCTTTACATAAACAGTGTGGGTGGCTTTGAATGAAAACTTCTTCTCCTGTGTTATTTGATAAGTTGAGTTCACAAACCTTTCGAAAAAGGGGGGCTTCTTTTTTTCAAGAGACTTTGTCTAGGGATATTGAAAATTTATTGAATGATGCTTCCCACAGTGCTTACTTTGATCTAAGAAATTATGAGTATGTTGATAATTCTGTTTTAAATTTAGGATCTTCTGTTTTTAATGAGTCTATACCTATTAATACTAATCCTATAGTTCTTGCTGAGAAAATAACAGAGATACTATCTAAATTTGAGCCTAGATTGGATTCTAATTCGATAAGGGTTACACCGATCATAGACAAAACGGATAATCAAGTATTGTCTATACTATTTGATATACAAGGCATATCTAATATCAATGGAGATAGAATCGAAATAAATTTAAGAATAGCACTTGATTATTCTTGTGGGGTGGTTAGTATTTTTTAAGGAAACTACTTTTTTGGTTGTGTTATGAAAAATAACGAATTTTTGGATTTTTATAATGAAGAGCTTTATTACCTAAGGGAAATAGGAAAAGAATTTGCTCGTGAAAATCCACAAGTAGCTCAATATTTGGGGATGTACTCGGATGAGATTCAGGATCCTTTTGTTGAAAGGCTACTTGAAGGGACTGCTTTTTTATCTGCTAGAGTCCAACAAAAATTATCTAATGAGCAACCTGAGATTGCAGTTCAAATGCTATCTAGGTTGGCGCCTCTGTGGTATACACCAACACCTTCTATTTCAATGATTGCGATCGAGCCTGATTTGACTTATCCACAGTGGAATGAGGATGTTTCTCTGAAAAGGGGGAGTAAGGTGATTATGAAGGATTCATCCTTATCAGGTAGACCAGCAACTTTTGTTACATCTAGAGATGTTGTAGTACAACCCTTAGTAATAGACCAGGCTGTGTGTTCTGTCGTACCAGCATCTTATATACCAGAATCAGTAGTAAATTATTTCAATGACTCTTTATCACATATATGCGTTAAATGTAGTACGAAATATTGTTTACCTTTATCTGAGTTAAAATTAGATCCTTTTGTAGTTACTTTTGCAGGGGATTCAGTTAAGGCAAACCAAATTTTTCATAGTATTTTTTCGGAGTCTCTTAGGATTGTATTATGGTCTAAATCTCAGTCTAAGATTTACTCTAAAGTTTTAAATCCATCTTGTATGGAACTATTTGGTATTTTAGATGAAGATGCATGTTTACCAGAAGCTGTAGGTGAATTGCCGGGTAGTAGGATAATGAAAGAGTATCTTAATTTTCCTTCTAAGTTCTTGAGTTTAAAGCTTACTGGTGTTCAACAATTTTTAAGTGAAATAACAGATAGTTATGAATTTGAAATAATTTTTATTTTAAAAAATAGAGATTTGAGTTTGATTGATAATATTAGTTCTTCAAATTTTAAATTATTTGCTACACCAATTGTTAATTTGTACCGAAAAAGGTGTGATCCAGTCTTAATAAATAACTTGAAATTTGAGCACCCTGTCATTGTTGATAAAAATGATCCTACATTATACAAGATACACCATATAGCCGAGGTTGTCGGTATTTTACCTGATGGGCAAGATATTATTTTCTCTCCACTTCATATGGATGCTAAATATGATGAAAATGATGCCAGATGTGGTTATTCTATTAGAAGAAGGCAAAGTAAGATAGAGACTAAGCATTATAAAAATGATGATTTGGGTATGGATGATGTTTTTATAACCCTTTCTTCTGGCGATACTTCTATTGATTTGGATAAGCTAAGTTCGCTGTCTGTAGTTGCTTATGTTTTTGACAGGAATTTGAATCCTAAGTTATTACAGAGTCCCTCTTTGTCATTGGAGAAATCACTTCCTATTTTAGGTATTGAATTGTTATATGCACCAAGTAGGCCAGTTGATTTCCCTGATATAAATCTAGCTTGGAATGCTCTACAGATACTCTCGGACAGTCCTTTTAATTATACAAAAGGTAGAGTAAATAATTGTGCCAGATTTATCAAAAATTGGTTATATTTTTTTGCTAATAGTAAAGAATTATCACAAATTAGTCGTATAGAAAGTATCTCTGAGGTTATTTTCGAACATTGTTATACCAGATACTATGGCAAGGGACCCATTACCTGGGCTAGGGGTATAGAAGCTACCTTAAATATTCTTTCAAGAAATCATTCAGATAAGGGAGCTCTATTGTTTGGAACTGTCCTTTATCATGCTTTGTCTGAATATTGTAATTTAAACCAAAGCTTACTTATGAATTTAAATATTGATGGTAATCAAGTTGTGCTGTTAAAGGGATAATTTAAAATGTATATCGGATCAGTTAATTCAAAATTACCAGCTTTAGATGAGTATATTGAAATTATTCCAAACATTTCTGTTAATCAAGATTTTTTTGAGTTAATGAGGAGAGTTGATAAGGTATGGGAGCCTCATTCAAGGCTAGGGCAAAGTAGAGATAAATATTTTTTTAAGATTAGAATAGAACAACCAGCAGATATGTCCTTTGCGACAAAAGAGGTTTCTGGTTTAAGGCAAATTGTAAAGAAAAAAGGAAAGCCTCCTTTGGTCGTTATACAAAGTAGACATTTTGGTTTATTCGCACCATATGGCCCTATGCCTATGTTTGTAACTGAGCATGCAAGAAGCGAATATATTTTAAATAAAAATAAAGCATTTGAAAAATTCATGAATGTAATTAGCCAGAGATTTGCCTTGTATCAGTATCGTAGTTGGTCACAGTTGAATGTTGCAGTTGGCCATGACAAATCTGAATCTAATGCTTTTCAAAATAAGATGGATCAAGTTACAGGCATAGTTGATGGCGATTTTAATGATTTTAAATATGATGCACATATTAAAAAGGTGAGAAGATCATTTCCTGGTGCTTATGTGGGTGGAAAGACTTCATTAAATCAGCTTAAGAAGATTATAAATCATTATTTTAATGTGAGAGTCAATATAATCAGAAGATATCCTACTTGGATAACTCATAAAAATGATACTAAATTTATATTAGGGAAAAATTTATTGGGTAGTAAATTTTATAGTGTTGAATACAGTGCTTTATTGGAACTGGGGCCTTTTTATGATGAAAGTTATCTAGATTATGATAGGGGAGAAGATAAATTAAAAATATTAATAGCTATATGTAATGATTTTGTAAGATATTTATTAGATTTTCATGTTGTGTTATGCATCGAAACTAATCCTGAATCGAGAAAAGGGTTCAAAAATATGAAAATGGGTAAAAACTCTTGGCTTAAGTCCAAAAAACAAATGATAAAGAAAGTTGTTTATTCTCCGAGTGTTAATAATAAATTAAATTAGGTATAAATTATGTATAAAAGAGAGCTCTTATTTTCAAAATTGGGTAGTTTTGCTAATAAAACTTTGGTTGAGGCCACTAGGCTGTGTCGAGTTTATAGACATCAATATGTTGAGTTAGAACATTGGTTAAAAGTTTTATTGGATAGGGAAGAAAGTGATGTTTTCCAAATACTAGACAGATATGATGTGGATATTTCTGGTATGAATATTAGATTGGAACGAATTATCCATACGATGCCTAATGTATCTAGTGTTGTGAATGATATTTCTACTAGGTTGGAAACCTCGGTAGAAAGGGGGTTGATTATCTCACAGATACAAAATTCATCTTCATCTATAAGGACGGGACATATACTACTGGGGATTCTAAGCGACAATGATTTTCGGAGGTGGTTATACCGGCTAGATGCCGAGTTTGAAAAAATTGATACACAAGAAGCCATAGAGCAGTTTGATATTATTTTACAAGATTCAGTTGAGTATGAACAATTAGCCCATGAAATTGATAAAAGTAATAGCAATATAGATTTCGCAAAAAAACAAGATTCAGCTTTAGCACAAATAGAAGAATGGTGTATTGATGTTACGAAAGAGGCTGAGAGTGGTGAAATAGATCCAGTAGTAGGTAGAGAATCTGAGCTTAGGCAAGTTATCGATATTTTATCAAGGAGAAGACAAAATAATCCCATATTAGTTGGAGAGGCAGGTGTTGGTAAAACAGCTTTAGTAGAAGCTCTGTCCCTTAAGATAATTAAAGAAGAAGTCCCTGAGTTGTTAAAAAAGGCTAGAGTGATGTCTCTTGACCTTGGTAAGTTACAGGCAGGAGCAGGCGTTAGAGGAGAATTCGAAAGTAGGTTAAAGAAATTGATTGAGGCTATTCAATCAAGTGAATTTCCCATACTGTTATTTTGTGATGAAGTACATACACTTATTGGAGCAGGAGGGCAGGAAGGTACTGGTGATGCAGTTAACTTATTAAAGCCAATGTTAGCGAGAGGGGAATTACGTATGATAGGTGCCACAACATGGTCTGAGTATAAGCAGTTCATTGAACCAGATACAGCTTTGACTAGAAGATTTCAGAGTGTGTATATAGATGAACCTGATGAACAAAAGGCAATTGATATGATTAGAGTGGTTGCACCTTATTTTGCTGATTATCATAATGTAATTATTAGGGATTCTGCTATTGTATCAGCTGTTAAACTTTCTCGTAGGCATTTACCACTTAGACAATTACCAGATAAAGCTATTAGTCTGCTTGATACAGCTTGTGCGAGGGTATCAAGTAGTTATGACATTGTGCCATCTTCTGTTGAAACATGTCAGGCAAAGTTAGATTTATTGAAGATTGAGTTAAATTCTCTGGAAAAAGAGGCGTCGTTGGGTGAAGATATAACTGAAAGAAAGAAAGAGTTAGAGGAACTTATTGCTAGTATTGAGAAGGAAATTCAAACATTAAATCAAAAGTATAACAAGGAAAAAGAATTAGTTGCCAAAATGTCTAGTAATGACGATGCTTCTGATAAGAAAGATATTATTAGTGAATTAGAATTACTTCAACATAATAATCCATTAGTTTTTCCTTGGGTAGATGAATCTGTGATTTCAGATGTTTTGTCTGATTGGACAGGTATTCCATCAGATAGAATGATTCAGGACGATTTGGAAAACTCTTTAAATTTAGAACAAAATATGAATAATCGTATTTTTGGGCAACCAGAAGCCATCCATGAAATTGCGAGTAAAGTTAAAATTGCTATATCAGGAGCCCAACCTAATGATGGCCCTTTAGGCGTATTTTTATTAACTGGTCCTTCTGGAACTGGCAAAACAGAAACAGCACAGGTATTGGCTGACATGATGTACGGTGGAAGACATAATTTAATTACTTTTAATATGACTGAATTTCAAGAATCACATTCTGTATCGGTATTAAAGGGTGCTCCTCCTGGCTATGTGGGGTATGGTAAAGGGGGTAAACTGACTGAATCGGTAAGACAGAGGCCTTATTCTGTTATATTGCTTGATGAGTTTGATAAAGCTCATCCTGATGTGCACGAAATCTTTTATCAGGTTTTTGATAAAGGTTGGATGAAGGATGGAGAGGGAAGGATAATAAGTTTCAAACAATGTTATATTTTTTTAACAAGCAATATTGGGAGTGAAGAGATAGAGGAGGTTGTAACTGAAGAGTCAGATATTACGATAAATAAACTTAAAGTATTAATACATGACAAGTTAGTTAGTAAATTATCTTTGGCTCTTTTGGCAAGAATGGATGTCATTCCATATAGACCATTAAATGAGGAATCTTTATTAGCAATCGCAAATGTAAATTTGATGAGATTAAAAAACCATTTCGAGCAAGAATTAAAAATTGAATTTAAGTTTGATAAAAGTGTTGGTAGTTGGATCGTAGAAAAAGTTATTAATCATCCTAATAGTGGGCGGGCAATTAGGTCTTTATTAGAGAAAACAATTCTCCCACCAATTAGTGATAGGTTGCTTTTATCTAAGAAGAGTAGTGAAAAAATAAAGAAAATTGTATTAGGTTTGGATCATCAGGCAAAAATGGTAATTGATTTTGAATAAAACTTAAAGTTAGGGGTTATTGCTATGTTAATAAATATTAAAAACAGTGAATTAGAGGCTTATGAGGCCTATCCTCTAAGCTTTGAAACTCATGAGGGCTTATCTATCTGTTCTAATTATCGTCTCTCATTTCAGAGTCCTAATCCTAGTATTGATATAGAAAAGCTATTGGGTAAATTGGTTGAAGTCAGTATAGAAAAACCAGATAAGAGTGGATATAGGTATTTCTATGCCTATATTGTAGGAGGTATAGATACTGGTCAGTTAGGTCGGTGTTATACCTATGATTTAGAGTTAAGCCCTTGGTTATGGTTCTTAACTCAAAATAGAAATAGTAAAATTTATCAAAATGTTGATGTTATCGAGATTATAAAAGATGTATTTTCGAGATATAGCTCATCTGATTATAAAATTAATGTTCAGTCTCAGTATCCTAAACTTAATTATTGTGTTCAGTTTAACGAAAGTGATTTTAACTTTATTACTCGATTATTAGAATTTGAGGGGATATGGTACTATTTTGAGCATAAGAACGGCAAGAATACATTAGTGATTACCGATAAACAAGAGTTTCCAGTGCTAGAAGATGGTTACTCAAAGATAGATTTTGTACCAGATGGCGAAGAGCATAGAGGTATTAGAGAAGCTATTCAAAAAATTAATAGGGTTAATAAACTTAGACCGAATCAGATTGTTTTAAGAGATTTTGACTATTTAGAACCCAAAAAGGATTTACAAATTAATGTTAAGAATCAAAAAAACCTACCAATACAGGGAACACCTTTAGAGTGGTACAACTATTCTCAAAATTATTTAAGTCAGGATAGGGGTAGCTCGCTAGCTAAGATCAGATTAGAGGAAATGACAGCTCATACCAATATGCTTAGTGGAGAAAGTAGTGCACTTGGTATGGTGTCTGGACACTCTTTTACTCTGAAACAGCACCCAGATACTAAGAGAAATACGAAATATAAGGTAATTAAGGCTAATTATGTCTTCTTGCAAGATGGCCCTGATAGTACTAATAGTAAGGGACAAAATATTCGTTGTAATTTTGAGGTGTTGGAAGAAAATATATCTTATAGACCGATACAAGGATCTAGTAAGCCAGAAGTAGCAGGTATTCAAAGTGCAACAGTAGTCGGCCCCGTTAAATCGGAAATTCACACAGATAAATATGGCAGAATACGTGTTCATTTCCACTGGGATAGATATAAGAAAGCAGAAGAGGATAGCTCATGCTGGATCAGAGTGCTACAAGCTTGGGGAGGTAAAGGCTGGGGTGTTGTAGCAATGCCAAGGGTAGGACAAGAGGTTTTAGTATCTTACATAGATGGTGATATTGACAGACCATTAGTGATAGGGGTTGTTTATAATGGAGATAATCCTCCTCCTTATGAGTTACCTAAACATATCAATTATAGTGGTATGGTTTCTCGCTCTCTTAAATTTGGTGTTCCATCTCATGCCAATTTATTTACGTTGGATGATAAACGTGGTAACGAACGAATTATGAGTCATGCAGAGAGAGATTTCCAAGGTATAACTGAAAGAAATGATGCTCGGTTTGTAGGGCAGGATCTTTATGAAGTAGTTAAAAGAGTGACTACAAAAGTTTTAACATCACATTTTAATTTTACTGATTATGCCTTTTCAGCAACTGGTGTTTCTAATAGCTTCACTGGAATTAGTACCGGTAGCACTGGATTAAGTATTTCATCTGTTGGAAAAAGTGTGTCTTTTGCTGGTGATTCAACATCGTTGACTGGTAATTCAACATCATTTACCGGTAATTCAACATCATTTACCGGTAATTCAACATCATTTACCGGTAATTCAACATCATTCACTGGTAAAAGCACTAGTATAACTGGGAAAAGTGATTCATTTGTTGGTGATTCTTCTAGTGTTGTGGGCGCAAGTCAAAGTTTTACCGGAAGTGCACAAAGTACAACTGGATGTTCTGTTAGTGTTATAGGATCATCTACCAGTACCGTAGATAGTTCAATGAGTACAGTAGGGTGTTCTGTCAGTGTGACAAAAAGTTCGGTCAGTAAAGTAGGATGTTCTTTTAGTGTTACGGGAAGTTCTGTTAGTACTACAGGAAGTTCTGTTAGCACCACAGGAAGTTCTGTTAGCACCACAGGAAGTTCTGTTAGTAAAGTAGGAAGTTCGGTTAGTGTTACAGGAAGTTCTATTAGTAAGACATGTATGTCAAAGAGCAAAGTGGGAGTTAGTATTAGTTTTGTAGGAGTATCGATACATAAGACTGGCGTTGATATTAAGTTATAATTTATTCGTATCGAGAAATGTATGAAAATAGTAAAGCCACAACAATTAGTTTTTCTTAAGAATGCATACCAATTAGAGAAAAACTGTTATTTAGGTATTAGTGCTATTGCTGGTTGCTATCTTGATAAAACGAACCATTTTATCACAGAGCCTGAGGTGTGGGATGTTTGGGATAAATCGCCTAAGTCTGTCCCATTTTTAGACGTACCCGTTGTTAAGCAGTTTGCTGAATATGTATTAGTTGGACATGCTTCTATAGGGAAAGAGGTTTCGTTTTTTGATGCGGAAGTGAATGTTGGTAAACTAAAAAAGCAGTGGAGAATTTTTGGCGAAGGATCCTATATTCGGAGAAAGAAATTTTATGGGATGTCGATGGATCATGTCAATGTCTGGGGTGGTGTTGATAATCAATATAATCCGTTGGGAAAAGGAAATACCATCATTGATAATGCCCCTAATGTTGTTTTGAGAAAAGAAGACAGGTTGTTTGAAAGAGAAAGTCTTGCCTCTCCTTCGCCGATTCCATTTAATTTCAATCAAAGGAAAAAATATATTGATAAAATTGCTCCAACTATGGCATCTTCAGAATATTTGGATAAAGTTTATCCTGGCTATCCCAAAGGATTTGATCTACGTTATTTTCAAATCGCCTCTCCAGATCAGTGGTTAGATAGTGTGGCATGGCCAAGTGGATCTAGTTTTTTATTGAGGGGGTTTGCGCAAACTGAAGATACAATTAAAGGTAACTTCCCGAAAGTATCGGCAAGAGCTTTTGGTTCGAACGATAACAAGATAGTTGATGAAATTCCATTGTTATTACAAACAATATGGTTAGTGCCTAATTTTAATGTGGCTTTGCTTGTTTTTACAGGAGAGATTCAAATTGGAGAATTAACTGAAGAGCCTTACGATGTCTTGCTTTTAGCCTTAGATAATGATGGTAATCCTAGAGATAGAGCATATTATTTTAAAGTTCTGAAAAAGAGATTGAGTAAAGAATCAAAGTTAGATTCATTACTAGATTTAGATTTAATGCCTGAAGATCACAAAATTAATGTTATTCATTCTATGGAAAATCATCCTAGTTCTATTAGGTACACGCCTGGCCCCATGAATGACAAGGAAGTGGATCAATATTTTGAAGAGATAGAGAAAGCTATTAAGTTTTCAAAAATGTCCGAATCGAATCAAGATATAAAAAATCTTGGTAAAGCACAGAAAAATGAAATAAATTTTAATGATGTATTTTCATTATCTAATGAATATAAATTTCAAGATAAAGATTATGGGAAATTTTATTCTTATAGTACAACTATTGTTAAAAAAGAGTTTAGTAATTGTCAATTTAAGGATATAGATTTTTCAAGGTATGAATTTATAAATTGTGTATTTCAAAGATGTAATTTTTACGATTGTATATTTGATGGAAATATTTTTAATAAGTCTAATTTAGAGGATTCTAAATTTGTTGATTGTACTATGAAAAATTTGAAAATTTCAGATACACAACTTACCTCTTTGCAATTCTCTGCTACTGAATTTGAGAAGGTTGTGTGTAACAATTGTCAACTTTCAGAATCTAAGATAGAAAATTGTTATTTGTATGATGTAAGGTTTTTGTTTGTCCAGATCAATGGGGTTAGCTGGATAAAAAGTAAAATAGATTGTTTAATATTTAGTGATAGTTTGATAATTGCATGTACTTTTAAAAATACCCATTTAATTTCAGTTGATGTTAACAAATCAAGGATGGAGAAAAACTCAATTGTTTATTCTTCATTGAAGAGTTGCTCCTTTGATAAAAGCGGTATTTTTAGTTTTGTAGTGGGACTTGAAAGTGGATTAGAAAATTGCACTTTTAGAGATTGTTGGCTAGAGAAAATAGGTATGGGTAATACTATTGTAAAAGGTAGCTTTTTTGAATACTGTAATATTAAAGAAATAAATGGGAGTTATTCTGATTTTAGCAGTACCAAGTTTACCAATTGTGATGTTATGACTGCAATTTTCAAAGATGCTACTCTGGTTAAGACTGAGTGGAAGGAATGTGGTTTGCAACAAAGTATATTTTACAATTCAAACTTGGTGGGAGCAGTTTTTCTTGAATGTAATTTAATAGGCTCTAATTTAGCATTGATTGATCAGAACGAAAACACAACTTTTAAAGGGTGTCTCTTGGATAAAGTGTTATGGATTCCTAAGAGAAATTAATATTGGATACACTTTTGGTGGAACTTTACGTATATGAATGATCTTGTAATTCCTAAAATTAAAAAAAATAGAGTATTGTCTAATTTATCTAGGGGCAATTTTTATTTGAGTAATACACATTTCTCTAATTATAGATTTAAGAATATAAAAATATACAATTCATTATGTGAGTGCATTAAGTTTGAAAAATGTACTTTTGAAAATGTGGAGTTTGTAGATTGTGAGTTAAATGAAGTTAGTTTTATTGACTGTACTTTTGATCATATCAATTTTCTAAATTTAGTAGTTATGGAGATTGATTTTAATGAATCTAGGATCAATAATGTTTTTGGAAAAAGGGGTTTCTTTGAGGAATCTCAATTAAATAAAGTTGAACTTAATAATTTAAACATTGAGGAATCTAGTTTATTTAATACCTCTCTTGTTAATAGTTTATTACAAAAAAGTAATTTTTTTCAAAATGATATTAAACATTCCAGTATAGTGGAATCTAAATTATTGAGGCTCAGGTATGAAAATAATTCTTTTAAGACTAGAATTGTCGCCAATTCTGAATGCAACCAGAATAGTTTCTCTTCAGGAGAAGCTGAAGACTTTGTATCTTTTGATTGTAAATTAAACGAGTTTATTTTAGAAGGATTAAATATTAATCGTATTAGTTTTCATCGGTCAGATATTAACAATTTACGATTGTATAAACTGAACTTAAATTGTGCCAATTTTGTTGAAGCAAAAATAGATAATAGTAAGCATGAATATGTTGTTTTGAATAATTCTCAATTAACAGATGCCCAGATATATCATTCTACTTATTACCATTGTGTTTTCAATATTGCCTCTTTCAATCGAGCTGTGGTGAAAAATACTGATTTTTCTAAGAGTGAATTTTATCAAACAGATTATAGAGGAGCATCTTTGACTTCTAGTAGTCTTGCTAAGACGAAACAGAGCAATATAAAGACTCATGGTACAAAACTTGATTTTACTGATCGTACTCTTGCTTCAAATGACCCATTATTAGGTACTATAGAGAAATGGTATTACAAACATAATGTGGGGCCGAGAGATAAAAATTTGGAGTTTCCTGTCTTTCCTTCAGGAGTTAGTCGTTATGGAATATAAATCTAAAGTGATAAATGAGCCTGTTCATAAGTCAGTACATTATGAATCTGAAGTGATGGCAGTGGGTCAAACTGTTATTAGTTATGTTGACCTTGATGTAGAGAATAAGTTTTTTCTGAATGATTATCCCGAGTATCCTGTTGAAATTGCGACTAGTTGCTTAGTTTCTCCTAGTAAAGGAGATAAAGTTAGTGCTATCTTTGATGGTCAGGTCATGTTTATAGTTTTTATTTTAGAGAGGTCAGAAGGAGATAAAGTAGTTACACTTGATTTTAAGAAATATGACTTGAAACTTACAGCATCTAATGTCGAAATGTTAGTGGATAACAGAGTTATTTTTGATACACATGAGTACATTATGAGAGCGGAAAAAACAGAATTTTATTCCAGTTTATCAAAATATGTATATAATGAAATGTATACAGTAGCTTATAATTCTTATAAGGAAGTTAAGAATTCTGAGGAAATAAAGTCTAAAAACTTCTTCATAAAAGTTTCTCAGACTTATACATTGAGGAATAAGGTGGGGTTTATCCAATCAGACGCGCTTCTTAAAATAGATGGCGGTCAAGTTCATATGGGGTAATGATTATGACAGCAGCTAATAATAATGGTGGTGGAGTAGCATTCGTTGGAGTTGAGCCTATGGCTCCTGGCCCAGGTTCAAATGAATCACTTAATGTTTCGGGTGTTCCTAATGTTGCTAATTATTTTTTAATGGGAGCAAACCAGCAAAATATGGCAACTATCAGAACCAATACAGTTTCTAATGGCAGTGTTATTGGTGTGGTATCAGGAACCAATTCAGCTCAACAGCAACCAGTTAATGGTTCTGGTGTGTATATCTTACAAGGTATGCCAAAAACAAGATTAGGGGATATGGGCACCCATAATAATAATAATTCAATGGGTAATCAGATGGTTCCCAGTCAAACAAAGTATTACATAATGTCCTAAAAAAAAATTAAGGGGGTTAGTGTATATGGTTGGAAGATATTGGCAAGTATTATTGGTTGTATTATTGTTGTCTTCTTGCACGCAATTATCTGATATGACGAGTAAATTTTTTTCTAATGAAAAAAATATTAAGATTAATGTTTCTTTAGAATCTGATGGTACGATCAACCCTGGATATAATAATCAAAGTGCACAGCCAGTTAAAGTCTGTTTTTTTATTGTGAAATCTAAGTATTGGTCTCCGGATGGTGTGTATGATGGTATTCCTTGTACGGATAGGGCAGAGGGGAATGAGGTAATTGATTCTAGGGAATTGATGGTTTCGCCTAATCAAAGTTATCAGCTAGATTTTGATATTGTCTATAATCGAAGAGATGATGCTCCTTTGTGGTTAGTCGCTGGGGCAAATTTTCAGCAAGTTAATGATTTTAAGCCAATTGATAGGCTTAAGATAGTTAAAAAGCTTAAGAAGGTAGCAGTTCCAGTAAAAATTACTAGAAATGAAATATTAGTTGGTAAATTAGAAAGGGATAACAGAAGTAGAAATAAAGACAAAAAAGAAAAAAATAATGTTGTTGTATTCTAGTTATTTTTAGAAAGTATATCTATAACCTATTAATTAAAAAAGGATTTTTCTATGAAAAGGATTGCTGTATCATTATTTTTATGTGTTTTGGTGTTTAGTGCGTCATTCAGTGTGGCAGAAAACTCTTACGTATTTAATTATAATGGCCCAACCGGAAATCCTGTCATTGACACTCCTTATAATTTCATAAAGGATGTTGCATGGACTGTTCTGAAGTTTGCTTTTTTGCCTGTTGAAATAGCTACTCAATTTATGGTTAATTCGATATAAAGCAACTTTGATGGAGCATGCAATTATGAAGAAATTTGTTAGTTTATCAATATTTTTATTTTTTTTCTTGAATCCATATTGTTCTCAGGCAGCTGCTGGGATAAATACAGAAAATTTGGCAAATGGATCTACTAATTTAACTGTTGATATTATGAATACTATATTTGAAATGCTATTTTATCCATTTCAAGCAGTTATAAATGTGATTATTGGATGATTTATTTACTTATTTTTTAGTAATTATTGATCTGTAAAAAAAGGGGGGAAGGGTAAGTGCTTCCAAAGCAAAAAGTATTGTGGGTTGAAGGTATGATGATGGAGCCCCAACATTTTCAGGAACAAGATCGCTATTTTGAGAATTTGATTAATAAAAAGGATAGTATTTTTGCTCCTTATCCGTGGGGGTTTTTACAGTTAGAGATTGATCGCGCCCTGTTGGAACAGAATAAATTAGCAATTCAAAAAGCTAAAGGGGTATTTCCTGATGGGACTCCATTTGATATGCCTGGTCATGATCCGTTGCCCTGTCCGATTGATTTGAAAAAAGAGCACCAGGGTGAGGTTGTTTGTTTGGTTTTGTCTCTTGATATTCTGGGCAATTCTTATATTGATATGGATACTGAGCAAAATGGTAACTCTAGGTATGTTGTTATAGAAAATGAGGTAGTAGACAGAAACCATGGGATGGCTCAAGATGGAACTCCTCAAAGTACACACATACAGATGGCGACTTTAAATGCTAGACTGATGCTGCAAAAAATGATCACAGGATCTGAGACAGTATTACCCATATGTAGAGTTAGAGAATTTTCACAAGATGGGCATAGCATATTTTTGGATGAGAACTTTTTACCACCCTTGCTTGATTTTAGAGCTATAGGCTGGTTGAGGAGCTCAATTGAGGAAATTATTGGTATTATATCCTCTAGACTTTCTTATATAGGAGAGGATTATTTTGATCAATCCATAGGAAACTTGTCTGAGTTATTAGAGTTATTGTTGTTACAGATTTTTAATGAATACAAGTTAAAGTTAAATCATTTAATTTCCCTCCCTCTGGTTCATCCAGAAAGAATATTCTTTATATTATTGGAAATGCTAGGAAAAATTTCTTTTGTGCCGGGTGCTGAAAAGTTTCGTGGCATAGGGGATATTGTGTATGAGCATGAATCTTTGCATGTTTCATTTTTTAATTTATTTAGATCTTTACGTGGTGCTTTATCCTTAATAATAGAGTCTCCTTCTGTTGGTTTACAATTTGTGGATACTGGTGATGGAATCTATATTCATCAGAACGATCCTCAATTGAGAGTGGAGAAAATTATTTTTGCTGTTAGTGCGAATATGCCATCAGATAAATTGAAGTTAATTTTCCCAGCTCAAACAAAGATAGGACCAGCGGATTTAATTTCTAATCTTATTGAATTACAGTTACCTGGAATTCGTATGATTCCTTTAGTTACACCACCTCGTTATGTGCCATATTATCCCAGTAGTGTGTATTTTGAATTGGATAATCAGGATGATTTGTATCGGAAGACTTTATCTTCTGTATCTATCGCAGTGAGTATCGTGGGTGATTTTCCTTCTTTAAGGTTTGATGTTTGGGGAATAAGAGAAAGAAGAGTTAAATGAAATTTATAGAAAATCAAATAAGTTCAGCTATATCTGATATACGTTCGAGAGTCCGGGGAAAAGTTTCCCCTGAAAGAGCGGCATTAGATGCAATGAGTAAAATTGATGCCACTCATAGTAAAAAGATTCAGGCGTCTAAAGATATGGATAATAATTCGGGTGATGAGATTGATACATCAAGT
This sequence comes from Neisseriaceae bacterium, assembly GCA_016864895.1. Classification (NCBI taxonomy): domain Bacteria; kingdom Pseudomonadati; phylum Pseudomonadota; class Betaproteobacteria; order Neisseriales; family Neisseriaceae; species Neisseriaceae bacterium. The sequence continues at coordinate 394,008 of CP046107.1, read as the reverse complement.
AGTGATTCTCGTCAACTAGCTGGGTCAAATGAGTATGATATCGATCCTTCTCTTTCGGTTCAATATAAAGGATCTCATATGACACGTGATTCAGGCAGCCATAGTCATGATGAATCAATACATAATGATAGATATCAAACAGGTGCAGGACACGGGGTGATAAAAAGGGTTATTACAAAATCAGCATGGGATAATGATCTTATTAAAGCAGCAGTTCCATCCTTATTAACAATACTTCCAATTATTTCTAATAAGGTAGATATTGATGATGGAGACATAATGTCTTTAAATCTACAACTTACTAAGCACATAGAAGATTTTAGAACTACCCTGTTATCTTCCCAATATTTATCTGAGGATGTTGATAATATGGGTGCTATGCTTTGTACTTTCTTGGACGAAAAATTGGCAGAACATGGAATTGTGTTTGATAAAAGTTTATTAGTTCATTTTTATAAGGATGCATGGGGTGGAGAGAAGTGTTTTGAACATCTTGATAATTATCTAGAAAAACCGAATAAGAATAAAAAAATACTAGAATTTTATGACTTATTTCTGTCGCTAGGTTTTTTAGGTAAATACGGAATTATAGATCAGGGTCCAATCATTTTAAATAATTTGAAAAGTGAAATAAAGGGACTTTTATTTACAAAACCAACAATAGATTTAACTCACTTATTAGATTATGAAATTTTAAAAAGAAGAAATTCTTTAATTACTCCTTTAAAACTATTGATTGGAACCATATTAACCTTTGTTATGTTATATCTTTTGATTTCTTTTTATCTACATAGTCTATCTAGAGATTTACGTAACGAAATTAATGCGTGGGAACCGCCAGTTTTGGCAACTATAAGAACAACACCACCTCCTGAGTTAGCTTCAATTCTTAAAGAAGGATGGCTTCAGATTAGAGAACATCCTTTGGGTTGGTTATTGATTTTTACCTCAGATGGAGCTTTTAATGTAGGTTCTGCTGAATTAACAGAAGAATTTAAAGAGAAAAAGAATTTAGAAAGGTTAGGTAATGCCTTAGCCAACTATCCTGGAGATTTAGTTGTTATTGGTCATACTGATAATACTCGGTATAAGAAGGGTACAGGCTCTAATTTGCAACTTTCTATAGACAGAGCCAGAACTGTCGAAAGAGAACTCAGAAATGGTACAAGCATAAATAATTATAATCAAAGAAAAATTTCTTCAGAAGGGAAGGGTGATTCTGAACCTATATTTAATAATGATACTAAAGAGGGTAGAGCAAAAAATAGAAGAGTTGATATTTTGTGGAAAATTGGAAGAAAAGAAAAGGATGAGTTTTTGGAGATTCTGGATAACGGTGATAAAGATATCATTAAGGATCAAGTCGGTTACTAATTTTTAACTATTTGCTAAGGAAAATCAGTGGTCTTATTTCGTCGAACAATAATTATCATATTTGCGTTTATTTTGTGTGCTGTTATATGGTACATAGGTCCCATAGTAGCTGTGGGTAAGTATCATCCATTTGCAGCTGTTTGGATTAGAGTTTTTCTTATAGCTGTTATATTATTTACGGTATTTTGGCCAATAACGGTGATGATAATATCTTTTTTACTCAGGTATTTTCTCAAGCCTTTTAAGCAAAAGCCTAAACAAAAAAAGGAATTAGATATTGTCACATCTCGATTCCAAGATACTATACTCACGTTAAAAGTTTCTTCCTTAACTGATAAAAAAAGTAAACTTCAGACAATAGCTGATTTTATTACTAAACCATATCTTGAAGATCGACCTTGGTTTTTGATGATTGGAGCACCTTCGGTCGGTAAAACTTCTTCATTGAGTAACAGTGGTGAAAACTTTTTACATTCTGAACATTATGGACTTGAACCTACATCTAATATTGGCCCTACAGATGTTTATAATTCTTGGATATCAGATAGAGCGGTATACTTTGATACAAATCCGGAGTGGATTAAATTAGATGGCCAGAGAGAGGAGAGTGTGAATCATATTAAAACTTTCTTCAAACTTGTTAAGAAATATCGTGATTCGGGTCTGGATGGTATTTTATTGGTAATTGATTCTGAATGGTTGAGAAAAGTATCTGTGAATGAATTAAAATCATATGCTGATACTTTGCGAGCTAGGTTGTTAGAAATTACTAAAATACTTGCTCAAGATTTACCAGTATCTCTTTTGATTACCAAGATTGACTTACTTCCTGGTGCGAAAGAGTTCATGTATATGTTTAATGATGAGATCATAGACAATGGATTTGGGTTAAGTGCACCACCGATAAGGATTGATGGTAGAGATACAGACTATTTTGATATTTTTTCTACTAGATATGATGAATGGATTGTTAAACTAACTGACTATTTGTTAGAAGTACTACATGAGTCTCTTGATAATCAAACAAGAAGTCAATTATTTGATTTTGTTGAATCAATATCATCATTGAAAAAAACTATTTTGAGTTTAGTGGAACAGATTTTCCCTAGTCATCCAACTGGTTATTCGGGTTATTTGCATGATATTTGGTTTGGTTCTGCTATTTCACTTCAAATAGGTAATGATGAGTATGATACTAAATATCTTGGTAAACTTTATTATCCGGCTCTAACTAGGCAAGTTGAATCCCGTGGTATTTTAGATAACCTCACAGCGACAAAGAAAGTTAAGTTTAATAGAAGGAAAGCTTTTAAATATGCTGGTATTGGTTTATTGGCGATCGTGGGGATGTTTATTTTGGTAATGAAGTATTCAAAAGAAGTTGATTATATTTCTTATGTTGCAGCTAAATTTAAGCATACAAAAAATATCATCAAAGAGGTTCCTCTCAGTAGTAAAGCTGGTGATGAGCTTGTGTATGCTTATGAACAACTAGGTTATATTAATTCTCAATTGAATGGTAGCCAGGAAGGTCATTTTAATTTTCAAGATGATAAAATTAATCCTTATATAGAACATACTTTTATTAATGAAACACTTGAGCGAGCTTATCATAACCATTTGTTAAAGTTTTTCTGGCCAGCAGTTACAAACTATATTACTGATCAGTTAGCAAAAAATATTAAAACTAACTCTCAAGAGGTATATGATACCCTTAGGATGTATCAAATGCTTGTTAAGCCTGAGCGTAGAAATTCAGAAGATTTAATTAATTGGTTTATGTCTCAATGGGATAGTTTTGCACCAAGTGGTTATACTGGGAAGGATAAAAAGATATTTTCTTTCCATTTGAAGAGTTTATTTGATGATAAATTCCCGGATGATTCTCCAGTATTTAACCCTAATAATTCTTTAGTCAATATTGCAATGCAAAAGGCTAGGAATACACCAACAACTTTAAGAGTGATTAAAAAATTGAAGGACATGTCTTTACCTCCAAATATTAGGGATATCAGTTTATCCATAGCTGCTGGTAATAATGCTTCCTTAATGTTGCAACATAAGGATGGTAGATCTGTCGTTGATATGAGTATTCCAGCTTTTTATACGCGGGGAGCTTATCATGATTTATTTTTAGAGAATATAGATAAAACGATACAATCTGTTATTGAAGAATTATCTTGGGTTTTAAATGATGATTTAGCCAGAACATCACCTAAATTGAGTACCATTGGCTACAAACAAAAATTGAAAGAAGATGTTATTCAATATTATTTGATTGAATTTACTGATCAGTGGAATAAATTTATTAATAATATCACAGTAAGACCAGTTAAGAATTTAGAAGATGCTGCCTTTTTGTCAAAACAGTTGGCTGATCCTAGTTCTCCCATAGTGAATTTCATTAGATTTGTAAGTAGAGAATTAAATCTAACTGGAACAGAGGATGGTTATGCTGGTGATTGGTTTAAGAGGACAGTTTCTGGATTGCAACAAAATAGAAAAAAAATTATAGGGGAGATTTCTGGTGAACGAACACAGTATAGGTTATCCCCAGAGAAATTAGTCGAAGATCAGTTTAGATCATTACTAGATATAGGAAATAAAATAGTCAGAGTAGATGATCTTAATGGAAATCCTGTGAGTAAACTATTTGAAGATGTTTACAATTTAATTTACCCACTTTCATTAGTTGTTAAAAATGATCCGACAGCACCACATCAGGAAGAATCAGTATTTGGACAAATCAAAGGGCGAGCTTTAACTTTGCCGGATCCTTTGAAGTCTATTCTACTGGATTTAGTAGATGGCTCTCAAAGTCATGCAATTCAAGAAATTAAGACAACGATTAATAATAAGGTGACGGGTGTTTTCTCTGAAATATGTCATGGCACTATTATGTCAAAGTATCCTTTTAATAAAAACTCTCAAAATGATATATCTGTTTCTGATTTTAATAGGATATTTGCACCATCAGGCGAACTGGAACATTTTTTTAAAGAGAATAATATTGAGGAGTTAATTCAACAACAGACCTATGGAAATAGCCAGACAAATTATATAGATCCTAAAATAGCAAGAGCTTATAATAATTTTTTGAAGATCAAGAATTCATTTTTTATAGGTGGGAATGAGCTTAAAATGACATTTGATGTTAAACCAGTGGCACTGTCATCAAATGTATTTCAAGCTGATTTAGACATTGATGGTCAGAAAATAAGATACAGCCATGGTTATCCTACTACAACTAGAGTTGTTTGGCCTGGGCCTAATAATGGAAACTTGATTAAATTGACATTACAAACTAATGATGGTGCCATAAAGATTGTGAATTTTTCTGGTCCTTGGGCTTTATTTAGGTTTTATGATAAATCTAAAGTTATTAAGTCAGGTGTTGGCTACAGAGTGATATCGTATGTTTTAGATGGGAAATATTCTATTAATTTAGAAATTAGATCAGATATGTCAAATTTTCCAATTTGGGATAATGCGATCCAGCGTTTTTCTTGTCCTCATTAGAGGTTGTATGCTATGTTGATAATTTTTAGGAGTGTTTAATTATGTTTAATCCTCAAGATCTACTTAAATCTGTTAATTCATCGAATAAAGAAGCATATGCTTCTCATAGTAAGGTTAGTTCAAATTATGTTTCTAGTTTATCATCAATTAATTTTAAAAGTGATTCAATTCAAAATAGTACTGCAGACTATTTTAGAAAGGCTCATTCTAAAATGTTTATTGATAATTTAGCTATTTTTTCAAAGAAATAGGGTTTTTTTCTGTGATTCTAGATAATGAAAGGAGCGAGTTATGACTGATGTAAGTAATATTGATTATAAGAAAATTACTAGTTTGATAGGCGAAGTTGACAAATTAACAAAAGAATCTCATAAAGGGCTATCAAAATCTTTGATTGATTCTATACCTGAAATGGTTTTATCGTCAGATGACGTTACTTCACTTATTGGTGAGCAAATAACATCTGTACAAAAAGCTGCTTTAAATTCTATTAATGCGATATTTGAAAATGTACTTGAGCATAAAAATGCAGTTCAAAAAATGCAAGCTAATGAAAAACCTAGTGATTTTGTTTCTGATCCTGTCCCTGATTTGAGAGAGAAAATATCAACAGGCTTCCCTAAAGAAGACGTTGCTTTTTTCAAAGAAGTTATCCCGACAGTCAAATTTTAGTACAGAAAATAAGATATAAGGAGGTAATTATGGAAGATATTAATCAGTTAGATCAAAAAATTAATCAAAATATAAACCAAAATGAAGAAGAGCACAGGAAGAATGCAGAAAAGTTTACTTCAGATGTCAATAAACAGGTCAATGAAGACTTAGAAAATCAGATGAAAAACTTATATGATCATTTACCAAAGGATTATTTGAAAAAGGTTAAGGTTCAGGAGGACATTATAAAGAAAAAAGGAGAGGATATTAAGCAAATGGGAGAGGCGCAAATGAATAGAATAAAATCCAATGTTGAGAAAATAATAGATAATTCTTCTCAAAATAAATAACAGCTAATTTGGTTAGTTATGAAAATGTGGCTATATCTGGTGGGTTAAAACTAGATCTGGTTAGTTGGGTGGGTTTTCTTTGAGAATTCTTACAGTTTAGGAAAGGTATGAATATGAAAAAAATAGTCTTATACATTTTATTGATGGTATTCATGTGTTCATGTGCTTCATCGTCACCAGTAGTTTCTAGATCTCCATGTGCTTGTGACTTTGAATATATTAATCAGTATGATCTAAGTATGGTTTTTTGATACGCTCGATAGTCAAATTTTATAAATATGGATTGATAGGAAAGAAAAATGTACAAAAAGATGTATAAATTTTGGATAAGTACTGTGTTGCTATTGGTTTTTCAGTCTTTTGCACATTCTGATGATAGGATAGTGACAGTTGACTATTACCCTAATCAAATAGTTGAGGTCTATACAAGTGCAGGTTATGCTACAACTATAGAATTTGGGGCTGAAAATATTAATGCCGTAGCAGTAGGAGACACCTCTAATTGGCAAGCTAGCCCATTTAAAAATAAACTGTTTATAAAACCAACAGAAAATAATATATCCAAAGAACTTAAATCAACGAATATGACTGTTGTAACAGACAAAAGGGATTACTATTTTCAAGTTTATCTCAATAGTAAAAAGAAGCCGACTTTTATTCTAAAGTTTAATTATCCACCAAGAAACAAAAATACTTCAGAATCTAATAAAAAAAATATGAGTATCAGTAGTAAACCACCGGTGGTTGTTACTAAATTAGGAACTGAAAGTAATAAGTCATTTGTACGTGATAGAAAACCAACTGTACAGACGAGAAATACTCCTAGCTATTTGATGTTGAAAGCAGAAAAAAAAGTTAGCTCTAATTCTTCTTATAAGATGAGTGTTAATTCTCAAATATTAATTGATGCTGTTTATGATAATGGAGCTGACACATTTTTTGTTTTTGGGAAGGATCAAGTTGTACCTGATATTTATTATGTGAATGAAAGAGGAGAAGAAACTTTATTGATCTCTAGAAGCTTAAGTACAAAAAATCACATAATTTCTGTTAATAAGGTTGCTCAGAGATTTACTCTTAGAGAGGGGGAAAAGGTAACGTGTATTTTAAATGATAAGCTCCTTCATCCTGAGTTATACCTAAAAAAATAGAAGTTTATTCTTAAAAATAAGTAAAATAATAGCTTATTAAATATATTTAATTTTCTCACTGAGATAATTTAGTGAATATTCCCCACAAGTTCTAGTTTTTCACTTTACTTAATTACTTTGGTTTAAATTATTACTAATAAAATTTTCAATTTTAATCAAAGTTTCAATTTTAGTTTTTAGGATGTATGATGAACCTACACTTATAGGTAACTGTGTTACTAATTATGGTACAATTTGGTTAATTAGTATTTATTCTAAAAATAATAGGTAAATTTATGCACAAAGAAAGTTTTGCGGATAACCATTTTATTAGAACAATTATTGAAGAAGATTTGGTAAGCAATAAACATCAAAAAATTATCACACGTTTTCCACCTGAGCCTAATGGTTATTTGCATATAGGGCATGCTAAGAGTCTTTGTTTAAACTTTGGTATGGCTTTTATATATGAGGGGATATGCCATTTACGCTTTGATGATACAAATCCAGAAAAAGAATCTGAGGTATATGTATATTCGATCCAGGAAGATATCTGTTGGTTAGGTTTCCATTGGGATGGAGAACCAAGATATGCTTCTAATTATTTTGAGAAGTTGTATGAATATGCAGAAATTTTAATTCAAAAGGGGTTAGCCTACGTGGACGATTTGTCTATAGAGGAGATACGAGATTATCGGGGGACGCTAAAGGAATCTGGAAGAGAAAGTCCTTATAGATCTAGAGACTTAAAAGAGAATCTTGATCTGTTTAGACGCATGCGTCAGGGTGAGTTCGAGGATGGTACGCGAACCCTTCGTTTAAAGATAGATATGTCTTCTAGTAATATTAATATGCGTGATCCAATTATTTATCGTATTAGAAGGGCAAGACATCATCGCACCGGAGATAAATGGTGTATTTATCCAATGTATGATTATACTCATTGCCTTTCTGATGCACTAGAAGAAATCACTCATTCATTGTGTACTTTGGAATTTGAAGATCATAGGCCTTTGTATGATTGGATTTTAGAAAAATTAGATATTGAGCCAAAACCCCGTCAATATGAATTTTCTCGTTTGGAATTATTATATACTGTTACGTCTAAGCGCAAATTAAATCGTTTAGTAATTGAGAATTATGTATCAGATTGGGATGATCCAAGAATGCCAACGATTGCCGGTATGAGAAGACGTGGTTATACGCCTGAAGGTATTCAGTTATTTTGTAAAAGAATTGGAATTTCCAAAAGCGAAAATATGGTAGATTTGAGTATTTTAGAGGGAGCGATACGAGATGATTTAGAAAAAACTGCACCTCGTATGATGGCAGTACTGAATCCCATTAAAATTGATTTGATTAATTATGATGAATTTCTGACACAATCCAGAGACGTACCTTACCACCCTCAGATGCCTGAAATGGGTCAAAGAGAGGTAAAAATCAGTAGAATCATTTATATAGAACGAGATGATTTTACTTTAGAACCACCTCCTAAATGGCAGCGTCTAACGTTGGGCGGAGAGGTTAGATTGCGTTATAGTTATGTGATTAAATGTGAAGAGGTGATTCAGGATGATATGGGTCATGTAGTGGAATTAAGATGTCGTGTTGACTACAATACTTTGGGAAAAAAACCAGAGGGTAGGAAAGTAAAAGGAGTTATTCACTGGATATCAGAAGATTTGTCTAGTCCAATAGAAGTTCGGTTGTATGACCGATTATTTACTGTAGCACGTCCTGATATGGTTAAAGATGAAAATGGAAATGAAATTGATTTTTGTGAATTTATTAATCCAGATTCAGTCAGGACTATTCAGGCAAGAGCAGAAAAAATAGTCAATGAATTACCTAAAGAGTCAAGATGGCAGTTTGAAAGACTTGGATATTTTGTCACTGATCGTTACGATCATACAGAAGAGAAACCTGTGTTTAATCGTACGGTGACATTAAAGGATACTTGGTCAAAATAATAACCAATAAGACAAAACAAACAAGATAAGCATTGTAAACCCAAAATACTAAAACATAGATGAAGACTAATTATGGAATTATTAATTGTTATGACCAGCATTGATAATGAAAAAAAAGCCAATAAATTAGCGAAAAGAATGGTTAGGGATAAATTAGCATGTTGTGTAAGTATATCCTCTCCTGTGTGTTCACATTATGTATGGCAAGATAAGATGGAGCAGCAATGTGAATATTTAATGCTTATTAAAACTATTCCTGATAATTTAGATATCCTAAAAGCTTTTTTACAAGATAATCACCCTTATAAAATACCAGAGATTATTAGTTTTAGAGCAGAAGACTGTAATCGTGCATACTTAGATTGGGCGATGAAACAAATAAGCGTTGTTTCTTAAAAGTCCATTGAATGGTATTAAACAATCAAGGTTTGTTGTTCATTATTGTTTCGAAGTTGAACTTCGCCTAGAGTGAAGACCGTTTCACCTGAATTTTTCAATGTCTTTACAGCTTCTTTTTCGTCTTCTTTGTTGACTATAACGATCATACCGATACCACAATTGAAAGTACGATACAACTCCTGTGTTCGAATATTGCCTGCATCTTGTAGCCAAGTAAATAATTTTGGCATTTGCCAAGTATCTCGATGTAATACTACTTTGGTGTGTTTGGGTAGAATTCTAGGAATATTTTCCAATAAGCCGCCACCAGTAATATGGGCTATTCCTTTAATGGGAACTTGTTTCATAGTATTCAAAATAGAGTCAACATAGATTTTGGTGGGCTCTAATATAACTTCCTTTAAAGATTTTCCATTATCAAAAGAAGTATTTATATTTGGATCCTCTTGTTCAAGAATTTTACGTATTAGAGAATAACCATTGGAATGAGCACCACTGGATGCTAAACCTAAAACCAGATCAGATTCTTCAATATTGTGACCATTAATGATAAGATCTTTCTCTACGATTCCAACAGAGAAGCCTGCCAGATCGTATTCTCCCCCAGCATACATACCAGGCATTTCTGCGGTTTCCCCTCCGATTAAAGCACAATTAGAAATTTCGCATCCTTTAGCGATGCCTTTGATAACCTTAGTAGCTTGATCTACATTAAGTTGTCCACATGCAAAATAGTCTAAAAAAAATAGAGGTTCTGCACCTTGTACCAGAATATCGTTAACACTCATTGCAACTAAATCTATACCGATGGACTCATGACTATTCCATTGAAAAGCCAGTTTTAGTTTTGTTCCTACACCATCAGTTCCTGAAACTAAAACTGGATTTTTATAGTTTTGGCCAATTTCAAAAAGTGCGCCAAAACCACCTAATCCAGTTAGCACTTCTGGGCGCATTGTTTTTTTTGCAAAAGGTTTAATATTTTCGATTAAGCGATTGCCTGCTTCTATATCAACACCTGCACTTTTATAATCTAGTGGTTTATTCATGGATTAGGTTCTTTCATTGATTCAAGGTTAAGAAATTAGCTTCAATTATACTGAAAATTTAGTATAAATAAAGTGATTTGTCCAAATAAGAAGAGCCTGATAAATATCACCAGGCTCTTTTTACTTTAAATAATGATTTATTTTTTTTCGACAGGCTTGACGCTAACAGTTTTGCGATTAAGAGTACCTTTAACGGTAAATTCTACCTGACCATTAACTTTTGCAAATAGAGTATGGTCTTTCCCCATACCTACATTTTCACCTGCGTGAAATTTTGTTCCACGTTGGCGTACGATAATAGAACCAGCGGGAATAAGTTGACCACCAAAAACTTTTACGCCTAAACGTTTTGCTTCTGAATCACGGCCGTTTCTAGAACTACCGCCTGCTTTTTTAGATGCCATAAAATACTCCTTATTGGTTAATTGTATCGATACGAATTTCAGTAAAATTTTGGCGATGGCCTTGTCTTTTTTGATAATGTTTACGACGACGCATTTTGAAAATACGGATCTTTTCATGACGACCATGGCCTAATACTGTTGCTTTTATAGTGACATCTTTCAGAAAAGGGGTGCCTACCTTTATTGCATCACCATCAGCTGTCATCAATACCTTATCAAGTATGATTTGGCTGTCAAGTTCTGCAGATATCTGTTCTATTTTTAATTTTTCGCCTGGTGTAACTTTGTATTGTTTCCCACCGGTTTTTATGACTGCATACATAGACTCAACTCCAAAAAATATTTTAAAAAATTGAACTTTATAAATTGATAATACAATAGAAAAATTCACTCGTATTGTAAAGGATTTGTTATAATTAGGCAATTTGTATTTTGAATAATTTATTTATCAGTCTTATAATTTCATGTAATTTTTCTTCAGATAATATTGCTTAGAAGTAAGTGAACCAGTTATGGTATGGGCGTATTTCTAAAGCTTGGTAAAGTCAATCAAGTAAGGTGAAGCATTGGTGGTCAAAAACACAATTAGGGTATCGACTACAAGTTATAAAATCCAGAGAGTTAGAGAAATTTGGGATTTATATTGCACAATAATTGGATTATGAGCATTAAATCAGCTATTTTTAGGGCAAACACTTTTAGATTAGATGAGAAAAGCTATCTGATAGGGCGTTAGAGATTCATCAAGTACTCAAATGAAGTGGATAATTCTTTCTTAAAGGAAATTTAAAGCTAATAAAACAAAAGCTATTCAACAAGTTTTTATTATTTAAGGATACAACAAATTTAGTTATGTTTAATATTTTTTTATATTCTTGGTATATCATCTTCGATTGAGTTTAAATTATCTTAAAACGGTAAAATTTTGATAATCATACATGTATTTTTTCATTTTAGATTATAATGGCTTGGTTATAGTCGATTAATTTATTTCTCATTTAGTGAGGTTATTCATTATGAATTTAGAAAGAAATGATATCAAGAAGTTGGCTAGGTTAGCTCGCTTATATTTGACGGAACATGAAGAAGAGGTTATTCAAGATGAGTTAAATCATGTTTTTGATTTGATCCAGGAGATGCGAGCGATTGATGAAACTATTGATATGCAAAAAGTTATGATTTTTAATCATCACCATACCCATCAACTGTTAAGGGAAGATGAAGTAACAGAACATAATCAACGAGAATTATTTCAATCATTAGCACCTGAAGTCAAACATGGATTTTATACAGTATCGAAAGTAATTGAGTAATACCAGTTGTCAATTTAGAGAGAATTATGAAAAACAAAACAATTAAAGAGTTAAGTCAATTATTAACCAATAGAGAAATTTCAGCACAAGAATTGGCACAATATTTTTTAAAAGAGATAGAAAAAAATGACCAATATAATGCCATTATCTATACCGATGTAGAAAAAACTTTAGACCAAGCTAAAAAGGCTGACGAATTAATTTCTTCTGGTCAAAAAAGTATGTTAACAGGGATTCCTATTGTTTATAAAGACTTATTCTGTCATCTGGGATGGAGAACAACTTGTGCTTCAAAAATTTTAAACAATTTTGTCGCACCTTATACAGCAACTGTGGTGCAAAGGTTGGATGATGTAGGGATGGTGCCAATTGGTCGTGCCAATATGGATGAGTTTGCAATGGGTTCTACAACAGAATCCTCTTATTGGAAACCTACTTTAAATCCTTGGAATGTGCAAAGAGTACCCGGTGGTTCTTCAGGCGGCTCAGCTGCAGCAGTTGCTGCCCGATTAACACCTGTTTCTTTGGGTAGTGATACAGGAGGTTCGATTCGACAACCTTCTGCTTACTGTGGAGTAACAGGGATTAAACCAACTTATGGTTTGGTTTCTCGATTTGGTATGGTTGCTTATGCTTCTAGTCTTGATCAGGCAGGGCCAATAGCAAAGACTGTGGAAGATTGTGCTTTACTTTTGAACCAAATGATTGCTTTTGATAAAAGGGACTCTACTAGTGTAATACACGAAAAAGAGGATTATACAAGAAATCTAAATCAACCTGTTAAGGGGATGAAAATAGCTATTCCTAGAGAATTTTTCCAAGAGGGGTTGGATAGGGAAGTAGCTTCTTCAACACTAGAAGTAGTTGAGCTGTTAAAATCTTTAGGTGCTAAAATTATAGATATTTCTTTACCAAAGACAAAATTTACTATACCTGTTTACTATGTATTGGCTTCAGCAGAAGCAAGTTCGAATTTACAGCGATATGATGGTGTAAGATATGGCTATCGAACGGATCATTATGAGAATTTAGAGGAAATGTACAGCAAAACTCGTGCGGAGGGGTTTGGTTCTGAAGTTAAGAGAAGAATCATGATAGGTACTTATGTACTATCACATGGTTATTATGATGACTATTATGTGAAAGCTCAAAAAATAAGACACTTAATTGTGGAAGATTTACAAGAAATATTTAGAACTTGTGATGCTATTCTTGCACCCGTTACACCATCAATTGCTCCTAAAATAGGTGAATTGATGAACGATCCAGTCAAAATGTATTTATCAGATATATATACTTTGTTTTTAAATTTAGCAGGATTACCAGGGATGAGTTTGCCAGCACCATATACTAAGGATACCATGCCAGTAGGTGTGCAATTAATTGGCAATTATTTTGATGAAGCAAAGATTTTAAATATTGGGTATCAGATTCAACAGAATTCAGACTGGCATTTAAAATCACCGGTCAGATAAAAAATGAAGTTTATAATTATAAGATTATTAGAAAGAGTAAAATATGAATTGGGAAACGGTAATTGGTTTAGAGATACACGTGCAACTGAATACACAATCCAAGATTTTTAGTGGTTCCTCAACTGCTTTTGGTGTAGAACCTAATATTCAGGCTAATGTTGTTGATTTAGCAATGCCTGGTAGCTTACCCGTAGTCAATAAAGAAGTAGTTAATAAAGCAATTAAATTGGGATTGGCTCTAGAAGCAAAAATTAACTCAGTAACTATGTTTGATCGGAAAAATTATTTTTATCCAGACTTACCGAAAGCTTATCAAATTAGTCAATTAACTTATCCTATTGCGGAGTTTGGTCGATTAAATATTACATTAAAAGATGGAAGTGTTAAAACTATTAACGTTACGCGTGCTCATATGGAAGAAAATGCAGGGAAATCTATTCATGATTTATTCGATGCTCAAACAGCTATTGATTTTAATAGAGCAGGCACACCATTAATTGAAGTAGTGTCAGAGCCAGAAATGCATTCAGCTGAAGAAGCTGTAGCGTATGCTAAAGCATTACATACTTTGGTTACTTGGCTGGATATTTGTGATGGCGATATGTCTCAAGGTTCTTTTAGAGTGGATGTTAATGTGTCTGTTCGTCCTAAAGGTCAAGAAAAATTTGGTACTCGTTGTGAAATTAAAAATTTGAATTCATTTAGATATATCGAGCAAGCTATTAATTATGAAGCACGGCGTCAGATTGAAATGAATGAAGATGGTATTGAAGTGACTCAAGAGACTAGATTATTTGATCCAATAATTGGTGAGACAAGAACAATGAGAACCAAAGAGGATGCACACGATTATCGTTACTTCCCTGATCCTGATTTGAATCCTATTCAAATTACTGAAGAAATGTTAAATCAAGTAAAAGCAGAAATGCCTGAATTACCACACCAAATGAAAGCACGATTCATGCAGGAGTATTCTTTATCAGAATATGATGCTTATCAAGTCACCTCCTCCAAAGAACATGCTGAATTTTTTGAAAAGGCAGTTCAATTAAGTAGTGAACCAAAGTTAATTGCAAATTGGATGAATGGAGAGTTGTCAGCTTGTCTCAATAAAGAAAATCTTTCTTTTAAAAACTCTCCTATATCGGTACAACAGTTAGCTGATTTAGTAGAAAGAATTGCAGATGGAACATTATCAAGTAAACTAGCTAAGAAGGTTTTTGAAGCAATTTGGAATGAAAATCTTACAGTTGATATGGTGATAGAAAGAGATGGGTTAAAACAAATTAGTGATGCTTGTGCTATTGAAGCAATGATAGATGAAGTATTAAGTACAAATCAAAAGTCAGTAGAAGAGTATCAGGCAGGAAAAGAAAAGGCTTTAAATGCTCTGGTAGGACAGGTGATGAGATTGAGTAAAGGAAAGGCAAATCCCGCTCAAGTACAAAAAATAATCAAAGAAAAAATCTCTTAAGGAAAATTAAATGATTTCATTAAAACGATATCTTTTTTTACTAGCGTTATTATTGTTATTAGTCAGCTGTGGCTTTCACTTAAGAGGCGTTGGCACAAATGTTGGCTTAAAGTATTCTATTTGGCATATAGTCAATGGAGGTGAAATCACACAACCTTTGAAAAAAGAATTGTTAAGGCGTAGTGGCGTTACTATTCAAGAATCTGACGTTGCAGCAGTGATTCAATTTACCAGAATTGATTTCAATCGACAAACACAATCCATTAATCGTTATGGGGGTGTTGATGATTTTTTGTATACTTTACATGTCAAGTGTCAAATCTATTATAAAAACCAGCCTTGGGGTGAGCCTATAGATGTTGTGGTTGAACGCTATATGAGACATCACATTGATAGTTTAGTTGCACAAGAAGAGGAACAGCATCTTCGGAATGAGATGTATGCAAGTGTTGCAGATACGATTGTGAATCGACTATATTTCTTGCCTGATTTGTAATGATAGATCATTTTAATTTAAGTTTCTCATAGGAGTAAGAAGCATTGAAGCCTTTATATGTCATTTATGGTGAAGAGGACTTATTTAGATTTGAATCTTTAGATACTATAAGAAAAAAGGCTAAAGCAGAGGGCTATTTGCATAGAGAAGTATTTAGGGTCGAAACTAATTTTAATTGGAATGAGTTGTGGTATGCTCTCGAAAGTCAAGAATTGTTCTCTGAGAAAAAATTACTAGAAATTCATATTGCTAATGGAAAGCCTGGAAAATTGGGAAGTGAACAATTGCAATTTTTGGTAGATAAAATCCAGCAAATGGAAGATATTTCTGTGGTTATTTTTTTGCCTAAGATCGATAGAACTCAAATTCAGTCAAAATGGTTTAAAAAAATGGCTGAAATAGCTGACTTACATGAAGCCAAGACAATTTATCCTAGTCAATTGCCTTCCTGGATTCTAGGTCGGTTGGCTCGGTATAATTTAAAAATTGATAAACATGCATTAATGTTATTTTCAGAGCGGATTGAGGGTAATTTATTAGCTGCAAATCAAGAAATTGAGAAAATGGCATTGTTACATAAACCTGGGGATTTGATTGGATTAGATGAAATTCAGTCAGTAATTGCCAATGTAGCACGATTTGATATTTTTCAAATATCAGAAGCATGGATGTCTGGCGATATTGTTCGTGTACTAAAATTATTAGAGGTATTAGAGTTAAATGGTGCAGAGCCTGTATTAATGATTTGGGTTATTAGTGAGGACATTCGTACTTTAATTCGTTTGTGTGGTGCGTTAAAACAGGGCAAAACAATTGCGTCAGTTAAAAATTCTTTAAAATTATGGGGAAATAAACAATATGTAGCTCAAAAGGCAATACAAAGAATCTCTATACGTCGTTTGATATGGGCTTTGCAAGAATGTTCTAGTATTGACAGGCAGATTAAAGGGGTAGAAACAGGTAATATTTGGTATAGTGTTAAAAGTCTATTAATCGATTTAAGTAAGTAAATTTATTTAATCATCTAATTCTTTTGAAAACCTAATATCATCTGCCCAACCTGATTTAACTCTCACCCAAGTTTGTAAGAATATTTTATTGCCTAGTAATTTTTCTATATCCAGACGAGCTTTAGTAGCTATCTTTTTTAATTTTTCGCCATTTTTTCCAATAATCATACCCTTGTGGTTGATTTTATCAACTAAAATACTGGCATTTATACGGATGAGCTTTGGTTGGATTTCAAAAGAATCAATTTCAATATTGACCAGGTAAGGAATTTCTTCGCCGATATATCGGAATATTTTTTCTCTGATAATTTCAGACACTAAAAATTGACTAGAACGATCAGTTAGCATATCTTCTGGATAAAAAGGTAAGCCTTCAGGTAATTGTTTTTTTATTTTCTCAATCAAATGACTAGTCTGATGGTTGTATTTAGCACTAACTGTTTGAATATCAACGAAGGAGTGGTATTTTTGAAAGGATTGAATAAAGCTCTTCAAATCAATCTCATGTTTGAATTTATCTATCTTATTAATAACTAAAATAGTTTTGATATAACGTGGGATTTTATTAATAACTTCTTGATCAGCTTCTTTAAATTTATTCACCTCGACAACAAATAAAACCACGTCAGAGTCTTTAATTGCAGCTATAACATTATCATTTAATTTCTGATTTAAGGAATTTTTATAGATGGTTTGAAACCCAGGAGTATCAATAAAAATTAATTGAGCTGTCTCATCAGTAAAAATACCCTTGATTTTATGACGTGTGGTTTGGGCTTTTTTGGAGGTAATACTAATTTTTTGTCCTATCAAATGATTAACTAGGGTTGATTTACCAACATTTGGTCGGCCAACAACACTAATAAAACCAGACTTGTATGAATCTTTTAGCATAATTATTGTTTCCCAGTAATTAATAGTTGCATTTCATTCAAAGCTAAATTCGCAGCTTCCTGTTCAGCTTTTTTACGACTACTGGCTTTAGCATTGGTTTTAATATTTAATATAGGTATAGAACACTCAATGTGAAATAATTGCTGATGTGCCTCACCAGATTGTTCAATAATAGTGTATTGAGGTAGTGCTATTTTTTCAGCTTGTAATTTTTCTTGTAGTAATGATTTAGGATCTTTAACACGATCAGGCTTGATGTTATTAATTCTTGTAATATAAAAGTGTTGGATGACGCGTTGTGACTCTAAAAAGTTTGAGTCAATACTAATCGCTGCAAAAATAGCTTCCAGAGCATCGGATAAGATAGAAGGGCGTTCATAACCTTTTGTTTTTAATTCCCCTTGTCCTAAACGTAAGTGGTGTCCTAAATCGATTTTAGAGGCTATTTCAGATAACGTTTCCTGATTAACCAGTGACGCTCTTATCCTTGATAAGTCACCCTCAGGAAGATGAGGAAATTTAGTAAATAACATGTGTGCTATTGAATAGTTTAGAATGGAATCTCCAATAAATTCTAAGCGTTCATTATTTAAAGGTGAAAAACTTCTATGTGTTAATGCCTGCTTTAATAGATTTTTATTTTTAAAGGTATATTGTAGGTTATTTTCTAATTGAGAGTCTTTCAATAATATACTCATTGTCAGTTTGATGCTAATTTATTTGTGATGCGGAAATAATAACATTATTTTTTTTTCATCACAAATGAGTATGTAAATAAAATTATTTGACTCTTTTAAGTGATTAAAGTACCTATTTAAACACATCTCGGAAATATATTCACAAATTTAGTCTTGACACATTTTTTTATTATTAATATAATCTCATTCTTTCAAGCACCACGTGCACCCGTAGCTCAGTTGGATAGAGTATCTGGCTACGAACCAGAGGGTCGGGCGTTCGAATCGCTCCGGGTGCGCCATAAGAAGTGTCGAAAATTATTTTTGAGATGCGCCCATCGTCTAGCGGTTAGGACATCGCCCTTTCACGGCGGTAACCGGGGTTCGATTCCCCGTGGGCGTACCAACTTTGATGTATTATTTCACGATATAACTAATGTCTTTTATTCTTACTTAAATTCACACTACATGATGCAAAGAAAATTTATATAAAGAAAATTATATTAGGATCTTTTAGCTCTATAGAGGTATTATTAATGTGATTGATTTGATCAATGTTACTTTAACAAATTAGTTACTTTTTCTGATCCTGCCCATACTAAAAAAAACAGGGTTGAAGATTAATAGCTTTAAAAATTGAAACAGTACTTCATGTCAAACACCTAAATAGGTTTCTTTGTTGGATAACCAGCGATTCAAGTGTTTTTCTACAATGTCAGGTGAAGTTTTTAATAAGTACGCTGCAGTACACTTCGCTAGTTCTGATAAATCACAATCTTCATTAACATTAGCAAATCTAAGTAAGGGAATCCCACTTTGTTTCGCTCCTAGAAACTCACCGGGTCCTCTAATGATTAAATCTTGTTTAGCAATTTCAAAACCATCATTACTTTCATAAATAACTTTTAAACGTAATTTTTCTACATCAGATAAAGGGGTTTTATAAATTAGGATACATTCACCATTAATATTTTCTCCACGACCTACTCGACCTCTTAACTGATGTAATTGCGATAGCCCCATACGTTCTGAGTGTTCAATAATCATGGTCGATGCATTAGGTACGTTGATGCCTACTTCAATGACTGTTGTTGCAACTAATAACTGTATTTGATTTTCTTTAAAGCTAGACATTATTTTTACTTTTTCATCACTTTTAAGACGGCCATGTACTAATCCAATATTTATATCAGTAAATTTTTTTTTGAGTGTGTCATAGGTTTCTATGGCAGTTGTGAGCTGTAATACTTCAGATTCTTCAATTAAAGGACAAACCCAATAGACTTGGCGACCTTGTTTAATTTTTTGGTAAACAAAATTCTCTATTTCTTTTTTGCGGGATTCTGAAACTAATATTGTTTTGACAGGTGCTCGATTAGGAGGTAATTCATCT
This sequence comes from Neisseriaceae bacterium, assembly GCA_016864895.1. Classification (NCBI taxonomy): domain Bacteria; kingdom Pseudomonadati; phylum Pseudomonadota; class Betaproteobacteria; order Neisseriales; family Neisseriaceae; species Neisseriaceae bacterium. The sequence goes on along the minus strand of CP046107.1, from coordinate 374,424 downwards.
AATGTAGAGATATCAACGTCAGCAAAATAAGTCATAGATAGTGTTCTTGGAATGGGAGTGGCAGACATCATTAATTGGTGTACTTCTTTGCCTTTTTGTTTGAGTAATAACCTTTGATTAACACCAAAACGATGTTGTTCATCTATGATAATTAATTCTAGATTTTTGAATAGAACATTTTCCTGAATTAAAGCATGTGTACCAATCACAATGTTATAATTGCCCTGCAAGATATCCTGTTTAACTTTTTCTTTTTGGTTTTTATTTTGACTACCTGATAACCAGGCTACCCTTATACATAAGGGTTCAAACCATTTTTTAAATTGAGTCAAATGTTGCTCAGCTAGTAACTCAGTTGGTGCTATGATTGCAGTCTGATAACCAGACTCAATTACTTTCAAAGCAGTCAAGGCGGCTACTATTGTTTTACCAGAGCCAACATCACCTTGTAAAAGACGATGCATAGGGTACGATTGTTTTAGATCATTTTCAATTTCGTCTAAAACTTTTTTTTGTGCATTAGTTAATTCAAAGGGTAAAGATTGTAGTAGTGCATTAACTAGTTTATTTTCAAAATGTAATTTATATTTTTTAGTCTCATTACGTCTTGCTTTCATTAATCCCATAGATAATTGTTGAGCCAGTAGTTCATCAAATTTTAACCGCTTTAGTGCGGGGTTGTATGCGTTTAGCAATTCGTTATTATCATAGTGATTTGAAGGGGGATAATGAATAGCGAAGACTGCAGATTTGAAATCAATTAATTGATTTTTTTTAAGTAAATGGTCAGGTAAAAAATCTTCTAAATTAGCTATATTTAAAGCATTTCTAATGATGGTACGTAAGGTATTTTGACCCAGTCCACTAACAGTTGGATAAATAGGTGTTAAATAAGGGTCTAATTGGTCAGAAAATTGTGTTTTAATCTTGGGATGTATCATTTCTAAACCATAAAAGCCCTTTTTTAATTCACCAAAAGCCCTAATTTTGGTATTCTCGGTATATAGCCTTAACTGATTGGGGTAGAAGTTGAATAAGCGAATAAAAAATATGTTATTTTGTGTATCGTTTATTTGTAATAATAATTGTTTTCTAGGACTATATTTAACAATTTGTTTAATGATGGTGCCTTCTATCAAAATGCATGTTCCAATAGTTGCTTGGTCGATTGTACTTAGTTTTGTTTCATCCTCATAACGTAATGGTAAATGTAACACTATATCAGATAGGGAATTTAGATGTAGTTTGGATAACTGATCTAATGTGGGTTGTGATAAATTCAATTGTTTCTGGGTAAATTCATCCATCACTAGGTACCTAATAGTATTTCATCTTTTGAATTGTAATATTCTTTTTTCAGAGATGAAAGTATTCATTCGGATATCATGTTTCTCATGAGGGATTTTGTTGACTAGTTGACAGTCAAAACCAATAGCAATTTTTTCAGGACACATTCTTAAAAATGTGTGTTTTAATGACGCATCATAATAACCACCACCTTGGCCTAATCTATAACCATTCCAATCTATACCTAGCATAGGAATGAGAATAATATCTAGTTGTTCGATACGTTGTTTTTTGGGGGTTAGTTGATTGTTATTTAGAGGAATAAACCACATTCTTTTATTGAAATTATAATAGATAGGCTTGTATAGTATTATCCTGGGATAAAATTTAGAAATTTGCTGGATAAATGGTTGTAGACTTATCTCACTACCCATGTGTTCATAAACACCAATTTTAAAGTGTTTTTTTTTATGTACTTTAGGATTTTATAACTAACAAGTAAAGACGCTTTTTTCCCTGCTACTGAAGAAATAGAGATTCTTTTTTGTCGTAGTTGTTTTCGGATGGATTGCTTATCAATAGACATAATTTATTTGATTTGTTTATAAACTCTTACATAATCAACTTTAAATATGGCATCTTCATTGTTATTAGGATAAGTTATTTTTTTATTTTTATCCTTAAGAGCCAAATTTAGAATGAAATAAAAATTTTCTCTAAAGGGATTATTTTTAGCATAATAATTCTTAATATCAGAAATATTAATTTTATTAAGTACGTAAGTATAATCTAGCACAATTTCGATACTATCATGGGTGTGAATCAATGTCCAAATGTGATATCGAGACCAGTCAATCGGTGGAGTAAACCTATCTATTCTGTATTTTTGTACAGATTTATTGAGCCCCTTTTTACCTTGCCAAAATAAATTTGCATAGATACTATTTTGATAATATTCTAAAACATCTATTTCACCTAAAACAGGGAAAGGAACAGGTGGTGATTGGTATAAATTACGAGAGCCAAGTAACCAGAAAGCAGGCCAACTATTACCATTAGTGTCAATCTTAGCTCTTATGTCTATTTTTCCATATTTAAAATCAAACCTTTTAGCGGTGGTTAAACTGGCAGAAGTATAGTTTGCTTGTTTTCTATTTTTTGTCCAATCCAAACTTAGAGGATCATAATTAGGGTTGTGCTTTATTTGTTTTTTTGCAGTAATGACAAGGCAGGTACCATCAACGTACGCGTTTTGTTTTTGATACCATTGCGGTTCCTCGTTGCGGACGAAACCTTCCTCAAAATCCCATTTTTCGGGATCAGGGCTGCCCGTATAATCAAACTCATCCGACCAAACCAATTCGTAACGGTTGGAATTTTCTTCTTGATACAATTCAACCTGTTTGTTACTACTAACATTACAGGAAAGCAATAGTAACGTGATTAAGCTTGGGATAATTTTTGTGATAATTTTCATACACCGATACACTGTAGCATTTCCTCGTACTGTAGCACAAGCACCGAATATTTCTCAGAGTACTGAGTAAATATCATATTTTATTAGATTCAGTTTATTACTGGGCACATTAAATAATATCGTTAGCTTAAAAGATATATTACAGATTGATTTAAGTCAACAAAAAAGACCGAATGTATACATTTTATTACTAAGTTATGGTGGAATGTAAGTATTCTATAAGTAAAGAACCAAAAATTGGTCCCGCCGACAGGAATCGAACCTGTATTTTACGCTTAGGAGGCATACGTTCTATCCATTGAACTACGGCGAGACACATTTTTAACTAGCTCGTTTGACAGAATCTTTTACGAGTTTGGATAAAGTATCAGTATATCTGTTCTGTGGAAGAGACTCTAATGACTTTTGTGCTAACTTGGCTAATTTTTCGGCCTCTTCATAACAATACTCTAAAGCAGAGGAATTAGTAATATAATAATGAATTTCTTCAAAACTAGAGCTGTTTGCATTTTCTAATGCATGAATAACTGATTTTTTCACGTTACTACTACCATGATGTAATAAATAAATTAGGGGCAGTGTTGGTTTGCCTTCAGACAAATCATCTCCCACATTTTTACCGATAGTTTCAATAGTTCCAGAGTAGTCCAGAATATCATCTACAATTTGAAATATCAACCCCATATACTTACCAAAAGTGCTTAAGGATTTTTCTTCATTAGGATTGGCATTTCCTAAAATTCCTCCAATTTGAGCAGCTGCTTCAAAAAGCTTGGCTGTCTTTTTTTCGATGACTTGTAAGTATTGATCCTGCGTAATAGTAGTATTACCAATATTGATTAATTGCATGACTTCACCAGTTGCAATAACATTGGTTGCTGCTGACATTACTTCCATTATCTTCATATTATTAGCAGATACCATAAGCTGAAAGGCACGGGTGTATAAAAAATCTCCTACCAAAACTGCTGCTGCATTACCAAATACTCTATTAGCAGTTTTCTTTCCGCGTCGTAAATCACTTTCATCTACCACATCATCATGTAGTAAAGTGGAAGTATGGATAAATTCTATCATGGCGGCTTGTTGATAGAGTATATCATTACTAGAATTTAAAACTTTACCTGCTAAAATAACCGTAATTGGTCTTAAACGTTTACCACCTGATGTAATAATATAATTTCCAATTTGATTAATTAGAACAACATCAGATAATACCTGTTTTTGAATAATTTTATTTACTTTATTGAGATCTTGTTGATTCTCATATTGGAAGTAATCAATAGTTTCGCACATAGGACTTCTTATTTAGTTTAAGATTCGTAGCTGATCATAACACAATGTAACTAATTTATTTTGAATAATAAGTCTTGAATTTTATATTTCTTGCATTGCTTGAGCGACAGCATCACCCATCTCGCTACACGAAACTTGTTTTTTACCAGACTCCATAATATCAATAGTTCGATAGCCTTTCACAAGAACAGTATCGATTGCTTTTTCAATTCGGCTGGCCGTTTTTTCATCATTGAGACTGTATCGAAATAACATGGCCAGTGAAAGAATAGTAGCGAGAGGGTTGGCTTTATTTTCACCTGCAATATCTGGTGCAGAACCATGAGCCGGTTCATAGAGTCCTTTGCCTGTTTCATTAAGTGAGGCAGAGGGAAGCATTCCAATTGAACCTGTTAACATGGATGCTAGGTCAGATAAAATGTCACCAAAAATATTTCCAGTAGCAATGACATCAAATTGTTTGGGCTCTCTAACTAATTGCATTGCAGCATTATCAACGTACATGTGACTTAACTCAACTTCGGGATATTGTTGTCGAATCTCAGTAAAAATTTTTCGCCACAATTCAGTGGTTTCCAGCACATTGGCTTTATCAATAGAACATAACTTTTTATTTCTTTTCTGGGCAGCTTGAAAAGCAACATGAGCAATACGTCTAATTTCTTTAGCATTATAGCACATGGTATTAATGCCTTCTTCTTCTCCATTATTATTAATATGGATACCACGAGGCTTACCGAAATAGATATCACCTGTCAATTCTCGTACAATTAATATATCTAAGTTATCTACATATTCTTTCTTTAAGGTGGAAGCATTAACTAGTTCTGAATGTAAAATTGCAGGACGAAGATTGGCAAATAAATTCAGATCCTTGCGAATGGCTAATAGACCTCTTTCTGGTCGCAAAGGACGTTCTAATTTATCATATTTAGGATGGCCAACGGCACCAAGTAATATTGCATCTGCATTCTGACTTTGTTGTTGTGTTTCTTTGGGGTAAGGATGACCATATTTTTCATAAGCCTTTCCACCTAACAGGCCATATTCATATCGAATATTGGCTCCTTCTTTGATAATTAAATCTATAATTTTTACAGCCTCAGCTATAATCTCAGACCCAATACCATCACCAGGAATAATTAATAATTGATGAGTCATATACTTTACCAAATAATTTAAAAAGGAATAATACTAATCTCTATGTTTGATTTTTTCAAGGGAAATAGTAAAAAGAGTACTGTTTATAAAATACTGAAATTCTCTTAATGTTGTACAACGTATTCAACTATCCCAATTATGATCAATATCATGCGATTAATTTTATGTTTAACTATGACAGATAAAAAAATAAATAAAAATAATATAGAGCATATATACAAGACTAAAACATCATTTAATAATACTTTACAGGAATATATGCTAAATGATAGCATGAGAGCAGCGGATGTTGATAGTAGTAACAAGTATCAACTTAGAAAATATATAAAATTTATTCATTATAAGTAATGAGTTGGGTCATCAGTATAATGATGGTAACTATAAATGAACTTGACATAAAACTTTTATACCTTATAAGTTTTATTGGTTGTTAAAGAGTAGATCGATAGAGAAATTCCTACTTATCTTTAATTCATGTTAAATTTTTAATTGGAACTTGTGTTCTATTTTTTTTCATTGGGGTAGTGAGCTTTTTAAATGGGGGGGTAGATCATGAAAAAGATAAAAAAATCTCTTTTAATTCTGATGGTTTCCGGTACTTTACTTACATCAGGTTGTTCTGGTATTGATCCTTATACTACAGCTCAATTAGGTCTTTCTGCTATCGGTGTTATGTCCGTAACGGATCAGGACATCATTGCTATGAGTAGTGATGCTTGTGAGCAACTGGATAGGAAGAATGTTGTTTTGCCTAATTCTGCTCCTGAAACTATTAGAATCCGTAGAATTGTAAGGATGTTAGATCAAAGTTTGGTGGATCAACCAGTCAATTTTAAAGTTTATCGATCCAAAAGTTTTAATGCTTTTGCACTTCCTAATGGTTGTATTCGTATTCATTCTGCTCAGTTAGATAAATTTACAGATGAAGAATTAGCTGCTGTGATAGGCCATGAAATGGGACATATAGTGTTAAAACATGCTAAAAATCGATTTAAGACGATGAATATGTTATATATTGGTTTACAAGCAGGTCGTTTATCTTCAAAATCAAGTATTATGAACTCGACAGCTTTTCAAGATATTATTATGGGGTTAACTAATGGGCAATACTCCCAACGACAGGAGCTAGAAGCAGATGAATATGCAATATATATGTTGCAACGTCATAACCTTAATCCCTATGCGATAGTAACAATGTTAGAAAAAGTCCAAAAGCTTTATGGTAGTGGATCACCTTCTGGATCATTAGCATATTTTTCATCTCATCCTAATAATCAAACAAGAATAAATACTGCCATTACTCATATTAGTAAGGGGAAATCTAGATTTTCGACAAAAAAAAATGAAAATGCTAATATGAACAATCTTAATAAAAATTAGGGTGAAACAAGTGGTAACAGTGTACTTGAGTGATTATCCAGCAGAGAATAACTTTGCTAGTTTTATGCCGTCTTCAATACTGTAGTAGTAGGGTGGCTCCGGTTTTTTACGTAATACAATATCACCATCTTGGAACATAACCAATTCATTTCTAGCCAATTGTTGCCACTCCTCATTAATGGTTAATGGCAAAGTAGCAATGACTGCTACTTTGTCATTTGGTGTGGTTACTCTAGAAAAATCTATATTGAGATCTTCATCTAGGAGTTTAGCTTCTCCAAAAGGAGATTGACGAATTTTATAAAATAATAAGCTATCACAATAGGCGAGCATCCAATCCCCATTAGAAATTAGATAATTAACTAGGCTGTTTTTCCTGATTTGATTAGTTAAATCAGATAGGAGATCAAAAATTTGTTCTCTAGTGGGTTTTTTATTTCCAAACTTATGTTTTAATATTTCCAGAAAATAGCAGAAAATTTGCTCTGAGTCAGAATCTCCTACAGGATTAAAATAATGTCCATGCTTATGTTCAAAATCTTTGATTTGTCCATTATGAGCAAACACCCAGTACTCTCCCCATATTTCTCTTGTAAAGGGATGTGTATTGACTAAAGAACTTTTCCCTTGAGTAGCTTTCCTGATGTGTGAAATAACATTCATAGATCGAATAGGATAGTCTTTTATTAGCTCAGCGATAGGTGAAGTTGAGCAAGCGTGGTCATCATGGAATAAACGCACACCTTTTTCTTCGAAAAAGGCAATACCAAAACCATCGTTATGTGTATCAGTTAGCCCACCTCTTTTTCTAAATCCTTGAAAAGAAAATACAATATCAGTGGGTGTATTGCAATTCATTCCCAATAATTGACACATCTTTAAGACCTCATATTAATTTAAAATATCGCAAAATATTATTATAGTTTAAGTGATAACTTCTCTAATATAACTCAGAGTATATATTTAAATGAATAATAGTAATATAGCAGATTTTAACGTATTTCATGTTTAATAGACCAAATTTAGTCCCTATTACCATAAGAAAAATAAATTATTACTAGTTATATTAATCTAATCACCTATTTAAAAGCAGAAACTATACCTAGATATGTTGTTCTATCTCTATAGTTTGGCCACATGTACTTCATTTAGAATGTTCGGCAAACTTCCTATCTAAGATGATAGGCTGACTTCCAATTCATATACAAAGAGTATCCTCTACTCAGGTGATACCAATAGACCTAATTATTTCTTTTACATAGCAGATCTTGCAATTAGATAAAAAATAGACATTAGACGTGGTAAAGTTTCTCTACCATTTGGGATATTGGGTAATGCTGTTTTAATGAGAATTTTTCGCTTTGAGACGGTGATGGTGATAACTTTTGGACGACAAAATCCTCCCCCTAATCAAAAATGTTTGGTAAAACTGAGAAATAGATCCAAATTATTATCAAATGTTTCAAAGCTGATACCTACAAAATTTGGTTAATTTATCTAACAAATTATGAGGAGCTTTATTTGATGTAAAACATTAGGGTTAAATTTTCATTTTTACTTCACCATTCTGTTCTTTATACTATGTAACGTGTTTTATCAAAATCTTATATTATTTGTATGAACTCCAATAATTTTTTAATTCTGTTTTAAATTAAATCAAACCCAATTGTCCTTAATCATTTTAGCTTTTACATGCCTAAATAATGACATGTGACCATCTTTTTTGGAATATATACAATTAATTTTCCGTTTTTTACCTAGTAATTTCAAATGGTTATTATCATACTTCCTAATAAGATTACTCACCTCACTTAATTCTATAACTAGTTTCTCAAGTTCCCATTCATATTCTTCAATATTATACTGTTCACTATCATTCTGCTTATCATTTTCTTTCGAGTGTGCCATCGGATAATTGGCAAATTCACTTTGTGATTGAACTGAATATTTGATAAGTTCACCTTGTGGCTCACTAATCCCTGTAATTTGGCTACAAAGCACAGAGTTACCCAAAGGAATACCATAGAATGAAAGTACAATAGGTTGGTCGTGCCAGCAAGGAATACAATAGTTAGGGAGTTGTTCACCTTTTGAATGAACAATATTTGTCATCATATCTTTCACTATCATATTTGTGTATTTATCGTATTTCAAGTGATATAGAAACACTACATCTTGTGTAGTGAAGTTGTTTGGTATGGATACCTTTTTCTCTTCAGAAAGCTCATTGAGTTTTAAGATTCCCTCAACTTCATCCCATGTATATGTAATTAAGATGTGTTGTAACGCACTGGAATTACCATAGTGAGCTATAAAAAAGTGTAGTGGGTGAATAATGTAGGATTTATTGATATTTTTTGGTCTGATAACAAGTAAATTATTCCCATCTTTTTTAAATTTTTCTAAGTAAGAAGGATGAACATATTTACCTGCTTCAAATGGGTGCGATGTTTGAGCTCTCCAAAGAGGTATATAAGATAAGCCCTCACTTTTTGAAAATGTCACCTTATATTTTTTAAATTTGAATTTTTGCTTTGATTTACCCCCTTTCCAAATGCTTCCGAATGGAACTTTATGTAGGTATTTAACAGGCAATGCAATAACAACAAAGCTTTGGCTTGGTGCGCCAGTTGTTTTACTTATATAATCAGGTTTGGTTAAGTTAATAAAAGTGACTTCAACAAGTGTGTCAGAGCTTTTTTGCAAAAGGCGATTGTCATACCAAGTTACAACATATTCGTGCTCTTGATAGTAAAATCCACGAATTAAATGCTTAAAATATTCCTCTAAATTGAGAGAGCAACGCCAAGTATTTCTTTGTAGTTGATTTCCATTAAAATAAGACACAGTCTAGATCCTTCTCTTTGCAGTTGATTTTGATCAAGATAAGAAACATAATCGATATCCTTTTAGCCTATCAAGGCAGAGTATAAATGATATTGTGTTTAGATGATAGTTATTTATTTTTATCCAAATTATCTAGCCATTATCGGAAAAATGTAAGTGTGGAAGTATCATCTGATACCTTAACAGGGAAAGAGCCATCTAAAGGTTACCATTAGAAGTAATTTTATATCAATTCTTTCAATAAGTTGAAATTAATTCATAGTCATATAAATTTATATCTCAGTGTTTCTAAGACAAAACAGAGATAATTTAATTAGAAAAATTGTAGTAGGCTTAAAAAAACAGTATTATTATACTGGAAATATTAATTGGATATTTAAGTTTTTAGAAAAAAACCGTCATTAACTATTAAGTTAATGACGATTAAACAACTTGAATAATATACAAGAAATTGATTAAATATTATTATTTGTTTCTTTATCTGAATTGTTATGACTATTATTTTCTTCTGGTTTAGGTAAAAGAGCTTTAATAGATAGTTTAATCCTACCTCTATCATCCATGTCTAAAACTTTGACTGTAACTTTTTCATTGACTTTTAAATAATCACTCACATTTTTTACACGTTCGTGAGCTATTTGGCTGACATGAACTAAGCCATCCTTACCAGGTAAAATGGATACAATTGCACCAATATTGTTATCTAACAATTTGAGTACTGTGCCATCATAAATTTGGTTAACCTCAACTTCTGTGGTCAACTCTTCAATACGAGCTTTAGCTGCATCAGCTTCTTCTTGTGTGCTAGCAGCAATGACAATAATCCCATCATCAGAAATATTGATTTCTGTATTAGTATCTTTGATGATTCCTCTAATTGTTTCACCACCTTTGCCAATGACATCTTTGATTTTATCTGTATTGATCTGCATGCTATATAATCGTGGGGCATATTCAGATAAATTTTGTTCTCCACTAATGGCATTTTGCATTAGGTTCAAAATATGCATACGTCCTTCTTTAGCTTGTTGTAAAGCAATCTGCATGATTTCTTTAGTAATACCTTGAATTTTTATATCCATCTGCAATGCAGTAATACCCTTAGAACTTCCTGCAACTTTAAAATCCATGTCTCCTAAATGATCTTCATCACCCAAAATATCAGTAAGAACGGCAAACTTATTTCCCTCCAATATTAGTCCCATTGCAATACCAGCTACATGTCTTTTAAGTGGAATACCTGCGGAAAGCATTGATAGGCAACCACCACAAACGGATGCCATAGAGCTAGATCCATTTGATTCAGTTATTTCAGAGACCACGCGAATAGTATAATTAAAATCTTCTTGCTTTGGTAATACTGCTATTAATGCTCTTTTGGCTAAACGACCATGTCCTATTTCACGTCTTTTTGGTGCACTCATTCTACCCACTTCTCCGGTAGAATAAGGGGGGAAGTTATAATGTAACATAAACCTATCCGAATATTCACCATTTAAGGAATCAATAAGTTGCTCATCTTTTTGAGTACCCAAAGTTGTTACTACAATCGCTTGTGTTTCACCTCTAGTAAATAAAGCAGAACCATGAGTTCTTGGTAAAATGTTAGTTTGAATATTTATCGGTCTCACCGTTCTAGTGTCTCTACCATCAATACGAGGTTCTCCCGCTAAAATTTGTCCTCTTACAACTTCAGACTCAATTTTTTTAAAAATTGATTTAACCTCATTTTGTTGTAGTACATCTAAATCTTCATTAATTAAAGTGGCCTGTATTTTTTGCCATATCTCATTTAATTTTACTGTACGATCTTGTTTTTCTTTTATTTTGAATGCTTGTTTAATCTCATCTTCAGCGATTTCTTTAACTTTGCGAATTAGCTCGAGATTTGGTTCTGGTTCTTGCCAACTCCAAAGAACTGGATTAACCTCATTGGCAAATTCTGTAATAGCCTGAATAGCTTTTTGCATTTGTTCATGCCCATATATAACTGAACCAAGCATAATTTCTTCTGATAATTCATTCGCTTCAGACTCAACCATAAGTACAGCTTTTTTGGTGCCAGCAACAACTAAGTCTAAATCTGAATTCTTTAGTTGAGAATGGGTAGGATTTAAAATGTATTCTCCATCTAAATAGCCTATACGAGCAGCACCAATCGGACCTGCAAAAGGTACTCCAGATAAAGTTAAAGCTGCAGAAGCACCCAAAATAGCGGGGATATCTGAGTCTATTTCTGGATCACACGAAAGAACCGTAGCAACAATCTGAATATCATGATAAAAAGCAGGAGGAAACAGTGGACGAATAGGGCGGTCAATTAAACGGCTGGTTAAAATCTCTTTTTCACTTTGTTTGCCTTCACGCTTGAAGAAACCACCTGGTATTTTTCCTACAGCATACGATCTTTCAAAATAATCCACAGTCAGAGGGAAAAAATCTTGTCCTTCTTTAATATCTTTATCTGCTACCACTGTTACCAGAACAACAGTATCCCCCATTGAGATTTTTACACTGCCAGAAGCTTGTCTGGCTATTTCACCTGTCTCTAATGTTACGGTATGTTGCCCATATTGAAATGATTTCGTTACTTTATTAAACATAATTTTCCCTATATATTTTTGAGAGGATCGACTAAAACCCTATTAATAAACACTGTTATAACAATATTTATTAAAGTAGAGTTCCAGTTAGGCGAGTTCCCCCAGAAAATAATAATCGCAATTAAAAAATAATTGCGATTATTTCCAATTGTTATCTACGCAAGCCTAATTTTGTGATTATATCGCGGTAAAGATTTGCGTCAGTTTCTCTAATATAATTTAACAGACGTCTGCGCTTACTTACCATCTTTAGTAAGCCTCTACGACTATGATGATCTTTTTTATTGATTTTAAAATGTTCTGTCAAATCATTGATACGGAACGTTAGCAAGGCAATTTGTACTTCACTAGATCCAGTATCGCCTTCTTTTCTTTGAAATTGTTTAATGATATCCTGTTTTTGTTCTGTTGTTAAAGCCATATTTTACTCCAAGAAAATAAGAGCCCAAAGCCCGACAAGTATACGGTAGCAAAAACCACAATATACTCCCAATTTTACCTATGTGATGTATTCATCAACCTGAGTGCTTTAATCGATTTGAGTTGGGGAATGTATACACCCAATCCAATGAACTCATTTTGTATGGAATACAAAGATAGGTTGGTCATTATCTCATAATTTATTGGATATTGCACTAACAGACCGTTTTTTATTTGTTTTTCTTGTTGTATGTTTAAGTTGATTTTATCAAACTGGGTTACTAAGGTGTCAGTTGGTAGGATTAAAGATTGGAGTTCTGATTGTGAATAATTCTTAATATTGTCAAAATTATAGGCATTCTGAATATTAAAATTCTGGGTTAGAATTCTTGATAAACTATCTAAATAGGCAAATGAACCAAGGGACTTGGCTAGATCTTGAGCAAGTGTGCGAATATAAGTACCTTTACTACAACGAACTTTTAATGTGGCGTAGGGGAAGTTAAAATGAATAATATCTATGGAAAATATTTCTATTACTCTACTTTTTCTCTCAATACTTATACCTTTTCTTGCATATTGGTATAGAGGAATTCCTTTATGTTTGAGTGCGGAAAACATAGGAGGTGTTTGTTGTATCTGCCCTATAAATTTTTTAGAATGATGTAATAGATCTTTTTTTGTAAAAATAACATTGGATGTCAGGATAATTTCACCTTCCTTATCCCCTGTAGTAGTTGCTTCTCCAAACTTCAAGGTTGTTAAATAAGTTTTATCTGCATCGATGAGATATTGAGCAAACTTAGTTGCTTCTCCAAAGCAGATAGGTAACAAACCAGTAGCTAAAGGATCTAATGTACCGGTGTGACCCGCTTTTTGAGCACCAAACAGCCTTTTAACCTGTTGTAATGCATTATTACTAGAAATATTACATGCTTTATTAAGTAAAAAAACACCGTTAATTACATTCATAACCTAATGTACAATTTGTGTGATCCACTATCTTTAATATATGAGCTCAACTCTGACAAGGCCGTTCATTAATGTCATTTAGTCTTGATTGTGAGTAAGAGATGGATGGAATTATCATGAAATCTCATTGATACATCAATAGACACCTGTCCAAACGATTGTATTTGTTAAGAAATTCTTCATAATACTTTTGAGCAGATTAGAAAAGTAGGTGAATTTTAATATCTCTATAAAACAACTACTGATACAACAATAAAAGATGACAATAAGCACAGGAACGATAAGCCATCTCATTCTCAAAAATATTATTTAAATAATAGCTAATCATTATTAAATAAATTCAGTTTTATAAAAAAAGGTAAAGAAAAATAGACGACTATAGCATTGGATTTTTTAACTAACCAATCGATAAACCAAACCACTAAACGTTATCAAGTGCTCAGTTTAGCAGTATTGGTTTTCATCTTATTAAGTACTTTCTATTTTTTGTTGTTACCTCTATTTAGTGCTTGACATCTTCATCAATCTGCTGAGTACTTTTTTCGAGATTTGTTTGTGTATTTTTCTCATTGTCGATAAAATCTTTTGCCTGCTGTATTGCTTTATCGATATTTTCTTTTACTTTTTGGGTGCTCGCCTCAATATCTTGTTTAGCTTTTTCAGCATCAGCCTCTACTTCTTCCTTCAAATTCTTGGCATCTTCTTTTAATGAAGTAGTAACATCTTTTGAACTATTTTTTGTAGCTTCTTTTACATCTTCTGTTATAACAGATTCAACTGATGCATCTGGTCTTTGAGTATCTTCATTATTAATCACAGTTTCAGCCTTTAATTTAGCTTGGGAAGAATCTTCTTTTACAGTATCTGACGCTTCCTCTAAGGCTTGATCGATCTGATTATCTAAATCTTTACTATCATTATCAATTGTACTATTATGTACGGCTGCGTTTTCTTCTATTGCAGGACTTGTAGATGTTTTGTTTTTGTCACTACAACCTACCAGTGGAAACAATAATAGCAGTAAACTTAAACCAAAAATTTTTTTCATAATTTAATTCCTTTTTTCTAATCTATAATTTCGGATCCCAGATAATATAATAGTACGCATCTGATTGCAAGTTTACTCCTTTTTTATTTTACAATGGGGAAACGGGGTAAGAACCTATCCATTTAACAAATGAAGCTCGTTTTTTTAATTCATCTAATGCCAATTGAACATTTTTATCTTGGATATGTCCCTCTATATCTATAAAAAATATATATTCCCATAAGCCTCCTCTAGAAGGTCTGCTTTCTAATTTGGACATAGAAATTTTATGTTGTGAAAAAGGTTCCAATAAATAGTGAACTGCGCCAGGTTGGTTGGGCGCAGATATAATTAAAGATGTTTTATCATTGCCTGTTGATTGTGTTGTTTGATGACCTAGTGCTAAAAATCGGGTACTATTATTCGCTTCATTTTCAATATTGAACCCTAAAACATTTAATTGATAAATTTCTGCAGCAATTATTGAGCCAATAGATGCAATACTCGGATCATCTTGAGCTATTTTTGCACCCTCAGCATTACTACTAACAGGTATTTTGGGAACGAGGTTCAAATTCTTATTTAGCCATTCATGGCATTGGGCTAACGCTTGAGGGTGCGCCAAAATTTTCTTAACATCTTTTAGCTGATTGGCTTTGGACAATAATTGGTGATGTATTCTTAAAGTAACCTCACCATGCACTAATAAAGGTGTTGAAACTAGTAAATCTAAAGTTCTTCCTACTCCACCTTCTGTTGAATTTTCTATGGGGACAACCAAATAATCTGCTTGTCTTATTTCTACCAGATGGAATGCCTCATCAATTGATTGACAGGCGATTGTTTTGGCCGCATGTCCAAATTGCCTTATAGTAGCTTGTTGTGTAAATGTTCCCTGTGGGCCTAAATAAGCAACACTTAGTGGTTTTTCTAAAGCTAGGCATTCACTCATTATCTCTCTGAATAAACGAATAACAGATTCATCAGATAGTGGACCTATATTTTTTTCTCTCAAACGATTCAGAACCTTTGCTTCTCTTTCTGGATTGTAAACCGCTGCGGTTCCTTTGATTTCACCAATTTTTTGAGCCATTGAAGCCCTTTCGTTTATGAGTTCAAGTAACCGTAAGTCGATATGGTCAATTTTTTCCCTATAAAGTTGTAATTCTTTTTGTATTTTTTCAGACATGTATCATCCTTTTTAAGTTTACGTATATAAAATAGGTGATTATCTACTGTAGTAATTTTTCAACAGCTGCCAATTTATCTTTTAAGGAGATATATGGATTAATGACTATATCAATATTAAATTTTTTCAACCATGTTAATTGTCTTTTAGCTAACTGTCGAGTGGCAATAATTCCTTTATCAAGCATTTCATTTTTTGAATACATTCCATCTAAATATTCCCATATTTGTCGGTATCCAACACATCTCATAGAGGGGAGGTTTAAACTTAGATCTGGATATTTTTGCTGTAGATATATGACCTCATCAATAAAACCAAACTTTAACATTTGTAAAAACCTAATTTTAATTTGTTGGTGTAAGTTAGATCTATTATCAGGTATTAATGCAACTGTAGGAATCTGATTAAAACAATGTTGTTTTTTTTGTTCATTGAAAAATTCACTCATTGGTTTACCCGAAAGATAAAATATTTCTAGCGCTCTTTCTATACGTTGGGTATCGTTAGGGTTAATTCTATTGGCAGATAAGGGATCTAAGTCTAATAATTCTTGATAAAGAGCAGAAATGCCTATTTCATTTTTTTTATTTTGAATTTCTATTCGGATATTACTATCGGCATTGGGAAGTTTGTTTAAGCCATTGACTAAGGCATTATAGTACATCATTGTCCCACCAACAATAAATGCTATTTTACCCTTATTATTAATTTCAGTGATTAGTTCTGAACAATCATTTACAAAGTTGGCTACATCATAATTTTGTATTGGCGTGATAATATCAATCAAATGGTGTACTATAAGGTCTAATTCCCTTTGACTGGGTTTTGCAGTACCAATGTTCATATCTTGATATATTAATGCAGAATCTAGGCTAATTATTTCTATCGGATACTTCATGCCTAACTCAAGAGCCAAGTTAGTTTTACCTGATGCGGTAGGGCCAATAATTGCTAGTACTTTGGGCTTATTCACTTAAATTACTGTCCTCTTAAAAATAGTTTATTCAAGTCATCTAGTTTTAGTTTTATCCAAGTGGGTCGTCCATGATTACATTGGTTCGATTTAATAGTATTTTCCATATCCCTTAATAAGGCATTCATTTCAGTGATAGTTAATCGTCGCCCCGAACGAATTGAACCATGACATGCCATACTGCTTAGTAATTGGTTAATCAGATTATCAGAAATGTACGATTGTCCAAACTCTTTTATTTCTTCAAGTACAGATTGTACTAACTCTATAGCATTACTTTTAATTAAAGGTTGGGGGACAGCTATAATTTTAATTAGTTGTTCATCAATTACTTCGAGGTAAAAACCAAGATGATTAATAGTATGTAAGTTATTTTTAATTAATTCAATTTCTTCTACAGAACCATCATAGCTTTGAGGTAATAAAAGTTGTTGACTTTGGATACCATTTTTTTTTACCTGTTGTTTAAGTAATTCATAGTTTACTCGTTCATGAGCTGCATGCATATCAACTAGTATTAGTCCATCTGTTGTTTCGGCTAGTATATAGATGTCTAGTAACTGAGCGATAGCAAACCCAAGGGGAGGAGGGGCAGTATCACAAAGATTTTTGGATACATTATCAGATTGAACAGATTCTAAATAATTAAGATAGTCTTGTACTTGTGAAGGTTTTGATTTAGGAATCATTGTACTTGGTGTACTATAATTTTTCGTGTAGTAGCTGGAAACCGAGGCATTAAAATTTCTATTAGAAATATTGTTGTTACTATTAGACAAATAGTCATTAGAAGTACTACTATTACTCTTTTCTGTACGAAATATCTGTTCAAGGGTGTTGGACACATTGCTAATAGATTCTTGTATACCCGCGGTAGTCGTAAGTAGTATTTGATTAATTTTATGATACACAAACTGATGAACGGCTTGGCTTTCTCTAAATTTAATTTCTGTTTTAGTTGGATGAATATTCACATCAATATCTTCTGGGTTAATATTTATAAATAATATAAATGCAGGTGTTAAGGCTTGATGTAAGACATCTTTGTAGGCTTGTTTAATAGCATGTAATACAACCTTATCTTTGACAATTCTCTGATTAACAAAAATGTGTTGTTTATTTGAATTACCTTGATTAAAGGTTGGTTTAGCAATATAGCCACTTAGTTTTAAAGTAGGGTGTTGTTCATTAATAGGCAGACTAGCATTGATAAACTCATGTCCTAGTAATGAACCTATTCTTTCCAATAGTGACTGTATGGGTAGATCATGAATTATTTTATGATTATGTTTTAAAGAAAATGCAATTTCTGGATGTACTAAAGCTAATTTTTCGAATACATTTAGTGCATGTGAATATTCTGTATTTTCACTTTTGAGGAATTTTTTTCGAGCAGGAACATTAAAATAAATATCTAATACTTCAATGGTGGTTCCATTTGGGTGAGAGGTTATACTTACTTCACTCAACTTACCATCAAAGGAAGATATTTGATAGGCATAATCTGACACGTTTGTCTTGCTGGTTAGTGTTAAGCGACTGATGGAAGCAATACTGGCTAAACCTTCGCCACGAAATCCCATACTTATAATTTTTTGTATATCTTGTATACTTTGTATTTTACTAGTTGCATGACGTTGTAAGGCTAGGGTTAAATCTTCTTGCTCGATACCTATACCGTTATCAAATACTTTAATCAATTTTGTACCACCATTTATTAATTCAACTTGAATTGATGTCGCGCCAGCATCAATACTGTTTTCAATTATTTCTTTTAAGGCATTAGCGGGTCTTTGAATTACTTCACCTGCAGAAATTTGATTGACAATGTGGTCAGGTAATTGATGAATTTTAGCCATGATATTTGGATAATCTATTTTTTATAAAAGTAATGATAACAGGTAATAGCGAAATCAGGATAATTACAATTAAAATAAGACTTAAATTGTTTTGTACAATTTCAGTATTTCCGAAAAAATAACCTAAAAGGCAAAAAATAGTTACCCATAGTAATGCACCAACTATGTTATAAAGAAAAAACTGAGAGTAATTCATTTGTCCCATACCTGCAATAAAAGGAGTAAATGTCCGAATAATAGGAATAAAACGTGCTATAACAATGGTTTTACCCCCGTGTTTTTCATAAAAAGTTTGAGTTTGGATAAGATATTTTTGTTTAAAAATCTTTGAATCTGGATTATGAAACGGTATCATTTCTCCAAAATATTTACCAATAGAAAAATTTACCGCATCTCCCACTATTGCAGCAATAACCAGAATACCCCATAAAAGATAGATATTCATTCCACCAATCGTGGCAATGCTTGCTGCGGCGAATATTAGGGAATCGCCAGGTAAAAAAGGTGTAATAATTAATCCTGTTTCACAAAACACAATGACAAATAAAATTAGATAAATCCACTCGTCATAGTTTTGTACTAAAAGGCTAAGATGTTGATCAATATGTAGAATAAAATCAATCAAAGTTAGTAACCATATAAGATTTTAAAGTGAGTAAGCTTATGCTTACACGACTGCTTCTTCCTTTTTAATATTCTTTTTAGCCAATGTTTCTCTTGTTAATCCAAAGATTAGTAATAGAGGACTACCTACAAAGATTGAAGAGTAAATTCCAAATAAGATACCAATGGTTAAGGCAATGGAGAAACCATGTAAAATGTCACCACCAAAGAAAAACATAGAAAGTACCATAACTTCTGTTGACCCATGAGTAATAATGGTACGACTCATAGTAGAAGTAATAGCATTATTAATTACTTCAGGTACTGTTTTATCTCTCATTTGGGGGTTTCTGAAACTCTCACGAATACGATCAAAGATTACTACAGCCTCGTTAACAGAATATCCCAGCACAGCCAACACGCCGGCCAAGACAGTGAGTGAGAATTCCCATTGGAAAAATGCAAAACAACCTAAAATAACAACCACATCATGGGCATTGGCAATTAATGCAGCTAAAGCAAAACGCCATTCAAATCTAATGGCTAAGTAGGTAATAATGCCAATTGAAACCATTACTAATGCCAAAATACCGTTAGTTACTAGTTCTTTCCCAATTTGAGGGCCTATAAATTCTGTTTGTTTGATAAGTGTACCAGGATCGAGTTGTAATAGCTTTTCATGAACTTGATTAGATAATGTATCTGGTTTTATGTTGTTTTCATTTTGTATTTTAATAAGCACATTCTTTGAAGAACCAGCTGATTGAACCTGAGATGAAGTTAAGCCTAGTTCATCAATTTTTGCTCGAATTTGATTAAGTTTAGCCGGTTTAGAAAATTCGACTTCCATCAGCGTACCACCTGTAAACTCAACCGATAAATTAAGTTTGTAGTAGGTTAGACAAAAAATAGAAAATAAGAAGATGAGTAAGGAGATAACTGTAGTAGTTTTCCCATAACTCATAAAAGGGATCTCTTTATTAAATCTAAATAATTCCATTTTTTTCCTCTTATACTTTTTCACCATTTGATTTATAAATTGTACCAATCGAGATATGCGTTAAGTTTTTATTTCTGCCATACCACAAATTGGCTAAAGCTCTAGATACAACCACTGAACTAAACATGGACGTTAATATACCAATACAATGTACAACAGCAAACCCTTTAACTGGTCCCGCACCACTAAAGATCAATAATGCTAAACCAGCAATTAAGGAAGTAATATTAGAATCTAAGATAGTTCCCCAAGCAAAATCATAACCTTTTGATATGGCAGTTTGAGGAGAATCTCCCATACGCAATTCTTCCCGAATACGTTCATTAATTAGTACGTTGGCATCAATTGCCATTCCTAGTGTTAAAGCTATTGCTGCAATACCCGGAAGTGTCAAAGTAGCCTGAATGATCGAAAGAATAGCAATAAGCATGATCAAATTGGTGACTAAACAAAGAGCAGAAAAGATACCAAATATACGGTAATAAAAAATCATAAAAATGATAATAACCAGAAATCCCCATAAAACAGAGTGAAAACCTTTGTCAATATTTTCTTGACCGGCAGAGGGGCCAATACTTCTTTCTTCAATGATTTTCATTGGTGCTGCAAGAGAACCGGATTGAAGCAATAAAGCGATATTAGAAGCTTCTTTAGAATTCATGTTACCTGATATTTCTACATTGCCTGCAGGAATAGGTTCATTGACAACAGGAGCGGTAACAACTTCTTTACTGTCTTGTTCTGTTAAGACCATTGCAATTCTTTTATTACGATTATTTTTGGTTAAATCATAAAAAATACTAGAACCCTTAGAATCTAATTTTAAGTTAACAGATGCTTGTCCCATTCTCGTAGTACCTGGTATAGCACTATTGATATTGTCACCAGTTAATTCTATCTGTTTACTTACCAATAAAGGATAAGTAATGCCATTGGATTGAGGTTGGTAATCAATTAGTTCGTAGCCAATAGGAATATTTCCGTTAATAGCTTGTTGTTGTAATTTGTCATCAGCAACCATTCGCATTTCAAGAGTTGCAGTGCGACCGATAATGTTTTTTGCCTGGGCTGTATCCTGAATACCTGGTAATTGAAGCATTATTCTATCTTGACCTGATTGTTGAATAATTGGCTCAGCAACGCCTAATGCATTTACTCGGTTATTTAAAGTACTTATATTTTGCTGAATAACACTGGTTTGTATCTCCAATAAATCTTTTTGATCTACTTTGATAATGACAGAATTACTTTCACTGTTTGAAATAATATTGGTCAGAGTGGGAATATTTTTTTTGATCAAATTAATAGCCTGTGTAAGTTTATCTTGATCCTGAAAAGTAATATTCATAGTGTTGCCATTAATTTTGACACCACCATTTCTAAGTTTATTATTTTGTAAAATTCTTCTAATGTCAGTTGAGTAGGAATCTAACTTCTTTTTATAGGCTGATTCCATATCTACTTGCATCAAAAAATGAATTCCACCTCTTAGATCTAATCCTAAGTACATAGGTTTAGCGCCTATTTGAGCCATCCAATTAGGTATACTAGGAATAAAATTAAGTGCTACAACATAGTTATTACCTAAAATATCCTCAATAATGGCTCTGGCTTTTGTTTGAGTTTCTTGATCTTTAAAAGAAATTTTTAGGCTATCATCTTGGATAAAAAAACCACTTGTTTCTATATTAGTTTTCTTCAGTTCATTAAGAATTTTATCTTGTAACACTTGATTGACTTTTGCCGGTTGTTTGATGGCTGAAATTTGTACGGCTGCTGTTTCAGGAAATATATTGGGTAAGGCATAAAGTGTACTAATAGCCAAAATAACTAAAATTAAGATATATTTCCAAAGAGGGTAACGATTCATAATTTTATATCTCAAAAGTATTAAGGTATTAACATTTATTTGGAGGATTTACTTTGAGTAGTTACTGGCTCATATTTTCTAGTAATATAATTTTTGTCGATTAGTAATTCCACATTATTGGCACTCTCAATTGTAAAAGTAGTTTCTCCGATTTTGGTAATTTTTCCTATGATACCAGAGTGAGTTAACACTTTGTCTCCACGTTGTAGTGAGTTTATAAGGTTTTGATGTTCCTTTATTTTTTTTGATTGTGGCCTAATGATTAAAAACCAAAATAAGAAAAAGATTGAAATGATTAAGAAAGTACCAGACAACAAACTAGAAGTAGCAGCTGGCTCAGCTGCAAATGCAATATCAAACATGCTAATTTCCTCAATGTAAAAAATATTTAAGCTAGCATTGTAAGTGTTTTCTAGAAAATTGCCAAATATTTTATCCTTGTAACTAAATGAATTCCAATATATATGACTTACTTTTATAACATATATATTTGTTTAATATATTTTTAAGTAGGAAAGATTGTTACTGCACTAGAAATCTTTTCCAATAAATTGACGTTGCGTTTTCTTTACTCTAAGTGTTAGCCAAGAAAGAGCCAAGTTTCGTTTTTGACTTCCTATTTTTTCTACTTATTATGTTCAACTCTTCCTTGTTTTTCAACATAATTTTTATAGTACCTTAATATAGATCACCCTACCGAACTAACAAATGCATCATTAATTTATCAGATTTTTTAGATTCAAGTATATATGGGGATTAGATTTTACTTTAGATTTTAGAAAAAGAATAATGAGTAAAGGAAAGAAAAAACTGGTAGGAGTTAGTCACTCTAAACTGTGTTAAATGAGATAGGTAAGTCTTATATTGGAACATATTCAATTACGCTACGATCGTATAGATGATACACTGCAATTAATCAAATGAGATTTGTTACTGCTTGCTGCTGATACCTAATAATATCTTTTACTGTTTTCCTCAATGATAAGATCAATACTTTTACTAAAAGAAAAAAACTGAAAAAATATTATAAAAAACATACTTTTTTCATCGAAACATTTTTCTTTTATAAATAACCTCCCCGTTATTATCCAAAATAACTGAATAATTCCCGTTTTCTCTGATTGTGCGTTTTCTTTCCCGTTCTAAAACTTTCCTTTGTCTTAAATTTTCAATAGTAGATTCATCAACTTTAGGATACATTTTAAAAATTTAATTCTATGAGCAATAGTAGAACAAAGTCTAAACCTATTTATAGAATAAAAAGCAACTAAGCTTGGTATACATTCTGGTATTACTTGGCCAACGGAATTTAAACATAATATAATATAGCCTCACAAGCTAGACGTTTTTTTTCGGTAAGAATATTAATAGAATCATCAGAAGCATTAACAAAATTTGGAAAAACAAAAAAAGATAAAAAAGCCCCCAAAATTCTAAAAAAAATGACAAGGTTATTTGTATTGGTATTTTGTGAATTTAAATTAAATTTTTTCCTATACTAGATCTACCCTTAATTTTATTATTTATGTGCCTGATATATGTAATACATTATATGTGAAATAATGGCTTCGCCATTATTTGGTTTTAGGTTTGGTCTTGGTTTTTTATGATTTATTTATTTCTATATTTATAACTATTTGATTATATTAATAATAATAATTTATCTTTTTATCTAAAGTTATATAATATTTTCATCTTAAATAACATATATTTTTCTATGTTTAAAAAAAAATTTTGACTTTTTTATATATTAAATAAAATGATTTAATAATTTTTTAAGGAATTAATATGAAAACTGTTAGTATCAAAAAAATTAATAAAAAATTTAAAAATCAATTATTTTCTCTAATAAGACCATGAAAAATAAATATAAAGAATATGTTAACAATAATTTAGAAAATGAAATGTTTCTAAGTTATACAGAAATGTTTTATTGTAGGACGGAAAAATTAATTTATTTGGATATATTAATGGATTTTCTTATCTTTTCTATCCAATTAAATAAATTAAGCAACAATGAGGGGGTCATTAATAGAATATTTTTCTATTAAAAGCTAGGAAATAGAAGTTTTGTTACCAGAATGGTTGTACGAGGGTGTATGTATGGACAAAGTAGCAAGAATAGATCCTCAATATTTACATCATCATATCCATTGGATAATAAATGGGTATTCGTCAATTAGAAGAAAAATATAAAAAGAATGGTGGTAACTAAGACCACCATTGTTAAAATAAATATCATTTTGGAAAGAAACTAAAGATTTAATGTTTAAAAAACATAATATCTAATTTTTCCTGTTAACTACATGTTTATAAATTTAACTCATAATTTATGCACATTTTTTTAAAAAGGATAATCCCTTTCTGTTGTTAAGGGTGAAATCTCCGTAATAAGGTTATCAGAAATAGGAACCTACCGAAGTGAATTAGCACCACTGCTAGACACTGTAGGAATCCCTACCCTTTGGGGCGGAGAGGACGTCAATAGCATAGATTTTGGAAATGGTAGGAAGTATGGTGAGAAAGAATCATTTTAGTAATTTATTGGAAAATAGCCAAAATAAAAAGTTCAGAGCATTTTTAATGAATAGGATTAAAATTAAGACTAGTTGGAAAGGAAATTAATTAAAGTGTTACAAACCTAAAAAATCAACATATTGAAATATGAAATAAATGATTTTCAGATATATACAAAATCAATAACATTAGGCTTAACCTAAAAAGAAATGGAAAAAAGACTAGTATTTGGCAAAAAATTAATAAGGAAATAAAACAGAGAATTCTTAACTTATATTTATTGAAATCATTGAGAAACCAACAAAATATGGATACAGAAATATCATAATTGTCATTATACACAGATAAAAAATACACAAACGATTAAAAAAAAAGGGGGGCTGCGGATGAGAATATGTCTGCTAACTCAATGTTATTTGAATTAATTGATAAATAGTTTAATACCAACGTTTGAATACCTGCATTGGTCAGATTCATTGGAACGCTACAACCCGGGATTACTTTAAAGGATTTGGTTAATTCTGTTATGTTTTATGCCATTAAACTGGAATGGGAGTATTAACTTGTTATGCTGTGATAAAATATTTTTGTGACTTAAGATTTATATTAATCATCTTGACGCAGTTTTTTTACTAATTGATACATTGATATGAGCCTTCATTGAAAAAAGAGCTTAAAATTTCTTGAGCTGCTATTTGGTCTAGAATATGTTTTTTTTTAAGTCCAAAAACTAAATTATCATTTAATAATTCATGTGCCAAGCAAGAGCTATAACGTTCATCAACTAGATGTACTGGTAATTGTGTTTTTTGATTTAACAATTTGGCGAAATTAAGACACGGTTTGGTCAAATCATTATGACTGCCATCTACATGAAAAGGAATACCGACAACCCATAAAATAGGTTGCCACTTGGGCATGAGATCCTTAATTATTTTAATTTTTTTATTTTTATTATTTTCAGTAATAGTTGTAAGGGGGTGAGCAATTCGTACGGACAAATCGCCACAAGCTAAACCAACTCTTTTTAAACCATAGTCAATAGCAATGATAGTGCCTTTTCCCTGTACTGGCCTAAGCATGACCTACGCCTGCCATAATATCATAAGCTTTAATTCCAAGAGAGCCCAATGCAGCTTCATAACGTTGATGGTAGGGTAAATCAAACATGATAGTTTGATTGGCAGGAATAGCTATCCAAGCATTTTCATTCATTTCAGATTCCAATTGTCCCTCAGTCCATGCGGAATAACCTATTGTAGCCAATGATTTCATCATCGATTGTTCATCAAATAGGCTTTCTATAATATCCTTTGATGTGGTGACGGCTATGTTGTCATTAATTAGTAGACTACTTTGCCAATTACCAACTGGTGTATGAATTAAAAACCCTCTATCAATTTGTACAGGGCCTCCCAATAGTAACCAAGACTCCTCAAATTGTTTAGGTGTTTCTTTTTCAATTGCTTTAAATAAATGTTCCATTTTTAGTGGAGAAGGCTTATTGATAATGACCCCCATTGCACCATTTTGATTATGTTCAAAAATATATACGACACTATGTGAAAAATAAGGGTCAGTGATTTGTGGTGTTGCAATTAAGAAATGATCACTTAAAGAATAAGTAATTTTATTTTCACCCATTTAATATACCTCTTTCAGTATTTGATTACTAATACGATTATTGTGGAGTCTTAATTATTGGATTATCAAGTTAATCATATTATAATGGCTATTTCAATTCAATACTATTTAAAAATAGATATGACACAAGATATTTTGCATCTAAGAAAAAAGCCAGTTGTATTGCTGATTTTGGATGGTGTTGGACATGGCCTTAAGACAAAGGATAATGCTATGTTTAATGCAAAGACACCTCATTGGGATAATTTAGTTGAAAATTATGCCTATGGTACCATAGATGCTTCAGAAAAAATGGTTGGTTTACCTGAAGGTCAGTTTGGTAACTCAGAGGTGGGACACCTAAACATCGGTGCAGGTAGAGTAATTGATCAAGATATCACTCGGATTAACGATAGTATCAAAGAAGGTACACTGGCATATGTACCTGTTATGAAAGAATTAATATCTAAGAAAAATAGAACAGTACATCTGATAGGATTATTTTCAGATGGAGGAGTCCATAGTCATATTGAACATTTCTTTTCTATTTTAGATATTTTGGTAGAAAATGGTTTAGAAAAGGTTGCTGTACATCCTTTTTTGGATGGTAGAGATACCCCGCCTCGGAGTGCAAAACCATATTTAAAAAGACTAGAAAAATATATACAGGATCACCCACAAGTAAGGATAGGAAGTATTGCTGGTCGTTTTTATGCTATGGATAGAGATAATAGATGGGATAGAGTTGAAAAAGCATACAATGCTTTAGTGGGGCTCAATACAGAAAATAGTTCAGATAGTATTTCTGCTTTAGAAAAAGCTTATGAAAGGGGGGAAAATGATGAATTTGTAATGCCTACATTAATTCATTCTGATGCTTCTCTTAATAACGATGATGCAGTTTTATTTTTAAATTTTAGAGCGGATAGAGTCAGAGAATTATTAAGGGCATTAATCGAACAAGATTTTGATGAATTTGTTAGACTAAAAATGCCTAAGTTAGGTTATGTTGCTAGTATGACTAAATATGGTGCGATGTTCGATTGCCCTGTCATGTTTCCTCCTCAGAGTTTAAAAAATAGTTTGGGTGAATATGTGTCAAAAAAAGGGCTGCGTCAATTAAGGATTGCAGAAACTGAAAAATATCCGCATGTTACCTATTTTTTTAGTGGAGGAAGAGAGCAACCTTATCCAAAAGAGGAGAGAATATTAATCCCTTCTCCTAAGGTAAAAACCTATGATTTAAAACCAGAAATGAGTGCTTGTGAAGTAACGGATAAAATTATTGATGTAGTCAATAATGAAGAATTTGAGTTAATTATTTGTAATTTTGCTAATGGCGATATGGTAGGTCATACAGGTAATCTATCTGCTTCAATTAGGGCCATAGAAACACTAGATGATTGTATTGGACGTATTGTTGCATCAGTACTGAGGAAGGGCGGAGAGATATTAATTACAGCTGATCATGGCAATTGTGAAAAAATGTATGACGAGAGAAATAATCAGCCTCATACACAACATACGACTAATCCTGTCCCATTCTTATATATAGGAGAAAAGGCAACAGTCAAGTTTGGAGGAGCTTTGAAAGATATAGCACCAACTTTATTGGCTATGCTTGGATTAGAAAAACCCACTGAAATGACTGGTGAAAATTTGATTGAATTTACACAGTGATATTGGATTCCTATGGTAAAAAAACTATTGATATTTTTAAGCAGCTTTGTATTTTTAATGCCAGTGATGGGGAATAAACCTACACAGAATTTGGATTTAGTTCAAAAAAAATTAAAGGAGGCTGAAATATCCCTAGAAAATAAAGAAAGCAAAAAAAATAAAATAGAAAGACAACTGGCTTTGATTGACTCAGAGCTATCTAGTTATAGAATAAAAATTCAAAAAACGAATTTGGAAATTCAAAAGAATCAAAAAGAAATTAATATCTTAGAAAAAAAGATTAAAATTAAGACAGAGCAAATTGAAAAAATCAAAAAGCAAGTTGCAGATTTATTAAATTATCAATATAAACATCAATACCCGAATGCTTTGGTTATCATCATGCAAAATGGTAATCTTAATGATAAAACTAGAAATCTTGAATATCTTAAATATATCCAGAATACACAGAGGAAATCTTTTTCAAGTTTAAAATCAGAACAACAAGAACTGTATATTTTAGAGAATTCATTACAGGAAAAATCAAATAAATTAAAACAGTTAGCTCAACACAATAGAAAAATGGCCAAGCAAGTTGAAATTCAAAGAAACAAACAGATTAAACTTAAGAACTCCATTGAAATTGCTATTGATCAAGATAAAAGAGAAATTAAAACATTACAACAAAGTGAAAATAGGCTTAATCATTTGATTCGAGATTTAGCTAAACAGCAGAAACAACGACAGTTAGTTTATCAATCGAAGCGCAAGAATAATACATTAAATAATATTCACTCTTCTAAAAAAGATAAGCAGGTGTTAGGTAATCTGACCCAAGAAGATTTACATTTAACAGAATCTAAGCATGCTAGTATTATAGATAGTTCAGAATCTTTAGTTAATTCCAATTTTTCTCGCTATAAAGGTTTGTTGCGTTTGCCTGTAAGAGAGGGGATTATTTCTCAATCTTATGGTCAAAAGCGAGATGATTTTGGTATTGTGAAAGGATTTGTTATAAGATCTCCTCAAAATCTACCGGTTTTTAGTGTGGGAGATGGCATCGTTGTGTACAGAGGGGTGATACCAGGTTATGGGAGTACTGTAGTAATTATGCATGATAATGTCTATGTGACTATTTACACAGGTTTATCTCGTATCAATGTCTCTAGTGATGGTGAGAGGGTAAAGGCTAACACCATTATAGGAGAAACAGGAGTTCAGTATAATGGAGAAACTGGTTTGTATTTCGAACTAAGAGAAAACTCTAGACCAATTAATCCTAAATCTTGGTTTAAATAAATTTACTTACTTATAGGTTATAGTTAATTATGAAGAAAACATCAATTTATGCAATTGGCTCTATTATCGGTGTGGGGTTAACATTAAGTTTACAAACTTATGCGACCCCTAGTTCAGTTAATGATTTATTACCCGTAAAAGAAATTAAAACTTTTGCTGAGGTATATGGCCAAATAAAAGCTAATTATTATGAAAATACTGAAGATGCTCGATTAATTGAAAATGCAATGAAGGGGATGGTGTCAGGTCTGGATCCACATTCTGAATATCTTAATCAGGAAGACTTCAACGGATTGATGGAACAGACGACTGGTAAGTTTGGTGGTCTGGGTATAGAAATTGTGAAAGACGAAAGTTTTATCAAAATTGTAACACCAATTGAGGATACGCCAGCTTTTAGAGCTGGGCTTAAGCCAAATGATTATATTATCAAGATTGATAGTGTTTCTACTAAGGGTATGTCAACTATGGAAGCTTCCAAAAAAATGAGGGGAAAGCCAGGAACTTACGTGACATTGACGATTGTTAGAAAAGATGAGTTGAAACCTTTTGATCTTAAATTGAAAAGAGATACTATCAATATCAAGACAGTAAAAAGTCAATTAGTCGAACCGGGTATTGGTTATATAAGGGTGAATAGTTTTAAAGAACAGACTTTAGAAGATTTTGTGGAACATATTAATGCACTCACTAGAGAGAATGGAAAGCCATTGGATGGGCTAGTATTCGATTTAAGAAATAATGGAGGAGGATTGCTGAATTCAGCGGTTGGCTTGACAGCAGTTTTCATACCAGAAAATTCAGTAGTTGTCAGTACCAAGGGAAGAGATAATATAAAGCAGACTGTATTAAGAGCAAATAAGAATGATTATAGGAACCCAATGGATGGATCGATGTTTAAGGATCCTTTAGCCAATTTACCTGCAGAAATCAAAAAGCTTCCTATTACCCTTTTGGTTAATGGTGGATCTGCTTCTGCCTCAGAAATTGTAACGGGGGCGTTGCAGGATTACCAAAGGGCAGTGGTTGTAGGGACGCGTAGCTTTGGTAAGGGTTCTGTACAGACTATTATTCCTTTGGGTAATAATGATGGGATTAAATTGACCGTAGCATTGTATTACACGCCTAAGGATAGATCGATACAAGCTAGAGGTATTGTTCCCGACATTATCGTGAAAACAGAGGATGATGATTTTTTTGGATTTAGGGAGGTGGACTTTAACAACCATTTATCTAACCCTAAGGGAGAAGAGGTCAAAGGATCGTTATCTAAGCCACTAGAAAATGAAAAATTAGATAAGAAAGCTAAGGAAGAAAAAACTTTAAAAATTAAAGAGAAAATATTGAAAGAATCATCCTATAATTATATGCCAGATCCTAAACAAGATATTCAATTGAAAAAGTCAATAGAGATAACTAAGAATACTGCTGAATGGAAAAAAGCTTTGGGTAGATATAAGATTAATGAAAGAAAGATTGTTCAAGAAGAAAAAAAAGATAAAAAGGATTAACTAAAATGTGGTATAAAAAAGGCAGAGAGATCTGCCTTTTTTTTTATGAGTTTTTTAATGAGTGATGGATTAGAATCCTATGGGTTACCATACAGGGTGTTGGGAGAGTTAAAGCAATTGGGGATTGAGTCTAAAGAAGACTTAATCAAAGAGGGTAGTTTGTCAGTATTTTTAAAAATAAAATCTGTGCATCTGGGATTAACTCAATCTATTTTGTGGAAACTATATGGGATTGAACACAATATTCCTTACTGGAATATTTCAAAACAGCTAAAAACCGAGATTCTACAAGAACTCAAGAAGTTCCCCATTGTAAAAGAATTTCCGTGTCAAGAGGAAATGAATAGATATATGCAATTGGCTGTTTTACAAGCTCAAAAAGCCTTTTGGGATGATGAAGTTCCTGTAGGTGCTGTTGTGGTTTTAAAAGGCAGAGTAATTGGTGTAGGTTACAATCAATCTTTCAAGGGACGTAATATTATCAATCATGCAGAACTACTTGCTATTAAGGCAGCAAGTGAAGAGTTAAACAATTATCGGTTAGATAATTGTGATTTATATGTTACCTTGGAACCTTGTATGATGTGTACCGGTGCTATTATTCAGTCTAGAATCTCTAGAGTCATTTATGGGGCAAAAGAGGCTAAAACTGGTATGGTAGAGAGCTTCAACCCTGCACATTATCGCTATATGAATCATCATTGTGCTTTTAAAGGTGGCGTATTGGCGTCAGAGTGTAAGCGTTTACTTACTGATTTTTTTGAAACAAAAAGAAAGAAAAAATCAAAATATGAACATCAAGGTATATTATTATAGTGAGATTGATAATGGATGATGTAGATGATTACGACAGATAATATACAGTCTAATTTGGAGAGAGTAATATCTCCTAAAAAGGTGTCTTGCAACGAGGAAGCATTGGAGAGAGCTTTAAGGCCTAAACTATTAGTGGATTATGTTGGGCAGGGTAAAATTAAAGAACAATTAAATATTTTCATCAAGGCAGCAAGGGCAAGGACAGAAGCATTAGATCATACTCTACTTTTTGGTCCACCGGGATTAGGTAAGACAACATTAGCTTTCATTATTGCTAGAGAGTTGGGGGTCAATTTAAAGCAAACTTCAGGGCCTGTGTTGGAAAAGGCAGGAGATTTAGCAGGTATTCTAACCAACTTAGAGCCTTATGATGTATTATTTATTGATGAAATCCACCGGCTAAGTCCAGCAATAGAGGAAATTTTATATCCTGCACTAGAAGATTATCAATTAGATATCATGATAGGAGATGGTCCTGGAGCACGTTCGGTCAAAATTGATATTCCACCCTTTACTTTAATCGGAGCAACTACTCGAGCAGGTATGTTAACTAATCCATTGAGAGATCGTTTTGGAATTGTGGCAAGATTAGAATTTTATGATGTTGGAGATTTATCTTCTATTATTAAACGATCCGGTAACCTATTGAATTTACTTATGGATGAAAAAAGTGCAATGGAGATTGCTTACCGTGCTAGAGGCACTCCGAGAATCGCTAACCGTATTTTAAGAAGAGTTAGGGATTATGCACAAGTTAAAAATGATGGTAAAGTTACTTTAGAAGTAACTAAATTAGCACTAGAAATGCTAGAGATTGACTCTCTTGGGTTAGATTTTATGGATAGGAAATTTTTAATGTCTATTATTCATAACTTTTCGGGAGGACCAGTAGGTGTGGCTAACTTAGCTGTAGCCATAGGTGAAACAATTGATACTATTGAAGATGTGTTAGAACCTTATTTAATTCAACAAGGATTTATTCAAAGGACACCACGAGGAAGAATGGTAACAAAACACACCTATGATCATTTTGGGTTGGATAAATTGGTTGATGATAAATAATTAGACTTAGTTTATCAGGCTAGTATTTTTTAATTCTATGTATTATTGATGAATAAAGAAGACAAGAAATATAATGACCTGAAGTAATGATTGGTTTAATTAAAGGGTGGATTTTTCGATATTCCTCCTCATAGAATATTTTGAGGACAAAAATTTACTATCACCAACTCTTAATTTTTATTTTCAGCTAACCTTTGTAAACTTTCCACATAATCTTTCTGTTGTGATCAGATTTGGATATTTGAAACATCATGTTTGCGAAAAAAAATCAATAAAATATCGGCGTCTTGTATAGTGGCTCTACCGTATATAGGATTTCCAGAAACTGTAATTTCTATACCTTGCGAATTTTTAAATTTGTATGTTGTATTTTGCTTATTTAATTGCATAGAAAAAATAGGGTAATCCATTAGAAATCTAGATAAATTAATTTTTCCGCCTTACAATAGAAAATTTCTGTGTAGGTTGTGAACATTTGACCGTCTAAATTTCCATTAAAATATTCTTCATATATATTTCCCATTATTACCTTTCTTTTAATTTTTTATTAGTAATAATCGATATTAATGCTATATATTCTTTGTATTTATTTTCTAAATTTTTTATAATTTTGGGGGGCTTTTTTATTTTTCTTTTAAGTACTTTTGCATTATTTGGTTTTATTTTAATCATTCATTAACAATGAAAGACACCAATTTTTTATTGGCGACGATTTTAAAGATTACACAGAGGTAGTATTGAAAATACCTCAATCACTTTGCCATTAATAGCAGTCATATAGGGTGAATTTATAACCACATAATTAATAATGATAAATAAAGGAGAAGATTCATTGTTCAGGATGAAGTGGGTCACCGAACGATAATTTTTTCAAACTTTTACTAAAGATACATATTAAAGGAGGGAGCATGAATCCAATCACCCCAATAGAAAGTGATAAAAATACCGAAGAAAAGCTAATAATTAAACTTGCAATAAGAGCACCAAAAGGGTCAAAACCCCAAGTTAAAAATCTTATAGTAGATTCTATTTTGGATAAATGATTTATGGGATAAATACTTTGTCTTATTGAACGATCAATTACGAGGTTTATTGTAATACAAAATTCCATGATAGAAAGGGTGCATATATATAAAAATATAAATAAATATTGGTTATTAAAATATTTATTTAAAGGAAGTAGCAAGGTGATAACTGCTACTGGCACTAAACTGTAGGTGATTATATTTCGTGGTGAAACTTTTTTCTGTAGATAACTTGTAAAATATGCCCCTATAATTCCAAAAACAAATGGAAACAAATATATCATTCCCAGTTGATAACTAGACAATCCAACTTCTTTTATAGCGTATATTGGTAAAATTACTAACAGCCAAGAAGCAAAAAAATTATAAATCGATACCGAATAAAGTATCACTTTTTGAGATGGGTTACTAAATAATAATTTAAAACCAACCTTAATATCTTTTAAATAGGTAATTTCATCATTTTCAGAGAGATTATCAGATTGTTTTTTAAGTTTAAAATCAGTGGTTGCTAATAACAGAGAGCTCCAAATATAAGTGATGATATCAATAATAAAAATTAGCTTTACAGAAAAATATGTAACTAAAAATCCAGCTATAGATGGTCCAAGAGATGAATTGACTGAATTTCCTGCTTCAATAAATGAGTTAGCTTTTACTAATTCTTTTTGTGACACAATTTGTGGTACAACAGAGACCATAAGACTGTCATAATATAAGGAAATAGCATTTAGGATAAATAATCCTGCTCCTAAAATATACCAATTCAGATAATTGTTTACCAATAGTAATACTATTATCAGGAGAACAATGATTCTAGTAATATTACACAAATAAAGCATTGCTTTGGAATAATGTCTATCAGCAAGTGATCCTAAATAGAGTCCTAAAATTAATGGAACAGATAAATATATAGTTGAGACGTAACCAACTTCTGTAGGACTTAGCTTCATTATATTTAAACCTAAAATAGGAATAATAAAAAAGAGCATCTTATTACCGATATCAGATGCAAAATCTCCTACCCATATTTTATAAAAATTATTCATTGATCAATCTTGAAGCGTAAACCTATATTTTCTTTTGGATGATTCCTGAACTGTATTTTACCCACGAAGAAGTGGTTGGCTTCAGATATTGTATATTTATTTGCTATACAAAACTAGTATTAACAACTGATTTATAGAGGATTGATAGATTATATTTAGAAATAATTGTTTTTTAAAGTAAAAGTTGACATTAATTGATTGGTATTCATGAGGAAAATAGTATAGAATTCTAAAGTTCGTTTTAAGGGATTTATTTTAGGGTAATTGAAGTAAGGAGATTTGGATTGAAAAATAAATTATATTTATTATCGATTTTCGGTTTGTTTATACTAACGGCATGTGATAAAAATGAAAATGCTAATAATGTTAATGTAGCAGGTGACACAAAAATAGCCAATATCGAAAAGCGACAGACTTTGATGCAGGAGCAACTTTTTTTGAAAATGCAAATTAAGCAGAGAGACAATACAAAGGAACTCCAAAATTACTTGGAAGAAATTGAAAAAGGAATAGATTCTGAGGAAAAGGCAAAACAAGCTCAAAAAGAGGTAGAAGCTAAATTCAATAGTTTAAATGAAGACACTAAGAAATATTATAATGGTCTGAATATTAATGATAATGATATGAAAGAATATTTTAAACTACAAGATGACGCATTGAAGGTACAAAAAGCTTTAGAAAAGGAATCTACTCGTTTGGCTCAGTTATCTGAAAATGGTGCTAAAAAGTTGACGCAAGAGCAAATGAAAGATTATATTGAACTAAACCAAAAAATGGCGGATGTTAGTGCTGATATTTTGGGTAAAAAAATTATTATTGATGAAAAGTTTGCAAATTCTGCTACTGGGGGAGTAAAAGAGTACTATCAAATTGCAAGTATTTTAGATTTAGAATATAAAAGTGCAGGAAATATTGCTAAAAAATTAGCTAGTGACCAATCGATTCAATCTGAAGAAGCTTATAATAAAAAACTTTTAAGCGAAATTTTAAAGATAGATGAGGAAATTATCAAACAACTAAATTCTCTAGAGATTAAACATGAAGATGTCAAAGCTTATAGAGATAGTCTTATTGATATGGTACAGAAAAAAATAGAGGTTTCTAAGAAAATATCAAAGCAAAAAAAACATTTCAAGGACAATAAACTTTCTGCTAATGATGAAGCTTCGATGAAAGTACTGGATCAGGCTAGTAAAGTAGCTGATGAAAAATTAGATAAGTTGTTAAATCAGTTAACTCAGTAAATATAGTTAGAGCGTTATTAATAGTCATTATATAACAGTAAAAAAAGTATTAAGAGATGAGATGAAGGGATAGATTTTCAATATAAGTGGGGAATAGATCATTAATATGTGTCGGAATATAGGTACTGAGCTATATTGTGAAGCATCATAACGAACGTGGAATTTTGTACCTGCAAAGTGATAACTTAGTCACAGGTCACTGGTAAATAGTTACAATCAACGTCCTGATAAAAAATAATCGATTTAATGAAAAGGATTTTTATCAGGACGTTATTTAAATTGATGAGGTTGATTCTTTTGTTTGATTGTTCAACAAGACCTAGCTATTTGTTTAGAAGGGAAAACAGTAGATCATTCTGGTATATCAAGTAGTTAGTTAGAGATCTAATAAATAAACATAGAGAAAGGGCAGAAATATGGTTGACATAGTAATGAAGGATAAATATAATTACGGTCTTCACTAATTGAAACGAATTAGTTGGTTCTTTGACAATTGATTATCGATAAGTGTGAGTGCAATTGGCCTCACACTGATTTGAAGAAGTATAAGAGAAGGATAGGAAACTATTCTGTTAATACTTTGAGAATTAGACCAGAATAAGAAATAAGTTAGAGATTGAACATAAGAGTTTGATCCTGGCTCAGATTGAACGCTGGCGGCATGCTTTACACATGCAAGTCGAACGGCAGCGAGAGAAAGCTTGCTTTCTTGTCGGCGAGTGGCGAACGGGTGAGTAACGCATCGGAACGTGCCGAGTAATGGGGGATAACTATCCGAAAGGATAGCTAATACCGCATACGCTCTGAGGAGGAAAGCGGGGGACCATATATGGCCTCGTGTTATTCGAGCGGCCGATGTCAGATTAGCTAGTTGGTGGGGTAAAGGCCTACCAAGGCGATGATCTGTAGCGGGTCTGAGAGGATGATCCGCCACACTGGGACTGAGACACGGCCCAGACTCCTACGGGAGGCAGCAGTGGGGAATTTTGGACAATGGGGGAAACCCTGATCCAGCCATGCCGCGTGTATGAAGAAGGCCTTAGGGTTGTAAAGTACTTTTGTTAGGGAAGAAAAGCTTTTGGTTAATAGCCAAGAGTGCTGACGGTACCTAAAGAATAAGCACCGGCTAACTACGTGCCAGCAGCCGCGGTAATACGTAGGGTGCGAGCGTTAATCGGAATTACTGGGCGTAAAGCGAGCGCAGACGGTTACTTAAGCCAGATGTGAAATCCCCGAGCTTAACTTGGGACGTGCATTTGGAACTGGGTGACTAGAGTGTGTCAGAGGGAGGTAGAATTCCACGTGTAGCAGTGAAATGCGTAGAGATGTGGAGGAATACCGATGGCGAAGGCAGCCTCCTGGGATAACACTGACGTTCATGCTCGAAAGCGTGGGGAGCAAACAGGATTAGATACCCTGGTAGTCCACGCCCTAAACGATGACAATTAGCTGTTGGGTTTTGAAAGACTTAGTAGCGAAGCTAACGCGTGAAATTGTCCGCCTGGGGAGTACGGTCGCAAGATTAAAACTCAAAGGAATTGACGGGGACCCGCACAAGCGGTGGATGATGTGGATTAATTCGATGCAACGCGAAAAACCTTACCTGGTCTTGACATGTATGGGATCTTTTAGAGATAGAAGAGTGCCTTCGGGAGCCATAACACAGGTGCTGCATGGCTGTCGTCAGCTCGTGTCGTGAGATGTTCGGTTAAGTCCGGCAACGAGCGCAACCCTTGTCATTAGTTGCTAACATTAAGTTGAGCACTCTAATGAGACTGCCGGTGATAAACCGGAGGAAGGTGGGGATGATGTCAAGTCCTCATGGCCCTTAAGACCAGGGCTTCACACGTCATACAATGGTAGGTACAGAGGGTAGCTAAGCCGCGAGGTGGAGCCAATCCCATAAAGCCTATCGTAGTCCGGATTGTAGTCTGCAACTCGACTACATGAAGTCGGAATCGCTAGTAATCGCGGATCAGCATGTCGCGGTGAATACGTTCCCGGGTCTTGTACACACCGCCCGTCACACCATGGGAGTGGGAGATGCCAGAAGTGGGTAGGATAACCGCAAGGAGTCCGCTTACCACGGTATGTTTCATGACTGGGGTGAAGTCGTAACAAGGTAGCCGTAGGGGAACCTGCGGCTGGATCACCTCCTTTCTAGAGAATATGAGGAAATTGCACTTACACTTATCGATAATTGGTTGTTGATTGAGAAGCTAATGGGTTTGTAGCTCAGCCGGTTAGAGCACACGCTTGATAAGCGTGGGGTCGCAGGTTCAAGTCCTGCCAGACCCACCAATCCTATCAATACAAATCTTTATTCGGGGGGTATAGCTCAGTTGGTAGAGCGTCTGCTTTGCAAGCAGAATGTCATCGGTTCGATCCCGGTTACCTCCACCAATATTATGTGGTTAGATTTCTATTTGAATTATTGTTGTTAGATTAAGTCCGATTGTTGTTTCTCTTTGTTTTTACTAGTTTTATTCTTTCGATATGTGAGTGTATGCAGTGTTTTTCATTTCATATTGAGTTTATTTAAGTAATTTCAAATACTACATTAAGTTTTTAGGTTTTAAAGATCCAGTTTATTAATTGTATGATATGTATTTGATTATATTTCATATGCTTACAAAATTTGCTGGTACTTAGGGTTGAGCATTCTAGAATTTAGGCAAGAGTAAGAGTATTATTTCAGATAAATACAATATAAAGACTGTGTATTAAATTTAAACGATAGATATTTATGAAACTTTTTTTTCGATTCTTTAAAATTTTCTCAGTTATTCGATGCTATGCTTTATTAGATTTGGCAGAATTTGTAGAAATTCCCTTATTGATACGTTTTTTTTTTAAAGTGTATCCTCAGTCAGATGTTCATAAGGACTTACCTCTACCTCAAAGATTAAGGATGTCATTAGAAGAGTTAGGACCTATATTTGTTAAATTTGGACAGTTATTATCCACGAGGCCAGATATATTTCCTAAAGAATATATTAATGAATTATCTAGACTTCAGGATAAAGTACCACCTTTTGATAGTGAAATAGCTAAACAGCAAATAGAAAAAGACTTTAAACGTTCTTTAGATGAAGTTTATTATGAATTCAACATGACACCTGTGGCGAGTGCCTCTATTGCACAGGTGCATCAAGCTTATTTGAGAGATATAAATGGGAATAAAGGTCAGAAAGTGGCTGTTAAGGTTATTCGACCAAATATTGAGAGTTTAATACAGAAGGATTTGAATTTATTATCTAAAATATGTATTTTTCTTGAGATGGTATCAGAAGATGCCAGACGATTAAGATTACAGGAAGTGTTAGGTGAATTTAAAAAGTATTTACATGATGAGGTTAATCTCTTAAATGAAGCAGCTAATGGGAGCTTATTAAGACGACAATTTTTGAATAGTCCTATATTGGTTATTCCTGAAATTTACTTTGAATATTGTACTCGTAATGTATTAACTTTGGAATGGATGGATGGTATACCTATTTCTGATATTAAAACACTTAAACAAAAAAATATTAACTTAAAGGAATTATCGGAATTTGGAGTGCAAATATTTTTTACACAAGTGTTTAAAAATGGATTTTTTCATGCAGATATGCATCCAGGAAATATATTTGTTGCAGAAGATGGTCGCTATATTGCTTTAGATTTTGGTATTGTTGGTTCTTTAACTGAGCATGATAAACGTTATTTAACCATTAATTTTTTAGCTTTTTTTAATCAGGATTATTATCGAGTAGCCGAATCCCATATTGAGTGCGGATGGGCGCCTCCTGAAACAAGAGTTGATGAACTAGAGGCAGCAATTCGATATGTATGTGAACCAATATTCAATCAACCATTAGCTAGAATATCCTTTGGTCTTTTATTGATGCGTCTTTTTGAAGTTAGTCGCCGTTTTAATATTGCAGTACAACCACAACTTGTATTATTGCAAAAAACACTGCTGAATGTAGAAGGATTAGGTAGACAACTAGACCCTGATTTGGATTTATGGAAAATAGGTAAACCTTTTCTTATTAATTGGACGAAGGAACAATTTGGAATTGATGTATTATGGGAGAATCTTAAAAAGGAATCTACCAATTGGTCACGTATGTTACCCGAGTTGCCTAGAAAACTCTATGATGCTTTAGATACTGCTCTTGTCGAATCTAAAAAGAATAATATACAACTGATCCAAATTCAAAAAAGCATTCGCAATTGGTTATCTATCTTGACTGGTATCTTAGTTTTAGTTTTATTATTAAAAGTTTTTTAATTTATGATTAATCCAACAGATTTGGCGTCAAATTCGCCTTAACTTTTGTGTAAAAAGAATTTTGATTATCCTGTTTAATTTCCAACCACCATATGCTTGCTCTCTTGAAAGGCCAATATATTGGTATATTGATGTGGCGGTTGTAATTAACATAAATAAGGTAGGCAGTTAAGCTTCCTATCCATGGTTGGTGTCCAACAATAATTATATTTTCTGAAAAGATATTATCTAAAATATCATTTAGAATGATATTGAC
Source organism: Neisseriaceae bacterium (assembly GCA_016864895.1). Taxonomy (NCBI): domain Bacteria; kingdom Pseudomonadati; phylum Pseudomonadota; class Betaproteobacteria; order Neisseriales; family Neisseriaceae; species Neisseriaceae bacterium. Next base: position 334,123 of record CP046107.1, on the reverse strand, counting down.
TGGGGATGAAGGGTTTAGATGTGGCTTTATAAGCGGCTTGTGCTTTAAAAAACTAGCAGTTTCTTGAGTACGAAAGGCTTCAGACACCCAAACAGTATGTTCATCGGAAAAGTGTTTTTTAATCCATTTGCTCATTTTTTCTGCTTGCTGGAATCCTTTTGGGGTTAAATGACGTTTAAGATCATTTTTATGATCATTGGCTTCAGCATGTCTCCATAATAACAGTTGCATAATTTATCCCTCATGAAATTGTTTTAAAAATTGATAGTGACATTATAGAATGAAAATTTGTATAGGGTCATTTAAGATTAAAAGAATTTTTGTTATCATGACGATCCTTTCTTTATCTAAATTTATAAAAAAAATGAAATCATTGCTGTTAAATGGCGTTATAAATAGGTTAATTATTATCTTTCCAGTATTGGTTTTGATTTGGTTGAGCTTATACTTTTGGGGATGATATGGCCATCATAGTTAATGACGTCACGGTTAAATATAAAAATAAAATTAGTCTAGAGCATGTTAATCTTGTTTTTGAGAATAACGAACAATGGGCTGTTTATGGGCCTAATGGTGCGGGGAAAAGTACATTATTAAAAACCATCATCGGTCTTATCAATCCAGATAGTGGTCAAGTTGATCTAGTTAATTTAGATCAGTCTCAAATTACTTATCTAGCTCAAAACAGCACGGTTAATGTTGCAGAGCCGCTGAGTGTATTTGAGTTGGTTGCATTAGGGTTATGGTACGAAATTTCTTTTTATAAAGGTTTAAATGTAGAACAAAAAGAGAGGGTTTGTACAGCTTTATCACAAGTTGGTCTTATAGATTTAGCTGACAAACAGGTTTCAGAATTATCAAGAGGTCAATTGCAAAGGGTTCTATTTGCGAGACTTTTGGTACAGAAGGCGGACTATTTTTTATTGGACGAGCCATTTAACGCTGTGGACTACGATACCACTATTCAGCTATTAGACTTTTTATCACAAGCAAAAGCGAATCAAAAAGGTCTTATAGTTGTTGTACATGATCAGGAAATTATACAGGAATATTTTCCTAACACAGTTATTTTAGATGTTAATGTTAGGTATCAGGGACCTACTAGTCTGGTTGATTTCAAATTATTTGATAAAGGTTAAAAGCCATGTATGACTACTTGATTTCCCCTTTTGTAGAATATGATTTTATGAGAATAGCTTTATTAGCTATTTTATATCAAAGCATAGGCACAACACCAATTGGTGTGTTTTTGATTATGCGTCGAATGAGTTTGGTAGGAGACGCACTTAGCCATGCTATTTTGCCAGGAGTAGCACTTGGTTTTTTAATTGCTTTTTTAAATCCGGTAGTTATGAGTTTGATGGGATTGCTAACTGGTTTGTTGATGATTTTCGTGTCAACTATTGCAACTAAAAAGACTGGATTACAAGAAGATGCTAATTTTGCAGGGTTTTATCTAACCTGTTTGGCTTTAGGTGTAATTTTGATAAGTAAGTATGGAACCAGCACTGACCTCATGGATTTTTTATTTGGTTCCTTATTTCAAGTTAATCATAATGGATTACTGTGGATTGCTAGTATTACGACAACAACTTTAGTTTTATTGGCAATTATTTATAGAGCACTTTATGTTGAAAGTATTGAACCAATTTTTTTAAAGATAGTAAAAGCAAAAGGTTCAATTTTCTTAATTATTTTTCAATTTTTAATTGTACTAAACCTAGTTGGAGGATTCCAAACCTTAGGAACATTATTATCGGTGGGATTGATGATGATTCCTGCAATTACTGCAAAGCTCTGGTTTTCTAGAATGGAAAGTATATTGATTGGTGCATTCTGTTTTGCTTTTATCAATGGTATAATTGGTCTGCTTTTATCTTTTTATGTTGATGTAGCATCTGGTGCCATGATTATTTTATGTTGTGGTATTTTTTATATGTTTTCTCTTTTTATTGGCCCTAATTCTGGAATATTATTTCAGCAATATCAGAAACATTAGTGAGTGTGTCATGAAGAAATTTTTTATTTTCATATTATTAGTATTTTCTTTCCAATTGTCTTACGCAGATAAACTTAAGGTTATTTCAAGTTTTAGTATTTTGGGGAACTGGCTAAAGGAAATTGGGGGCAATAAAATAGAAGTTGTTAATTTAGTAGATTTAAATCATGATTCACATCACTATGAAACAACTGCTCAAGATCAGATTGCTTTAAAAGAAGCAGATATTATATTTATTCATGGACTTCATTTTGAATCTGGCAGCATTTTGAATGCTGTGAAAGCTTATTCTGAAAAACTCATTATTGTATCTAATATATTTACCTCACAAGATTTGATCCCACTGATTCAATATCATTTCAGTGATGAGGATGTGCACGAAATTAGTGATAAAGAAGTCAAATTATTTGATCCACACACTTGGCATGATATTAGGCTGGCTAAAAAAAGCATACGATTAATTCAAAGTCAGCTGATTAAAAAGAATCCCTCTAACTGGAAATATTTTAGTAGAAGAGCAAATGAATATTTAAAGAAATTAGATGAGTTACAACAGTGGTCTGATTCTAAATTTAAGCAAGTAGATATTGAGAATAGCGTATTGATAACTGTTCATGCAGGGTTTAAATATCTAGCAAATTATTACCATTTAGATTATCTCAGTTTAGAATCAGAACATGAGCATGAACATGGTGAAATTTCAGCTAAGAAAGTATCTGAAACAATCAATTCTATTAATAAGAAAAATGTCAAGTATATATTCTCGGAAAAAAATTCAGATGTAAGAATTGCTCAGTTAGTATCTAAACGAACTGGTACGGGAATAGTTGGAGATTTATATTCAGACTTTCTAAGTGATAAAAATGAAGAAGTACCAAATTATCTAGAGTTGATGAGACATAATATTGATAAGATTACCTTACATTTGAAAAGAAAGTAATAATTATATATGAAGTGGTTTAAGCAACTAAGTGTAGTATTAATTAATCCTGAATCGTTTCCGAGCATTAACGTGGTTGAAGAAAAACTAACTCAGCATAATATTCCCTTGATGATGGGTTTATCAAAAGATGTGCAAGGATTTGTACCAGCCTATTCTTTTACAGAGCAAATGATTTTCCCTATAGAGAATAGTTGGAAAATGAGATTAAAAAAGGAAGAAAAATTACTTCCAAGTTACATTGTTAATGATGAACTAGCAGTGAGAATAGAGTCAGTTGAAAAAGTAGAATATAGGAAAATATCTAGTCGAGAAAAAAGAGAAATGAAACAGTCTATTATTGATGATCTATTACCTAAGGCTTTTATAAAGCAATCTTTTATTGAAGCTCTTTATAATGGTACAAATGGATTTTTATTAATAGATCAGGCCAATGAAAGCAAACGTGAGCGGTTTATTTCTGAATTAAGAGAAGCATTAGGGGGCTTACAGGTCACACTACTCAATACTAAAATGTCCGTTACTACCTTAATGACTACATGGTTAAGGCGTGGGTATGCTGAAAGGAACTTTACATTAGATAATTTTTGTGAATTGAAAAGCGTGTCTGATACATCTAGTGCGATTAAATTTTATAAATGTGATTTATTAGCACATGAGATTCAAGATATTGTAGAAAATGATCGATTTGTTAGTCAGTTAGCACTAGTATGGAATGATAAGATTAGGTTTCTGTTATGTCATGATTTTACTCTGAAAAATATTCGCTTTATTGATATGCAAGTTTCAGATGAATCAGATTACGATAGTGATGATAGTCATAGTGAGATAATGTTGGTAAGTGCTAATCAGATGATGATGTCTAGTTACTTTTCCCAGATATATGAAGAATTAATTGAACATGCTGGTGGATTAATTGAGGATTAAACAATGAGTATTAAAGCCGATAAGTGGATAAAAAAAATGAGCCAAGAATACGGTATGATCGATCCATTCGAGCCAAGACAAGTGAAACAAGTTCATGGTAAAAAGGTTATTTCTTTTGGAACGTCTAGCTATGGTTATGATGTAAGGTGTGCTCGAGAATTTAAAATATTCACTAATATCCATAATACGATAGTAGATCCTAAAAATTTTGATCCATTAAATTTTGTTGAATTTGAAGGTGACTCTTGTATTATTCCTCCTAATTCTTTTGCATTGGCTAGAACCATTGAATATCTCAGAATCCCAAGAAATGTTTTAACTATTTGTTTGGGTAAATCAACTTATGCTCGTTGTGGGATTATCGTAAATGTAACGCCTTTTGAGCCTGAATGGGAAGGGCATGTGACTTTAGAATTCTCTAATACGACACCTCTACCAGCTAAAATATATGCAGGGGAGGGGGTTGCTCAAGTTTTATTCTTTGAAAGTGATGAATATTGTGAGATATCTTACAAGGATCGAAGTGGTAAATATATGGGGCAACAAGGTGTTACATTACCCAAAGTGTAGTGACATTTATGTATCGTTCTAACATCATTACTTCTCGACAGAATCAATATATTAAATATTTAGTTAATTTATTTCACTCAGGTGATTTCAGAAAAAAACAAAAAGAATATGTGGTTGAGGGAAACCATTTATTACAAAATGTACCTTTGGAAAGAATTAAAGCATTATTTGTTACGGAGTCAAGAATAGACCATCCTGAGATTAAACCTATTTTATCCAATGTTCCAAAACAACGAATTTTTTGTATTAGTGATAAGTTAGCGAATAAAATTTCTGATTTAACTTCATCTAGAGAAATAATTACCATTGTCGAAATGCCGACTTATCCGGATATAAGTAGTATAGTAGAGGACTGCATTCTATTGGATAGAATACAGAATCCAGGTAATATAGGAACTATTATTCGTACTGCACTGGCATGTGGTATTAAACATGTGTTGCTTAGTCAAGGTTGTGCGGATGTTTACATGCCTAAAGTATTAAGAGCAACAATGGGAGCTCATTTTAGTGTTAATTTATATCCTAATACAAATTTATTAAACTTTGTTAAGCAGTATCCACATAATGTTTTGGTGACTCAATTAAGTGATGGGGCAAAAAATCTGTATACATTGAACTTAACAGGAATAAATGCATGGGTATTTGGAAATGAAGGTAGTGGAATTCTTGAAGATTTTAATACCATTAGTAACTCTAAAATACAACAAGTCTATATTCCAATGATTGGAAATGTCCAATCCTTAAATGTTGCTATAGCAACTAGTGTGTGTATATTCGAACAATTAAGGCAAAGATTATATTGATGATGAAGTCATTTAGTTATTATATTAGTAAAGTAAAATCCAAAATTCCTAGACAGGAAGAACTTTTTAATTCTAAATGGTTAAGACCTTTCGAACCTTATTTTAATAAATCTTACTATTGGAGTTTTCATCGTAAGAATGTGGCTATGGCTGTTGCAGTGGGGATGTTTTGTGGTCTGATGCCAGGCCCAACCCAAATGTTATCAGCTTTTTTATTAGCTTATTTATTACGTGCCAATATTTCAGTCGCCTTTTTTACTACACTTTATACTAACCCATTGACCTATTTGCCTTTGTATTATCTTGCCTATAAAATAGGCGTTTGGGTGATAGATGGAGGTCAATCAATTAATCATCTCTTATCCATACAGGTAATCTCTGATTGGAGTTTTCATGAGTTGATGGATTGGTTCTCGAATAATCTATCTTATTTTGTAGTGGGGGTACCAATTTTAGGTATTTCATTAGCTCTTATTAGCTATTATTCCATTTTATATTTATGGAAGTTTTGTATTATTTCTAAACGTAAGTCAATTGTGCAACAACGTCAAAAATATTGAAAAAGAGACATGAGTCTAGAACAACAGACAACAGAATAGTGAAATTAGATTATTCATCAAATTTAATAGAGTGTTCCCTGGTCTCATGGAAGTTAATATCGGGCCATCTTTCTTTTGTTAATTGTAAATTAACTTTATTGGGCGCTAGATAGGTTAAATTATCACCTGCATCGATACTAAGATTGGTACTAACGTTACGCTCAAATTCCTGTAATTGTTTTTTGTTTTTACAACTTACCCATCTAGCAGACCAGATATTAATATTCTCAAACATTGCTTCTACACCATATTCTTCCTTCAGTCGTGATTCCACTACTTCAAATTGAAGAATACCAACCGCCCCCAATATGATATCACCACCATCTAAAGGTTTGAATACTTGTACAGCACCTTCTTCACCCAATTGTTGTAGCCCTTTATAAAGTTGTTTAGTCTTTAATGGATTTTTTATCTTGACTTTTCTAAAGATTTCTGGCGCAAAATAAGGGATGCCAGTAAAAGTTAGTTTTTCACCTTCACTAAAACTATCTCCTATTTGAATGTTACCATGATTAGGTAGCCCAACAATATTACCAGCATAAGCTTCTTCAATTAATTCTCTATCATCAGACATAAAAGAAACCACAGAAGAGGCAGATATCTCCTTATTAGTACGTAGATGTTTAATTTTCATGCTTCGAGAGAGCTTTCCAGAACATATTTTTAAAAAGGCAATTCTATCTCGATGTCTAGGATCCATATTAGCCTGAATTTTAAATACAAAACCTGAAAATGAACTTTCTGTTGGTTCTACTATTCGTTCTACAGCCTTTTCTGGCTGTGGACATGGTGCCCATTTAACCAATGAATCCAGAATTTCTTTGATGCCAAAATTATTAATAGCTGAGCCAAAGAAAACAGGGGTGAGGGCACCTTGTAAAAATTTTTCTAATGAAAAAGGGTTTGAAGCAGCCTGAACTAATTCTATTTCCGAACGCAAGTTTTCTATCTCTAGAGGAAATAACTCATCTAATTTGGGATTATTAATACCTTGAATAATTTCAAAGTTTAAAGTAATTTTATTATGTCCAGGCTCAAATAAATATATTTCATCATTGAGCAATTGATAAACACCTTTAAAATTTTTCCCGGAGCCAATGGGCCAGGTAATAGGAGCACAACGAATTTTTAATATATCTTCAACCTCATCCAAGAGTTCTAACGAATTTTTTACTTCTCTATCATATTTGTTCATAAAGGTAATAATGGGGGTGTCCCTTAGACGACAAACATTAAGTAGTTTGATTGTTTGTTCTTCTACTCCTTTTGCCGCATCTATCACCATTAGGGCACTATCAACAGCTGTCAATACACGATAAGTATCTTCTGAAAAATCCTGATGGCCTGGTGTGTCTAACAAATTGATAGTATGTTTATCATGTTTAAACTGCATGACACTCGAAACTACCGAAATACCCCTTTGTTTTTCAATATCCATCCAATCAGAAGTAGCAAATTTGTTCGATTTTTTACCTTTTACAGTACCAGAAGTTTGTATAGCACCTGAAAATAAAAGCAACTTTTCTGTCAGAGTAGTTTTTCCAGCATCAGGGTGGGAAATAATGGCAAAGGTTCTTGTAGAGTTCACTGCATCTTGAATAGATTGACTCATGGTGTGTATTAATTGATTAAAACGGTGATTATATAAATAATCAGAGAAAATGTCATCAGCCTATTCTTGTATTAACTTGATATACTACGTTAAAACCAGCAATTCGTTTAGGGATCATATATAATAAGCATTATAACTGTAATTAAAAATATTATGAATGAATTTGAATTTATTGATCGTTATTTAAAACCGAGGAGTAAGACTGACGATTCTTTGCTTGTAGGTATAGGTGATGATGCAGCAATATTAAAAGTCAACAGTAATCAGTTTTGGCATATCAGCACCGATATGTTGATTGCTGATAGGCATTTTTTTTCTGATGAAGCAGCAGATAAAATTGCCTATAAATCGTTGGCTGTGAATTTTTCTGATATGGCAGCAATGACCTCTTGGCCTAAATGGGTGTTACTGTCTGTTGCGTTTCCTAAGTTAGATGAACAGTGGCTGAATACTTTTTTCGAATCTTTTAACAGTGTACTAGATACTTATCATGTAAAATTAATAGGTGGGGACACAACTCGAGGTGAGGTACTGACACTAAATATTACTATTATTGGTGAATCTGATCAATTAGGATCACAGAGGAATACTGCTAAAGTTGGAGACGATATATGGGTAACAGGCCAAATAGGTTTGGCCGTAGCAGCACTCTACCATCATTGGAATAATGTGAATTTACAGGAGGATGAGTTTAAAATTTGTGAACAAGCCAGAATTCATCCTGCCATTAGAGTAGATTTTATGTTTCAAGCTAGGAATTTGATACATGCTGCCCAGGATATTTCAGATGGATTATTACAAGACTTAAATCATATTTTAACTGCATCAGCGGTGGGTGCAAAAATTGATATTGCAACAGTTCCTTCTCTTTGTTCATTACAGAAATATAAGTATTATAATGACTGGATATTAAATGGTGGTGATGATTACGAGATTGTTTTTACAGCACCTAAGAATAACAGAGAAAAATTAGAGGAATTAGCGAATAAAAATCTAGTACCTTTACATAAAATTGGAGAAATTATTGAAGGTGCAGGGTATATGCTTACTCATGAGAGTAGAGAAATCAATTACACAAAAAAAGGATTTGATCATTTTGAAAAATAAACAAGAATATATTGACTTTGAACCTAGTTTCCGTTGGTTAACTGAATCAGTTGCTTGTATGTTGGCTTTTGGATTTGGTACAGGGTTATCAAAAATAATGCCAGGAACTGTAGGCACGCTTGTGGCGTTTATTCCTGCTTTTTTTATTGCAGGTATGGGGTTACCTCAAAGTTATTTGTTAACTCTATCGTTAGTATTATTTTTGATTGGTATTTTTGTCTGCGATGTAGTACAAAGAAAATTGGGTTGTGCTGATTATTCAGGAATTGTTATTGATGAAATCGTAGCGATGATGTTAATACTTTCAATAGTACCTGTATCATGGCAGAATTGGTTGTTAGCGTTCATTTTTTTTAGAATTTTTGATATATGGAAACCTTGGCCCATTAGATCGATTGATAAATCCATATCTGGGGGTTTAGGGGTGATGTTAGATGATATTTTAGCTGTTTTTTATGTGATTTTAGTTTTTGTTGTTTTTCAACTTTTTAATTAATTAGTAGGGATATTATATTTTATATGAAAAATATTTTAGTGGTCGAAGATGAAAAAAATATTCAGGATATGGTTTCAGTTTATTTAAAGTCTAAAAATTACAAAGTATTGCAAGCTTATGATTATATGGAAGCTTTAGAAATTATTACTTCTAAGAAGAGTATTGATCTAATTCTGTTAGATTGGATGATTCCTAAAGGAAGTGGCATTCAGTTATTAGGAAAAATAAAGGAAGATGAAAATCGTAAAGATACACCTGTTATTATGCTTAGTGCTAAAGTAGAGGTTAATGACAAAATTGAAGGATTGAATAAAGGTGTTGATGATTATTTGACTAAACCCTTTTCACTTAAGGAGTTATTAGCGAGAATTGAGGCTCATCTAAGAAGAATGAAAAATAGTGGTGCTCATAAGACAAATAAAGATATTATTGAATATGAGGGGATTAAAGTGGATACTATTGCTCATAGGATTTTTATTAATAATAAAGATGTTCAGATACGTAGAATTGAGTTCAAACTACTCAAGTTTTTGATCAGTCATCCTGATAGAGTATTTACTCGTCCTCAGTTGTTAGATAATGTATGGGGAATAGATACTTATGTCGAAGAGAGAACTGTTGATGTTTCAGTTGGTCGCTTAAAAAAAATATTAGAACCAACAGGACATGATAAGCTTTTGCAAACAGTTAGGGGGGAAGGTTATAGATTTTCAAATATTATTTAAATTTAATATAACTTTATAAAATGATTACTTTCAAGAAATTTCAATATTTTTGGGTATGGGTAGTTGCTATTCCTGTTGCTTCGGTTTTTTATTATCTATTTAATAATTTTTTTATTAGTCTGACAATTGTGTTATTTTTAGTAGTTTTAAATCAATGTATTCTTTATTTTAAGAAAGTTAGAACAGATAATACTCAGATTGGTATGTATAAAAAAATTATGGGAGGAATTAAGGAGCTGCCTGTTGGTCTGTGTATTTGTGATATAGACGGTCTCATTTTGTGGAAAAATAATAAAATAGATGATTATTTTAACTCACTGGAATTGAAGAACCAAAATAATATCTTAGAACTATTCAGTCAGAAAGACTCTAATCAATTTTTATTTGATAATATCGATAATGATAGGGTAAAGACCTTAGAAGTACAAACAGATCAGTATGTGGAATATTCTGTTGTAAACTTATCCAGTGGTTATTACCTTATTTATATGAGAGATATTTCTGATCAAATTTATTTAGAAAATTCGAGAAAAATCTTTTTTGGTAATATTAGTCATGAACTGCGTATCCCTCTGACTGTACTAAAGGGGTATATTGAGATTTTACAGAGTCAAAGAAAACAACAAAAATATGAAAAATCTGATTTGAAACCTTATAAAAATATGCAAGCACAAGTAGATAGATTATTAAATATGGTTAATCAGTTATTGACTTTGGCAAAAATAGAAGGTAATCCTTTTTTTGAAAGTAAGAAACTGGTTGATATGCCTGATATTATTTATTCTATTTATGATGAAACTCAAGTTAGAAATTCGAATAAACAAAAAATTAGTTTATATTTAGATGATGAATTGTTTGTTGAAGGACATGATCAATCATTGAGGGAAGTAGTATCCAATCTCGTTTATAATGCGATTGAACATAATCCCAAAAATACTTTAATAGAAATCCATTGGGAAAAAATACAAAAAGAGGGGCAGAATTATGCAATGTTTTCAATTAAGGATAATGGAACTGGTATTTCAAAAGAGCATATCAGTAGGCTAACAGAAAGATTTTATGTCGTCAGCTCTGCTCGTAATAGGAAGTCCAATAATAATGTTGGTTCTGGTCTAGGTCTTGCAATTGTTAAAAATGCACTTAAAATGCATGATTCAGAACTAATTATCGAAAGTGATAAGAACAAGGGAAGTTGTTTCAAATTTTATTTACCTGCTTATACGGGGGATGATGAGAATTAAATGCTAGCACTGGATAAAGCATTGATAATATTTTCAGGAGGCCAAGATTCGACTACTTGTCTCATTAAGGCTATACATGATTATGGTTTGAGCAATGTACAGGCGATAACTTTTGTGTATGGGCAAAGACATGATATCGAAATAGCTTGTGCTAGAAAAATATGCAATCTGTTAAGTGTACCACAAAAAATGGTTGCACTAAATGCAATTAAACAAGTTACTAATAATGCTTTAATAGACGAAGAACAGACTATTAAACAAGACACAGGTAGTCAATATCCAAATACGTTTGTTTCTGGGCGAAATGCATTATTTTTATTATATGCTGCTATATATGCACAGCAACAATTTATTAGGAATATTATTATCGGGGTAAGTGAAGCTGATTATAGTGGTTATCCTGATTGTCGTGCTGAATTTATTGCTTCCATGAATCAAACAATTAATCTAGCGATGGATGAATCTTTCATTATCCATACCCCCTTAATTAATTTAACTAAAGATCAAATATGGGCTTTAGCTGATAGGTTAGGATATTTAGAATTTATTAATCGATATTCGCATACATGTTATTTGGGCATTCCAGGGGGGTGTGGAAACTGTCCCAGCTGTATTTTACGAAATCAAGGTCTAGAAAAGTATTTTCAAAATAGAACAAAAAAAACCACTGAATAATTGTTTTAAGTTTGTACCTATTTATTCTTTTAGTTTTAATTTTACGGTAATAGGGGCTTGTTTAGATAAACCAATTTTTGTACCGTAAGTGATCCCTAATTGAGTTCTGTCAAGTGCAGCATTTGAACTAATGTCACAAGTTCTGTCACCTGATTCTCCTTGGCAAATAAATGAGGTTATCTTAAAATGAAGAGGAACTGTTCGATTTCTTACTGTTAACAAACCACTAATTTTAGAGATTTTATTATCATCGGTAAAATCGACTTTGTTACTTTTAAATACGATTAATTTATGATTAGCAACATCCAAATTTTCTTTTCCTTTGATGATACCTTCAAACAGGAAAGGCTTTACAGTAGCTGTTTCAGGATAAAGATATAAATTGATATGACCTGTTTTTTCTTTTAAGTCAATGTTTTGGTCTATTTTAAATTTAATATAGTTGATTTTAATATCAGGACCCAAAATATTTCTGATAGACTGAGCGATTGTTACATCAGATACTTTAACTGGATCAGCAATAACCAAAGAGCTCATAACCAATAACAGAATATGGATAAAAAATTTTTTCATTAAATCTCCTTTTTCGAATTAATCATATGAATTATTTATTTCTTTGTTATTAATGCATAATTACTGTATGCGTTATTACTCTTTATAAAGGGAGGGGGGCATATTTATAGCTAAAATTAATATAATTCACACTGGATACAATCAGCAAGAAGGGTTTTTTTGTAATGTATTGCCTTCTTTGTTTGCACTATTTTGAGCTAGTTATCAATTCTTTCTCCCTACATTGTATTTTCATTTTCTGATCCTCTGTTTTTAGCGTTTTTCCTCATATGATGAGCATTTTAAATTTTTTCTTTTAGTTACTTTAATTTTTTATCCCTAATTCTACAACAATCATCGTTAACAATGTACCAGAATC